>CAYTRB010000079.1:0-15351 GCA_964440215.1 uncultured Methylocapsa sp.
ACTAGCATAAATGGGGCCGCTCGTGCTCGAGAATCCAAGAGCTAGGTCAAATTTTCGATGCCGTCCGGACCTGTCGCATGCGGATAATACTTTGTCTGGCGTGATTGTCTGCTTTCCAACAATCGGTATGACAAAAAACGCGGGGCCGGACCCGGCAAGAAACTTGCTCATATTCCCTCGTCGGCTCGTCAATACTGGCGATCCAAAAAATCATTCAACGAGGATATCGCATGCCCGTGGCGGACGGCTTCTTTGTGGATTGGGATGGGAATGCACGCAACACGCTGGACCCCGGCGGTGGTTATCTCTGCGAAACCGACCCGGTCGCCCGCTATGTCGCAATTACCACCAAGGGTGGCACGCTGATGCACGAAGGCACCTTCTATAAAAACACTCACCGACATTCAAAAGGCGGGCATCAAAGCATCGTTCGTCCCCGGATCACACCCTTGGGGCCGGCCGGACGAGGGATTCTGAGATTGCAGCGCAGCGGAGAGGAGAACCGGACATGCTTCCCACGACCATTCTTGTCGATGAGGCGCCCCGTTGCGTCGTGCGCCCAAACGACGTGAAAGACCTCAATCGCTTCATCCGGAATGGGAAGACCTTCCTGCTGGCCAAGAATTCGGCCGGCAAGATTTCCCATCGCAACGCGGATGAAACTGAATTGGTAAAATGGAAAAACGCTTTGGCGCTCCACAAGGCTTGGGGCGGTGCGGATGAAGATTTCTTCGGAATCCCTCTTTGAAAAGAACGGCCGCCACTCCGGTTTTCGTTATGAACGCTGCGCGCCCGCATCATGCGGATTGCCGCCCTGATTGCGCATCCAATCAGCAAGCTTTGCGAGCAAACCGTAAATCTCCTGCCGGGCTTCGGCGTCCGCAATGGCCTCTTCAAGCGCACTTTTCATACAAAACAGCCACGCATCGCGCTCCTGCTCACCGATTTTGAAGCCCATATGTCGCTGCCGCAACCGCGGATGGCCCTTTTCGACGGAATAGAGCTTCGGGCCGCCCATCCATTCGCAAAGATAGCGTTTGAGAACGGTCTTGGTTGGCCCGAGATCGGTCGCGTGCATGGCTCGGATGCCCTCTGCTAGGGGCAGCACATCCATCCTCTGATAAAAGCCCTCAACCAAACGGTCGATGGTGAGGGCCCCACCGATCCTCTCAAACATTGAAATCTCCACCGCGACGTCAGACATCATTCACTCCAAACGCACTCCTATGTGCGCCGTGGCCCGACACAAAGCTGCGCTAGTGCGCGTTCTTTTCGATCAGCTGGTTCCATTAGTACGGCAATCCCACCAACCAAATGCGACTGCTGCACGCCACCATGGTGCCGGATAACATGTCATATCCGGTCGAATCCATTTCTCCGCCTCATCCCCAAAGCAAGGATCCCGCCAAAGTCCGGGGCCCCTCTTTCTCTCTGCGCAGGCCCGAGTCGATTTGGCGTCATCCACCCAACACCGCCGAAGCAAAACCGACAGTCTTGCCGGTGCGCTAATCGCTCATATTCGGAAGCAGGATTACTTCAGCTGGCGCCGCAGGGCCCTGACCCGCAATGAAATCCAGCGCGGACACGAGCGACAATCCACCGCCGCTTTCCATCAACACGACCGCGTCCGAAGGCATCCGCGTGAGTTCTTCGATCAATTGAGCAACCGTCACCGCCCCCTCCCCTACCTGATGTCGGGATCGCGTCAGACCTCTGAATGATGCACACCAGTTTCGTCAAAGCTCATGACGACCGGATCCTCCTCCGGCATGGTGATCACGGCGCATTTTAGAAATCCGTTGTCGTAATACTTATAGCTATGGGCAAGCTCGACCTCGCCGTAGACGACCTTCTCAAAGCTCGTGAGTGCGCCCGCCTTGTTGAAATAGGCGCGGATGAAGGTATTACGATTCGAAAGGGCTCCCTCCGCGATGGGATTCACAAGATTGAAGGGCAATTTGACCCCGGAATAGGACACATAATACCGGCAACACTCAGGTGTTTCCTCCGCCATGATCATCTCCTTGGGTCACTTGTCACCGCATGTCGCGGCGCGCCTCAGCGTCAATCGGGATGGATCATGATTTCCATCGTCGCGTCGGCGACCTCCGCGAACGGATCGGGAATTCCGTCATCGTCGACAAGGTGAATGCCGCGAATGCAGACCTCTCCCTGGATTGCCGCGACCGCAACGGGCTCAATACTCGCCGTTTTACAAGGTCCATCGACACAAATTCCCGTCTCGATGTCGAATTTTGCACCATGCCTGCCGCATCTAAGAAATTTCCTGTCATCGTCGAAAAAAGCTCCCGACCCAAAGTTGAGCCAGAGACCCTCATGCGGGCAGCTATTCACATAGCCGAAATACTCTTGCGCATTCTTCCGGACAATTACGATTGGGAATGGTCTGCTTTCCCCAGCTTCATTGACCCGTAAGAGACTAAAAGCCTTGGCAGTTCCAGGCTCGATACTACTGGTTGCGCAGATCGTTCAAATCTCATGATCCTCTGCTGACATTCCATCACCTCGATTAACCAGGCTTCACATCGAGTCAATGACGCGCCCTCACTGCCAGAATCGCGCAGACCCAGGCCGCGCTCAGGCCTAGAGCGCTTGGCCCCCGTGCGGTCTCACGGGATCGAAAACGAAACGCTCAGATGCAAAGATTTGGAGCATGTCTTAATCGAAAAAGTCGAGCATCTGTTCTAAAACACGCTCTACAGCGCCGAAAGTGTTTTCGGGCCTGCGAGCTGCGGGTAATTCTCCCGCAAAACACGCTCGAGCTTCTTACAAAGGCTCGCGTCACTCGCCGCGCCAGGACCCACGAAATCCGTCCCCCGGTCCCAGATTTCGAAAAAACAGTGTAACCGGTCTTCATAGGCATCGTCAGGTATGGTGCTCATATCATTCAGCTGCGCGAGGCCATCGTCGGTGACTTCGAGACGCCAGCTCCGGTCGTCCTCGACCGAACCAAGCAATGAGCACACGTCGGCGGTGGACCAGTCCTTCTTGAGATCGAATGCCATATTGGTCTCTGTCAGATATAGAACATGGATCGCGAGCCCAATTTGCACGCGCCCCGCTCTTAGGATGCAGTGACATGGTATTTGCATGAAACGTGCCGGTCCTGCTTGAGCGCATTCCCTCATTATTCAAAGACCGCAGCCTGGGATCCCATGAAATTCTATATGACACCCGGATCATGCTCGACCGGAATTCACATCATTCTCGAAGAACTCGATGAAATCTTCGAGGTCTACATCGTGAACCTGCCTGCGGGTGACCATTTCAAGCCGGACTATGTCGCGGTCAATCCAAAATCCACCATCCCGGCGCTGGTACGCAAGGATGGCAGCACGCTGACCGAAGTGCCGGCCATTGCCTATTGGCTCGCACGAACCCATCCGCGCGCCAAATTATGGCCAGAGACGCCCGAACTTGAGGCGAGGGCTCTCGAGACCATGGCCTATGTCGCTGGCACCGTTCATGGCCAGGGTTTTGCCCGTATTTTTGTCACCCAGACCTTTGCACGCAGTCCGGAAGATCATCCGGCCGTGCGCAAGCCCGGCCGCGACATCAACGACAAAAGCTTTGCAATACTGAATGATGCGCTTTGTGACGAGGCCTAAGTGGCAAAGGAATTTTCAGTAGCCGATCCTATTCTGTTTTATGTTGAGTTCTGGGCTGAGAAGACGAATATTCCGCTGCCCGATAGCTTGGCTGCTCATTACCGCCGTATGCTGGGCCGGCCGGTGGTCCAGCGCGTGTTCCGTGAGGAAGGCTATAATCCCAGGATGCTCGGCCTCATGCCTGGTGAGCCACAAGTTAGAGCTGATGCTGGGATTAATCTCGACAAACAGCAAACGATGGAGACAAATTTATGACAGGAATGATGGTTGTCGAAGATCACAATCAGGACGACATGTCGCGGAAGGCAGGTTGCTACCTCTATGTTGATACCAAGCTTTGGCTCGAGAATGATATCGTGCATCGAGAGGATGGCCCGGCAGTGATTTTTCCAGACGGCGTTGGGCGTTGGTACATTCGCGGAAAAGAAGTAACCCGCGACGTGAATACCTACTTCATACAGAAAAAATGGCCCATCGAGCGCGGTCTTGATACATCGGAAAAACGTGCCCAATTCTCGTCGCACTTTCTGAAATAGAGCGGTCTGTGGATTGAACGGTTGGCGCAACGTTGATGGAGCACGGCGCCAGCATAAGGCCCGTAGCGTAACGCAAACACTGCTGCATGTCGTAAAACCGACGCGGGTTATCGTGCACGCATGTGCCGAAATAGGACTCTATCATCTTTACCGCGGCTTTTGACGTACATGAGCGGCAAGAAAGGAATGACGACGTAGCAGCCATCAACCCAATGCCCATTCTCTCGCGTGACCTTTCCCTCATGAGTCAGTCACCCGCATTTCAAGGCATGTGTCCGTACGTCAATGATCCTTTGGCCAATGCCCCCTTCGAGGGAAAGATGTTATCTTGACGTCATCACGAACGGGAATTCGACGCGATAGCCGCGACTGTATCAAGGACATGCCTTGCGTGCTGGCGGAATTCCCAATCAAGGTCAAAGTTGGCGCAATCCTCGTCGATGTTGTGAGGATCAAACCGCGCCGGGTTGTTGACGCAATCGAATGGCGCTTTCAACAGAAGAATGGCGCAGCACCACCCGTTCGCGCCACTCGGAATTGCAGTCGAGATTCTGCGCGCGAACGGCCGTAAGTTTTCAATTGTCGGTAAAGGAGCCGGGAGTCGCACCCATTAGCGGGACAACTCCGGGGTACGCTTCCCACGGCTCCGTTATGCCATGCATCTATGCAGCCGCCGCACTATCAGTTTTCAGAGCGTCTACCACTGTCCGAGTAAGGCGAAACACGCCGCGCCCGCCCGAAAGGGCCTGGTACTCCATGCCCGCCTTATCGCATAGGCTATTGAACCAATCCTGCGGGCTCAAACCCGGCGGGCGCTCGCCTATTTCGACGACCGAGCCGTTTGGCGCAAAGCGCACATGAATCATGACATTGGCGGATTCCATAAAATCTCTCCCAAGCTCTATAGACCGGAACCAAAGCCGAGCAGCTCGACCTTAATATTCTCTGTGCCCAGCACCTTTGCCTGACAGGCAAGGCGCGATTTCGAGCCCACACCAACGATGGAATCAAGCTTCTCGTTTTCCTCGCGGGCTACTTTTGACACACCCTTGCGTCCCTCATGAACGAAGATATGACAGGTGCCGCATGAAGCATTGCCTTCGCATTTGTGGCTCAGGTCCACTTCGGCAGCAAGAATCGCCGCAAGCAGTGTGGTTCCCTCCACCGCTTCAATCGTCTTACCTGACGGCATAATCGTAATCAGTGACATTGACTCTTTCCTTACTTCTCCGACACGTTTTGCGTGACTTGGGTGGTTTAATAAATCGCTGCTCCAGCCCCGACATTAATCGAGGCGTCTTTCATGGTTGCGACGATGAAGGCAATTTGATCTTCCGTGAGATGCGAGTGAAACGGCAGCGCGACTGCACGGTCTGCCACTTTTTCCGTCACGAGAAAGTTGCCGCGGCGATAGCCGAGTTCGAAGTAATGCCGCTGTAAATGAAGCGGACTGCAATAGGCGGCGGCTTCAACCTGTTCGACACGCAAATCTTCGATGATCGCGTCACGGCTCGATCGCGAAAACCGCGTCCCCAAATGCACGAGATATAAAAACCAATACATTTCCGTCACTTCGGGAGCCACATAGGGATCCTTGATTCCTTCGAAGGATTGAATGTGCGTGAAATAAAGATGTTCGGTGAGACGGCGCCGTTCGAGGATCTCGTCCAGCCGCTTCAACTGCACCAAACCAAGCGTAGCCGAAAGATCGCTCATGCCAGCTTGATAGGGCGCTGTCGCGCTGACCACGACGGACGATCGCTCCTGCAGACGGTGCGCCCGATGGCGTCTCAATGTCACCGCAATATCGACATCATCTGTTACGACCATGCCACCTTCACCGCAGGTCAGCGGCGATGGTTGAGAAAAATCAAAGATGGCAGCATCTCCGAACGTCCCCACTAGCGCGCCTTCATATTTAGACCCGATCGCTTCCGTCGAATCTTCTATTAGGATCAGGCCGTGAGCCTTCGCTACGGCGCGCAATGCAGGCCACGCGGCCGGATGCCCGTTGTTGTTACATGCGACGATTGCGCGCGTCTTCTCAGTGATCTTAGCTTCAGCCTTCTCCGCAACCAGTGTGCCAGCCCAATAGTCGATGTCCGCAAACACAGGCATTGCGCCCGACAGACTGATCGCATGGGCGGTTTCCCGGAACGAATAGGGTGAAGCGATCACCTCCTGTCCTGGACCTATCCCAAAGGACAACAGGGTAATCAGGAGACCCATAGTGCCGCTCGGTACCGCTATCGCATATTTTCGGCCAAGATACGCCGCAAACGCCGCTTCAAAGGCCTCGGCGGCGGGTCCGGTCGAAAGCCTCGATGACCGCAAAACCGCATCGACCGCTTCAAGCTCAGCCGTCGTGATGTCCGGATCAGAGAGCGGAATAAACGAAGTGTCCGCTTCCTTGGCAATTAGATCGTCGAGTTCGTCTAATTCTTGCACGATATCATGGCCAATCATGGGACCGCACTCCGTCGGGCCAGAACAATGCCCGTTGCACGCTCAGGATCCGATGTAATATGGGAACAATGGTCGGCACTATCCAAGAGGTAGATTTCAAACTGCTCGTAGACGCGGAACGGCGCTTCTGTCACATCCGACGCATCGCAGCAGGTCCATGAGAGATGAGGAAATCGACGCCGCAACTCGCTGAACGGGCGTGCATCCGCCTCAGGCGCCACGAGCAACGCATTAATCTCGGTCAAATCTTCCACACTTAGGGCCATGAGTCCGCTCTTCAACTTTTCCCCGAACACTTGTCCAAACACCTTCTGCAATTTTACTGCCAGATGGGCAATTTCACTGCCAGAATTTCCTTTCGGGATCGGTGTTCAACCGCTCCAAAACTTCGGGCAACCGCAAAGAGGTGCTATGGAGTTCCCATGTCCCGTTCCGATGATCCTTTCGATAAATCTGCCACGCGTTCTGCTCAAGATCGTATTGCAGCAAAGCGACATCGATGATTCCACCATCGGCATCGATGTTCCGCGAACAGCACGGGCTTTCAATCCGGTATCCACCAGCCACTGCAAGTACTTTTGGCCGGACATAGCGATAGCGTTTTCTCGCCTGGAGCGCTCGTTTGATACGCTTCAAGTCGAGATCATTCGGATGGGGACACCGCCCCAACGGTATAGCATTCGGAACTGGTGCTTCCATCGCGTCAATCATCCGCTAGAACGGCATGATTTCTTCCTCCAGGCAACCAACCACAAGACTTTCGGTAAACTCAACGAGATAGATTGGCGTGTTTGACTCGGTATGACTCCCCACCTGGACGATCTCGCCTGCATCACCATTCTTGACCAGCAGCGCCGCCTCTGGGAAATCTGGATACGAGCCATCATTGTGAAGATCGAGAAGAGCCCGCACGCGCTGACCCCACTGATATTTTGGAAATCTCGGTTCCATCATCGCGTCGCTACCTCAGGTAAAGGCAAGTCTTCTTCTTCGGTGCGTGGTTTTGCAGGTTCGAGTTCTTTGCGTTTCATTCCCACACGATTACCGCTATCCGGGAATTCAACGCCATAAATATAGAACTGCTGCAGAAATGTCCCTATACTGACGACGTACCCGATCTCTCCCTTCTTCGCCAAAATCTCGCCGATTTCTTTACCGGCATAGGTCCCGTCATTCCGGATGATACGCTTCGCCTTCACCTTTTCACCAAAGCTGAAATAAGGCGACTCACTGATCTCAACCACGTCACTGTCGCGAACGATATTGCTCATACAAATATACCCCTCTGCGGTTCCTGCTCACACACTAGGCGCGCCAGCACCATTTCCCGCACAAGCAGATCGGCGTCATCCATCAATTCAGCGACTTTGGACAGGGGGATCCGGCTGGCCACCTCATAACGGACGCGCCAGTCCGGGTCACGTCTCAAGCGGGGAAGAAGATCCGGACTAAGGCGTTGCGCAACTTCCAATCGAACAGCGGGACTAGAGTCTCCCGCCATTTGCAAGAGCCAATCGTGCTGGATACGTTGCGCAACCACACGCCTGACTTCCGCTTCCTCATCAAATATCATGCGCACCAGCAGCGCCGGCGTCACGCGCCGCGCTATCACCAGACGGACATAATAGTCAGAATCCGACATCATGGAAATGAGCTCAGCATCCTCCAAAAGGGAAACAACACGGATTCTGACCTCGCGATGAGGATCCGTTCTTAGCCGTAAAACGTAGCGCTTCGGCAAGCGCCGCGCGGCATTCCACCGTACAGCTTCTTCTGGATCATCAAGAAGCGGTGGCAGCTGAAATATGTCAGCATGCTTGGCTGCGATTGCACGCACCTCGAAATGCGGATGCGAAATATAGGAATTGGCCAGTTCCGGATTCCAATTGAAGAAACGATCAATGCGCCTTGCATAGCGGTCGTTCACGCAGGAATGTTTCAGCGCACAGCGTCCCGCCGCCAGCATTGGTTCATGCGGGCATGAGGTGCAGTCGACCTCGTTTCCTAACCAATCCAGAGACTCGTCGATATCATCCGTCATTGTCCTGACCTATTCGTTCAATGACCTCGAGCAGCACTTTGGCTCCCACCTTGTCACTTGGATCGAGTTCCAATAGCTTACGGATTGCGACAAGACCCTCATCCAAATTGCCCAGGCGCATTTGCAAATAGGCATAGCCTTTGAGAGTAAAAAGGAAAAACCGGGGGAGGCTTTCCTCGTAGCGGCTGAATAGGGCATCACCAGCCGCCACATCCCGCCAATCCGGCGGCAAATTGTTGTCGCGTATTGCCTTTTCCAGACAAGCCTCGGCAACATCAAGCGCTTCCCTTAAACGTCCCTTGTAAAAATAAAATCGATATAGTCCGATCAACACAGCGGCGTGCCCGGGAGCCAGCATCTGTGCTTCGCGCAAATGGCTCTCCGCGACATCATCTAGATGATAGGACAACCCTGCCTGCCACAGGTGCTGCTCTGCTTCGGGCGGCAAGCCTCCTCCCAGCAGCGCATCGGATAGCAAGGCTGACTCCACCGGAAGAGATTGGGAGCGGCTCTCTCCTGTCACGCCAGTCATGTGCAAGCTCCTATCAATTTATTGCACTGACTTGCCGCTGCTTGAGCCGCACGATGATCCCTTCGGGTCGCGAAACACGAGCCCCGTTTGTGACGCCGTGTCCGCAAAATCGATTGTTACCCCGTCAAGCAGGATCCGGCTTTCAGCGGGCAGAAAGAGCCTCACACCGTTGCGCTCGACAATCGCATCTCCCGGCGACGGTTCCCGCAAAACGCTAATGTCCGCGGAGAGCCCAGAGCAACCACCTGGGCTAACAGCCAGTCGAAACCCGCTGCCTGGGGCGCCATCGGCAAGTAGCATGAGGCGAATAAATTTTACCGCCGCCGGAGTCATTTCAAAATTCATCCATTCGTCCCCTATTCCGCAGCCTGATATCGAGGATATGAGTGGTCAATCACGCATGTGTCATCGACCGGACAAACAGCCGCACATTGCGGACTATCGAAATGTCCAATGCATTCGGTG
Organism: uncultured Methylocapsa sp.; assembly: GCA_964440215.1. Classification (GTDB taxonomy): domain Bacteria; phylum Pseudomonadota; class Alphaproteobacteria; order Rhizobiales; family Beijerinckiaceae; genus Methylocapsa. The sequence goes on from CAYTRB010000079.1 coordinate 9,670, forward strand.
CATTTCTTCGGATCAATGACGAAAGTGCCGCCCTTTTCATAAATTGCGACGTTTGGGCACTCAGCCTCGCAGGCCGAACAACTGGTACATTGAGAGGCGACGATCTTTAAAGCCATGAGTTTGCTCCTATCACCTGATCATTGAGGGATCGAGGGCTTAGGCCGCTGCAGTGAGCGCTCCTTGACGAATTTCCGCATCACCACGCTGGACGTGCTCGATTTCGCCGCTATTCACCTTGTCGAGATAATTCTTGAACCAGGAAATCGCTGACTTCTCGATGAACTCATGCGCATATTGATCGACCGGCTCAATACCAGCCTTAATCAAATCGCTTTTCGGACAGCCGCCGATCTTGGCCACGAACACGGCATGACAATCGTTGATGGCGCGGATAATCGTTTCAAGACTGTCTTCCTCGCCATAGCCGCCCTGACAATAAAGATCGACACGGCGATGACCGACGAACTTCGCACCAGCAGTGGAGAGCTCCCAAACCTGGAATTCCTTTGCATGGCCAAAGTGCTCATTAATGAGTCCAGATCCCTTGGTCGCCACGGCAGTGAGAAGCTTGATGTCGCTGTTTGCACCCGCAAGCGTCGCGAGCTCTTCTTGTTTCGCCGCGACCTTGGCAACCCGCTCCTCTTCGACCTTTTCCTGATAGGCCTTGCGCGAGTCGAGATCGTAATTGACTTCCATAGCCATAATCTTGTCGGTCGTGAACTCCGCGCTGCGGTCTTCACCTAGGAGTCCCACAGCATCAGCGCGGCACTGACGGCAGTGGCGCATCATATTCATTTCGCCTTCACAGCTATCCTGGAGCGACTTCAGCTCCTGAGCCGTGGGACCCCGCTGACCGGTAAGGCCAAACACCGTGCCATGCTCCGCCGCGGAGATAAGCGGCATGATATTGTGGAGGAATGCACCACGCGATTTAACCGCTTTGTTGACCTCGACGAGATGTCTGTCGTTGATGCCGGGGATCATGACTGAATTGACCTTGCAGAGAATACCCCGCTCGGTGAGCATTTCCAAGCCTTGGAGCTGGCGGTCCGTAAGCAGCTTGGCCGCTTCCACACCAGTGTACCGTTTATGCTTCCAAAACACCCAGGGATAGATCTTTGCACCGATCTCGGGGTCAACCATATTGATGGTGATCGTAACGTGATCAACATTGAAGCCGGCAATGGTGTCGACGTGATCAGGCAGCGCTAGTCCGTTCGTGGAAAGGCACAGCTTGATATCCGGCGCCGTCTTCGCGATCAGCTCAAAGGTCTTGAACGTCTTCTCCGGATTGGCAAGCGGATCGCCGGGGCCCGCGATGCCTAGAACGGTCATCTGCGGAATGGTCGATGCTACGGCCAGCACCTTTTTGGCCGCTTGCTCTGGACTGAGCTTCTCGCTGACGACGCCCGGGCGCGATTCATTCGCGCAATCATATTTCCGATTGCAATAGTTACATTGAATGTTGCATGCAGGCGCGACGGCCACATGCATGCGCGCATAGTGATGATGCGCTTCCTCGCTGTAGCAAGGATGGTTCTTGACCTTATCCCAAATCTCTGTTGGGAGATCCCCCTGACCTGCGGCCGATCCACAACTTGCCTTGCCGCTACCGCCACTCGTACCGCAGCCCTTGTGCTCCGCAACCTGCTGCATCACTGCGTCGACAGTGGCGATGGCCCCGACATTTACCCCTTCGTGCTGTGCTGGCGCTTGCATATCCGCTCTCCGCTTTCGGTCGGTTTTCATAAACCTGTAATAGCCGTGAGCAACTCGCATGCCATTCCAAAGTACTGCTGAATAAATAGTAAAATCAATCTGTTACGTACAGAAGCAGACAGTCGATTTGTAGACATGTACGCACCGACATTGCAGCCATGTTGGAAACGCGACAGCTATACGATTCTGATAGACGGCAGGCCGTATAATAGCGTGACGCCACCTGGCCGATCATGGCGCTGGCGGCATAGTGAATGATCCCTAAACATCGCGGATTTTTTGGATCAGATCATGTGAGCAATCAAAGATACGGAGACCATCAGCTTCTCATCTTGCTGCTATCATGGTCTAGAGTGCTTACCCGTCACGTGGCAACACATGATTGAATTGGAAAAGCTCAAATTATAAGAGTAGAAGCATGTCCGCATCGAATAAAGTCGAGCAACTTTTTGGGGACATGCTCTCGAGTGACGAGCGGACGCTATCAGCCAGCTTCCAGCAAGATCTCGACAGCGCGAGTCAGCGGGACAGCGATGGGCGTCATGCCCTGAGCTGCGAAGAACCGCACCTCGTTCTTGGTCAGGCTATCCGGCTCGACGACCACATAACGAGTAGCCGCGGATCGCTTCGCGATTTGCCGGGCATAGGTCCGCAGGAGCTGGTCGTGAAACCTACAGCCGATAAACAGAAAACTCCGCTCCGTACGCCGGTTCTTCACCGCATCGGGAATTGGCGTCTGAATGTCGATCTCCGTCAGAACTTCGACATAGTCGGCATCGGAGATGAGGAAATTCTTGGACGGAACGATGCTGCCGTGAGGCTTGTATAGAATTGTTGTCCACGTCTCCGCAGTGGCGCGGTCTGTTTCACTACCAGCCGCATCGTAATAGCGATACCAGCGGCTCTCGCCGATTCCCGCACGCGTAATCCCTTGGATTTCACCCCATTCGCTGTGTGAACGGAGTGCCTCACGCATGGCTCCATCGTACCACGTATCTACTATCATCGGCAGGCGGAGCGAAGCAACATAGCGATGGAATGGCGTTGGCTCGACCGGGGAAGCGAAGGCATCTGCCATCAGGTTTGAAAGAGTCGAACGATGCTTCATGCTCTCAATATGCTGAGCGGAGGCCCAGGCATTGCCCTTGGCACGGCGCGGCAGAGCAACCTTGGTGCTGAAGTACTCCGCCAGCGCCTCTGGAGTCATCGGAACACTTGGTTTGGACAAGGAAGCAAGGGCTGGTCCGAGATATGGAATTATTGTCCCGGCACGCAACGGAGCGGCGAGAGCGATGAGCGCCGCTTCCGCGTCTACCTTCTGTAACATCTCATTTGGAGGGGGGAAGGGAGCATTCATTTGTCACGACTCCTCTTCGCCGCATTTGCGCGCGTTGACTGTTATCGGCAACTGTGTATCGGGCGCCATTTCCGGAAGGTCAAGCACCCAGCCGTTCGCGATGCGAATCCAGCCGCCCCATAGCGTCTCATGCTCAGACTCGACGATCGGCTCCTCAAGATCTTTTTTCGGCACATAGATCGAAAGTCCGGTCTCGGGAGAGCGGCGAATCATTATTTTCATGCTGTTTGTTCCTTCGAGTCAGGGGATCTTCAGCGGTGGATTCGCCGCACTATGCCGCACCAGCAAGAGACTCGCTGACTTCGTCCATCAACTTAACCAGCCGGGAACGGCCGGCATGCTGCTAGGCCGGAACGCAGGTTTTGGGGACAGGACAGACTTCGTCACATTTTGGCCGGTCGTAGGAACCTTCGCATTCAGTGCATTTCTTTGGATCAATGAAAAATGTGTCTCCCTTCATCGAAATCGCGGCATTGGGACATTCGAATTCACACATGCTGCAACTCGTGCACTGAGAAGCGATGATTTTATAGGCCATTACCGTCTCCCTAGGCAGGTTCACCGACACACTGGCTCCCGAAGCTCCCTCAAGCTTCTCCAGCGCCTTCGCACATGGCAAAAACCTCGCACTTCCAAGAACCCGCGCGGTGAATCGGCGTGAATGTGATAATTTGAATCGAGCAGTTGTTTCCAGCTGTAAAACAGCAAGCGTTATGCCATGTCTGCAAGCCAATGATTAATCATAAGCTTTTGCATTCCACCGCTTACGGCCAGGTGTCCCACGCGGCGCGACGTCGGAATCCTAACACTGCTCTGTCGGGTTTGACGAAGGGGTCAAAACTCTAATCAAGAGACGAGAGCTTCAACGCCTTGGCCAAGTCATGAAGCAAACTGTCAGTGCTGCCAGATCGTTAAAATCTCTTGATCGGAATATTATGCTTGCGGAGCGCATAACCGATCTGGCGCGGTGTAAGCTGAAGCAGGCGCGCGGCCTTGGCTTGCACCCAGCCAGCCGTCTCCATCGCTTCCAGCAAACGTTCCCGCTCAGGCTGGCCATCCCCGTGCAATACGCTGCAAGTGTCTGATTGAGGACATGGACCCGGCGGCTCGCTGATGAGATCGCCGTCGGCCGACGGCAAGCTCCTCTCCGGCAGGGAGACTCGGGCCGGGGAGACTTGATGCTCTGAGTCTTGGGGCTGAAAGACTCGGGACGGAGAGTTTTGGGTAGGGGCGTTTTGCTCTCTGCGGGGGACGATATTAAACGAGCCGGTCGTCGCAACCTTTCCCTTCCAAAGGGTCGAAGACAGACACTCGTTGTGACGGCACGCGAAGTCGTCCGCCACGATCTTCTCGCCTTTCGCCAGCGTGGCGGTCCGGCGCACGCAATTTTCGAGCTCCCGTACATTTCCAGGAAAATAGCAGCCCTCAAGAACACCTTTAGCGGTCGTTGTCAGAGACCGTTGCGTTCCATGCTCTTCATTGAATCGTCGCAAGAATTCGCGCGCCAGAAGAATTACGTCATCCGGGCGATCCCGTAGTGGAGGAAGCGAGATCGATACGACATTGATCCGGTAATAGAGATCAGCACGGAATTCGCCGCGGGTCACGGCCTCTTCGAGATTCTTATTTGTCGCCGCTACCAGACGAACGTCCACCTTGAGCGTCCGCACGCCACCGACCCGTTCAAATTCCCCTTCTTGGAGGACGCGAAGAAGCTTGGCCTGGAACGATGGCGAGATCTCGCCGATCTCATCTAAAAACAGGGTACCATGATCGGCAAGTTCAAACCGGCCCTTACGCTGCGCCAACGCGCCCGTGAACGAACCCTTTTCATGCCCGAAAAGCTCGGATTCCAGCACCGATTCGGGCAGAGCGGCGCAATTGAGTTTTATGAAAGGTCCCTTTTTGCGTGGCGAGAGATCGTGGGTTGCACGCGCGAAAAGCTCCTTGCCGGTCCCCGATTCACCGCGCAAAAGAACTGTCGAGTTGGTGCGCGCCACAATCTTAATTTTATCAAGAACGGAGCGGATCGCCTCGCTTTCGCCAAGAATTCCCTGCTGGCGCGGTTCGCGGTCTGTTGCACGGGTTGCGGACAGTTCCTTCGCAAGGCGGCTCTGTTCGGCCATGAGGCGTTCACGATCGCGTGCGACGACCTCATGCAAGCGCACGGTCTGCCCGATCAGATTGGCAATCATTGCGAGAAATCGCACGTCCTCGTCAAATCGGAAATCAGCGCTGCCGTCCCAAACCCGATCAATTGTCAGGGTACCTATCACCCGATCGCGCTCCTTGATCGGAACGCCGATGAACGACACTGTCGACCCGATCTTGCCCTGTTCGGCGGCCTGCCAATCCGCAAAGAGCGGACTGTTTGCGACATTTTCTATGACGACGGGCATCTTTGTGGTGACGATTTGACCAATTGCCCGTTCGGGTATCCGGTCGAAATGACTTTTCGCATTCTCCTCGTTCCAGCCAACGCCCACAACGATCTTGGACGCACCGCTGTCATCCAGCAACGCGATTATCCCGTGGCGCATCTCGAGAAAGCTCGACAGCAATTTCAGGACATTCGATAAGGTCGTCTCAAGACCCGAGGGAATAGC
>CAYTRB010000080.1:0-15232 GCA_964440215.1 uncultured Methylocapsa sp.
TGATTTTATTGGCGCGCCCGGAGAGATTCGAACTCCCGACCCCTAGATTCGTAGTCTAGTGCTCTATCCAGCTGAGCTACGGGCGCCTGCCACGAATTTCCCGCGAGGCCCTTCTGGCAAATGCGCCGGGAGACCATACAGGTTATCGCTATCCGAGAAATCAGCGCGAGACTTAACCGCTCGCCGCTGCCCTGGCAATAGGGCGATCTTGATGGAAATGGCGGATCCCTATCCGTTCATGCTCCGCTCTCCGCGCCAGGCTGCGGCAAGCGTATACGAAACTTCGCGCCAGAACCTTCCTCATTGGCCCCGTTGACAAGGCTGATGGCACCACCATGACCGCGCACCAGATCGGCCGAGATCACAAGGCCGAGGCCTGAACCGCCGGCCCGGCTGGAACTGAAAGGGGTGAAAAGCTGTGCTCGCGCGCTGATCGGAACGCCGGGTCCCGTATCGCTGACTTCGATCACGGCCTCCCGATTGTTCAGCCTGCCCTCGACTCGAATCCACGCTGGAGGTCCGGGCACCGTCATGGCGCTTTCGAGTGCTTCGACCCCATTGCGAATGAGATTCATGAGCACGCGAAACATCTGCTCGCGATCCGCGATGATCTCGAAATCAGCCGAGACCGCGTTGACGAATTCAATCCCGCAAGGGGCTTCGAGCCCGACCATTTCCATCACTTCGGTCACAAGCACGCGTAAGGGAAAGCGCACCGGTTTGGGGGGATCGTCGACGGCGCGGCCATAGGTCAGTGTCGCCTGACAGAAACGGATCGCGCGATCAAGCGTGGCAACGAGCTTGGGTGCGAGCCGTTGGACGAGCGGGTCGTCAACATTGGCAAGCCGGTCGGAGAGGAGCTGCGCCGAGGCCAACATATTGCGCATGTCATGATTAATCTTGGCGACGGCCAGCCCGAGCGCGGCGAGATGTTTTTTCTCGTTCAACTCGCGCGCCAGGGCATCCTGCATGATGGCGAGTTCCTCCTCGGCATGCGAGATCTCGTGATTGCCTGAGGAAGGAACGATGATGCGCGAGGCATTCTCCGGGTCCGCGCCGAAATCGGCGATACTCGTAGTCAGCCGCCGTACAGGGCGAAGCACCATGAAGTGAATAGCGATCGTGGCGAGATTGGCAACGACGGCCGACATGATGAGGGTGACAATCAAAAGCCGGAACGAGTAGGCGCGCATGGCTTTTGTCAGCGGCGTCTCGTCCATGGTGATTGCGATCGACTCACCGCCCATCGGCGCTTCGCCAAGCACCGTAATGTAGCGGCCCGGCCGCGCTATCAGGGTGGCGATTGCCGTGGGTGAGGGTAAAAAGGCCGGCTCGCGGAAATCATACACTTCGTCCACTCTGCTCGGCAATTCGGACGCGGCGAGGATTCGCTTCGTGCCATTCTTGCTGAGGACGATGATGCAGGCGCCGACACTATCCAGCAATTGCCGTGACAAGTCGGGGGGCACCATGGCTTGCGGCGCCGCATCAAGCACAAGCGCGGCTGTGTATGCGGCACTGAGACGATTCCGCAGCCAGTTGTCGCGAAAAGTGGCGATAGCCGGCACATAGATCATCGCCGCCGCAGCCATCACAAACGCGGTGACAAGGACAAGCACCCGGGTCGCCAGGCCAAAGCGAACCGGCCGCCGGTTTTTTCGGGCAATGCCTTCGCTCGACGACGCAAGGCCATGGCCCGGAGGCATCACGAGATCACTCATGGCATCCCCTATCCGAACCAACGCAAGAAGCGCAGCATTTGTTGCGTGAGCGAACGGTCGAGCCTATTTGCCGGAAATGTCATGCCAGCACGCCGCGCCGCGTCGGTAAGCGCCGGATAAGAGACCATTATAGAGGCGATATCGTGGGCGGTCATGCCCTTCGATATGGCAAGCGTGCAAAGATTGATCAACTCTTCTGCCCCGGACCCGACAATTCCGGCGCCGAGAAGGGTACCACGGCGGCTGGTGACAAGCTTGATATGCCCGCTCGGCCGATGCTCGATTCGAGCCCGCTCGGTCTCGGAGAATGGCCAGCGCAGCACATGAATATGGCGATAAGCCGCCCGCGCTTGAGCTTCCGATAGTCCTGCGATCGCAATGGGCGGGCAGGTTAAAATGACCCTTGTGGCCCCTTGTCTCCGCTTTTGAAATCTAGGCAGTCCGAGAATGGCGTTCAGGGCGCCCCAGACGTGCTGTTCGGCCGCGCCCTCGTGTTGGGCGCCCCTCACAACCCCGCCGATCGCATGGATGCGCCGGTTGCTGGTCGCAAAACCGGTCCCTGTCTCGATACCGTTTTGCGTGTAACGCACCCTCGCCTGGGTAAGCCCCAAACCCTCGACGACAGGCGCGCGGCCAGCCGCGATCAAGATGTGTGAACCCGTGATCGGCTTTTCATGCCCGGCGGCGATGCAGACGACGCGAACGCCGCCGACGCGCGGTTCGATCCGCGAAATCCTCACATTCTCATGAATGAGGATGCCGTCGCGGGCAAACTCGGCGCGCACCGGTGCGGTAAGTTCTTCATCTTCCTGCGGGAAAATCCTGGATTCGACAAGCACGATCACACCGCACCCGAACCGGCGCATCGCTTGCGCCAGCGCGAGCCCATCCGGATCGGCGCCGATCACGATAAGACTCCGGGGCAGCTGATCCAGCGCGCAGAGTGAGGCGCAGTCAAGCGGCCGTACGAGGTCTAGTCCTGGAATGAGCAAGGTTTTTTCGACGGCTCCGGTCGCAACAACGAAACGCCGCGCCATAATTTTCGTGTTGCCCGCCTCGCAGGTGTCGGGGCGCGTGAAACGTCCCGCCGCGCGAATGACCTTCACGTTCATGGCTTCGAGACGCGCTTGTGAGTAATTTGGCGCAATCGCCGCCGCCGCGGCGGCGATATGTTTACGCGCCCGCGCGAAATCGATTGGCGGCTCGGGCGCGGCGGCGCCAAAATCCGCGGCGGCGTGCACTGCTGCCGCCGTGCGGCCGACAGCAAGCATGGCATTGCGCGGAACAGTCTGCGTCAGCCTGCCGCCCCCTAGCGCCGCTTTTTCGAGGAGTACAACGGAAAGACCGCAAGCCGCCGCCCCCAGCGCAAGCGACACACCGCCGGCGCCACCGCCAACGACACATAATTCGGGCTTAAGTTCCGCGCTCATCCCTTTGCATCCCTGCTAAATCACCTTAAAACCTGTTCGGCAAAAGCTGCCCGGCCTTTTTGATCAGATGGTTCACTCTGATCGGGAAACGCTCTGGCGTTCAAACGTCTTCTCGCTGCATGGGGGAGCGATTGCCGATTGAAACAGGTTCAGATGGCTGACTTTTGCACGAGATTGATAAATGAACATCCCGCAAGCAACTATTTGTTGCAATTCCATGAATGATCGACCTTTTGGCGTTTTGACACCATTAACACCGGGCCGCCTTGACCGATGGTAAGTGCACGCTTGCCCGCTAGCGTGCTATGTCTGCCCGCAACATTATCCGTAGCGCGTATTGGGGAAAAAACATGCATATTGCAATGATCGGTTCCGGCTATGTGGGACTGGTATCGGGAGCCTGTCTCGCGGATTTCGGTCACACTGTCATATGTATCGACTCGGATGCACAAAAAATCGAGGCTTTGAAAGCCGGGAAGATGCCAATCTTTGAACCCGGCCTGCAAGATCTGGTCGGCAACAATGTGCGGCAGCGCCGACTTTCCTTTTCAACCGATCTTGCCAGTGCCGTCGCCAGCTCTCAAGCGGTCTTCATCGCGGTCGGCACGCCTTCGCGGCGCGGCGACGGCCATGCGGATCTTTCCTTTGTCTACCAGGCCGCCCGCACGATCGCTGCTGGTCTCGATGGATTTACCGTGGTTGTGACAAAATCCACGGTTCCCGTCGGCACTGGTGACGATGTCGAACGAATCATTCGCGAAACCCGGCCAGACGCCGATGTCACGGTTGTGTCCAACCCGGAATTTCTGCGCGAAGGGGCGGCGATCGATGATTTCAAGCGACCGGATCGGATTGTCATCGGCATCGAGGACGAGCGCGCCGAAGCGGTCATGAGAGAAATCTACCGGCCGCTCTACCTGAACCAGGCGCCCTTCCTTTTTACAAGCCGCCGCACTTCCGAACTGACAAAATACGCGGCAAACGCTTTCCTCGCGACTAAAATTACCTTCATCAATGAAATCGCCGATCTTTGCGAGAAGACGGGAGCCAATGTGCAAGACGTGGCACGCGGGATCGGCCTCGACAAGCGCATTGGATCCAAATTCTTGCACGCGGGACCAGGCTACGGGGGCTCCTGCTTTCCCAAGGACACCCAGGCGCTCATCAAAACAGCCCAGGATCATGGCACGCCGGTCCGCATCGTCGAGGAAGTTGCCGCTGTCAACGATCAGCGTAAGCGCGCCATGGCGCGCAAGGTTTTGGCCGCCTGCGGCGGGACAGTGCGCGGCAAGACAATCGCGGTATTGGGTCTCACCTTCAAACCGAACACCGACGATATGCGCGATTCGCCCGCGATTTCGATCATCACGGCTCTGCAGGACAGTGGCGCGCGGATCCATGCCTTCGATCCCGAAGGCATGGATCAGGCGCGCCTCGTCCTCGACGACCTGACCTTTTTTTATGACCCTTATTCTTGCTGTGAAAAAGCCGATGCGCTCGTCATCGTAACCGAATGGGATGCGTTTCGCGCGCTTGATCTCGAGCGTGTCAAAGCGGCACTCGTATCACCAATCATGGTCGACCTCCGCAACATTTACGATCCGGCGGAAATGGCCCGGCGCGGTTTTGTCTATTCCGGCGTCGGCAGGGGTCCCATCTAGGCCGATAGCGCAGGCTCATTGCAAAGTTCGCTCAGTCCCGGATGGTTCGCAGGACGCGGTCCGCCGGGCTACTGAAATTTGCGATCTTCCGTGATGGCGGGCGCGCCGGTATGGAAGCCCCAATCGTCATCGTGGCCGCCTGCATCCCGCTCTGAACTCTTGGAAGCGACCAAATTTGTTTGCGTCGCTATTTTCATTGGCTTGACGCGAATAAGCACCACCTTGAAATGCCGCACACAACCGGATAAGGGTTGTGGCCCAGGTCTATTGACAAAATTATTTCTATAAACTTAATTGTTTATAATCATGCGCAAAGCTGGCGTTAACGCAGCACTTTCTAAGAAAGCTGAGTGGGATTAGCTTCGTGACGAAGTTTCCTCTTCTATTGAGTGGTTCCGCGGGCATCGCCGCAGCCCCGCGGACATTGCAAGGACTGCGATCCGCCAGATGTTTGCGCAAATTGGGCTTGCGGTCCCTATTGGCTGGGGCGGGAATTTCATGCTTGAGCCTGTTCTTTGCGGCCGTCCCGCTTCCGGCAAACAGCGCGGAGCTAAAGATACTCAATGTTTCCTACGACCCGACGCGGGAACTCTTCACCGAGATCAATGACCTATTCGGGGCGCACTACAAGAGCCGCACCGGCGTCAACATCTCATTCCAGCAGTCACATGGCGGATCAAGCAAGCAAGCGCGATCCGTTATCGATGGGCTGAAAGCCGACGTCGTAACGCTTGGCGCAGGCTGGGACATCACGGCCATCGAGCGGGCCGGGCTGATCCGGCCGGGCTGGCAAGAAAGGCTGCCCTACAATTCGTGCCCATACACTTCCACGGTCGCCTTTTTGGTGCGCAAGGGAAATCCAAAAAACATCAAGGATTGGAGCGATTTAACTCGCTCCGACGTATCGGTGATCGTGCCAAACCCAAAAACCGGCGCGGCAGCCCGCTGGGCCTTTTTGGCGCTCTGGGGGGCGACCGCCAAAGCGAACACGCATGATCTGTCGACACTCGATGGTCTCAAAGAGTCCCTCGCTGCAGCGCGGAGCGCAAAAAACTTTCCAATCTATCAGAACGCCCAAGCACGTACCACCATAGAGAAATTCTATAACCACAACGTGCCGGTTCTCGATACAGGGGCCCGCGGCGCAACCGTCACGTTCACGCAAAAACGGCTTGGCGACGTCCTGGTGAATTGGGAAAATGAACTTTGGCTTGCGATCGACGAATTCGGTGCCGATCAATATGAGATCATCTACCCGTCAAGCAGCATTCTCGGGGAGCCGCCAGTCGCCGTCGTGGATGAAGTCGTGGACAAAACGGGCACGCGCGAGGTGGCGGATGCCTATTTGAAGTATCTTTACACGCCCGAAGCGCAGGACGTCATCGCCCAATTGCATTACCGGCCGCGCGATGTCGATGCTTTGAAGAAATACGCCGCCAATCTGCCGCCGATCCCTCTCTTTACGATCGATGAGATTTTCGGAGGCTGGGAAAGGGCGCAAACCGCTTTCTTTTCTGACGGCGGCGTGTTCGATCAGATTTATAGGCCGTCCAACAAATGACCCAAAGCGTGCAGGCTGTCGCCTTCCCCGCTCGCTCCCGCTCCGCGCCGCGGGTTATCCCCGGCCTGCCGCTGACGCTTGGCTACACGCTGTTTTATTTGTCGGCTCTGGTTTTGATCCCGCTTGCCGCCCTCATCTACAAGACATTTCAGCTATCCTGGAGCGAATTCTGGCAAACCATCACCGATCCGATTGTCCTCGCGTCATTCCAGCTGACTTTTTTTGCATCTTTCTTCGCCGCACTCATCAACGGTGTCTTCGGTCTGATCATCGCCTGGGTGCTCGTTCGCGAACCCTTTTTCGGCCGGCGGCTTTTCGACGCCATCATCGATTTTCCATTTGCATTGCCGACCGCTGTCGCGGGCATTGCGCTCAGCCAGCTTTATTCAGCAACGGGTTGGCTTGGGGGCTTGGGCGATCACATTGCCGGTATCATTAACTGGGCGGTGGCAACTGATGCGGTTTCGGGCGACTCCTTGTCCTGGCTCAATTTCCCTTTTTCGAACACGAACACAGGCATCGTCATCGCGCTCATCTTCGTGGGTTTGCCATTCGTTGTGCGGACCGTGCAGCCGGTGCTGCGCGATTGGGACGTCGAACTTGAAACCGCCGCTTTGAGCTTGGGAGCCAACCGGTGGACCATTTTGCGGCGCGTCGTCTTCCCAGAGATCTTTCCTGCCTGGCTGAGCGGGCTGGCGCTGGCTTTCGCCCGCGCGATCGGGGAATATGGCTCTGTGATCTTCATTGCGGGAAACATTCCCGGCAAATCGCAAATCGCGCCTTTGCAAATCATCGTCAAGCTCGACGATTTTCGTACAGCGCAAGCCACAGCCATCGGCACGGTGCTGCTGTTGGCATCACTCCTGGTCTTGCTGGCCACCAATGGTTTGCAGTGGTTCGCGCGCCGGCACGAAACCAAGGCAAACAAATAGACGCCCCGCGGAAGCGGGGGGGCTGCAGGTCTCAAGTTTTCAGTTGGGCTGTTGGAAATCGAAGGTGATTTCAAGGCGGGAATGGGGACGGAAGCGTTGTCAGAAATACACAAAGCGGCACCCTTCTTCATATTTATTTTGACGGGCATAATCGTAATTGCTCTCGATAAAAGAGATAGCAGGCGCGCGCAATTGTTGGCGGAAAACGCTCATATTCTTCGAGTGTCCGGGAAGCCCGGCGCGCAAGGCCGGATTTTTGTCCGCCGGCTTTCGATTGCGATTACTGTGACATTCCTTACCCTTTTCGTCATAATCCCCGCAGTGAATGTGTTCGGGCAGGCTTTTTCCAAGGGAATTGATGCCTATGTCGGGGCATTTGTTGGCCCGAGCCAACCGGCAGAGGGGACGAAGCTTTCCCTTTCGGAACGCCGCAAACTCAACACGCAGCGCGGCCAAGTCGAGAAAAACTGGCACGCGATCCGTCTGACTCTTGGAGTCGCAGCGATCGTCGTACCGCTCAACATCGTGTTCGGTTTTGCTGCCGCCTGGTCGGTAACGAAGTTTAGATTTTTCGGCCGCGCGGTTCTCGTCGCTCTGATCGATTTACCATTCTCCGTGTCGCCGGTCATCGCGGGCCTGATCTATGTCCTGCTTTTTGGCCGGACGGGTGTCTTAGGCGACTGGGCCACCCATCTGACCTGGCCCGATCCTTTCTCATTTCACTGGAAAGGCTTCACTGATGGGTGGTGGCCGCTGGAATTCACCCAGAGCTACACAGGGATTATTTTTACACCTTTCGCGATCGTCCTCGCATCGATTTTCGTCACCTTTCCGTTCGTCGCGCGCTCACTGATTTCCCTTATGGAAACCCAAGGCTCGGACGAGGAAGTCGCGGCTCTCTCGCTCGGTGCCTCGGGTTGGCGCACCTTCTGGAACGTGACAGTGCCCAATGTGAAATGGGCACTTCTTTATGGCGTGATCCTGTGCACGGCCCGGGCCTTTGGCGAATTCGGCGCAGTCTCCGTAGTCTCCGGCCACATCGACTCAAACGACACCATGCCACTGCGGATCGAGAAGCTCTGGAACGAGTACAACAATCAGGCGGCCTTCAGCGTTGCCTCATTACTCGCCCTTGTGGCGGTCTTCACCTTGGTTTTGCAATTGGTCGCCGACCGGCAAAGTGGAAACGACGCATTGCGCCGTCCGAAGAATTAGGGAAATGGTATGAGCATCGAGGTCATTTCGTCTAGCAAGACGTACAATCAATTCAAAGCCCTCGACCACGTCAGTCTGAAAGTAGAGACTGGCGAGCTTGTTTCGTTGCTGGGACCAAGCGGCTGCGGCAAGACCACTCTTTTACGCGTGATCGCGGGCATTGAAACCCCCGACCTCGATAGCGGGCCGGTTCTCTTCGATGGCCGCGATGTTTCGAGTTACGACGTTGGCAACCGGCGAATAGGTTTCGTCTTCCAAAGCTACGCGTTGTTCAAGCACATGAGCGTCTTTGAAAACATCGCTTTCGGATTGCGCGCGAAGCCATGGCGGCAGCGGCAGGGAGAATCAAAAATTCGAGAGAAAGTCAGAGAGCTTTTGCAGCTGGTTCAACTGCAGAACTTCGCCGAGCGCTATCCCGCCCAGCTCTCCGGCGGCCAGAGGCAAAGGGTGGCGCTCGCCCGCGCCCTCGCGGTCGAGCCGAAGGTTCTTTTGCTGGATGAGCCTTTTGGCGCGCTTGATGCCACCGTCCGCCACGAGTTGCGGCGCTGGCTCCGCAAATTGCAAAGCCAGATCCATGTGACGACGATCCTCGTCACCCACGATCAGGAAGAAGCCCTCGAGGTATCGGACCGGGTCGCGGTCATGAACAAGGGAAGGATCGAACAAATCGCACCGCCCGAAACGATCTACAACCACCCAGCCACGCCCTTCGTTTTCAAGTTTCTCGGCACTTACAATCTTTTTCATGCCCGTAAACAAAATGGTGGAGCGGCAGGTCCATCGAATGGCGGTGGTGAAACCTTCGTCAGACCTCACGACATTGAGATTAGTCGTGAGAACCCCGACGGAAGCGGTATCGCCGCAAGAGTCAGCCATATTGCCTTCGCCGGCTCGACGGTGAATGTCGAACTCACCCGCATCGATGATCAAGCCGTCGTCGACGCCGCTCTATCCACGCACACCTATAAGGACCTTGGCCTAAGGCCCGACGACAAGGTTTTCATAAGACTTCATAATACGAGGTCGTTTGATCATGAACATGTGATTTGAGATGCCGCAAACCCGGTTTCTCAAGCGCGAATCAAAGGAAAGAGCAGCGTCCGAAAAAGTGACACGACTTTTTTGGCCAGATGATTCCATCTCCACGGCAAGCACTTTGGCGTCCGCCTCAATCGGGGGCCGCAAAGATCCTTGGTGCCGGATGGGGATGCCGGAACTTGGTGGTGTCGTACTAAGTGTCTGGACGAAGCTGTCCTTTGCTATTGCTTGATGGATCCGACAGCGTCTTTCCAAGCAGCCTCCGAGATGGCCGTGCGCAAACAGCGGGCGAGCACCTCGTATTTCCCGCGCTCTGACTGAGTAGCAAGCTTCACGCAGGCCTCCCGGCCTGGAGCCGGCGTGCGGGCCCATGAACCCGTTACTTCGCTGCGAAAATGCGATTCGCTATCCTGACATGCGACGAGCGGGCGCGGATGCCCCGCGAATAATGAGCACGACTTCTCGATCGAGAAGTCAGGCACACCCATCGGTCCAGGATCCGCCAATACCGGACCACAGAAAGCCATCAGGGCTGCGAGGAATGCTATTCTCATCATTGCTAACCTTTTCGCTCAAAATATATCCAAATGAGTTAAAATTTTGCCACCATCGCCCATGCCTGCGCCCATACATGGCGAGATCTCATCACCGAACTTAAGATCAAAGACATCGAACGGGCAGCCCCATAAGAGCCGTCAGGAAATTCCATGAATTGTTGTTAGCTGAACCAACGGCCGAAAGAAGGTTAATTTTGGATTGAATCATTGGATAGTATTTTATCGACATCCGTCGATAGTCAATGCTCCATATGGGTAAGCATTGAACGCTACTATACAATGTTCAGACACGAAGCTGTCCGGAACCAGCCTCTATCTTATGCCTTCCAAACCCCTACTCCTAACGCATTTGAGCTTCCACTTTCTCCCTCAGCACCCTTCACGAGCTAAACCACGGAATCGAACGGTATTACATTAGTTAATTAAATTTGGTTAATTAATGGCAAAGAATATATATAATTTTCGTAAATTTCTGTCTTATCAGGTCCCTATCCCATTCCGCTTTATGCACCGCAAGTTTTGCCCAAACTGGGGCGCCAAAAATATGGCCGTCTGTCATCTCCTTGCTCGTCCAACAGATGTGATTTCGGATGCGCCGGTGCGCTTGGCGCCACCGGCTTCAAACGCCACTGCCTAGCGTGCCGCCGCTAGCTTGCTCCAAACTTACGGCGCATAATCAAAAATACGGGACGCGGGCGGCGGGGCTTTGAAATGCACCGGATGTTCGCGCGGAATATCCCTCTTCTCTCTTTGGCGACAAAAGGTTATATTGCATCGCAGCAACCGGGCTTGCGGGCGTACCGGCGTGGGAATGCGGCCGCGGTGGATATTGGAATGGGGCATCAGATCACCCAAGAACGTAGTTCTACAGCGGCCACGCAACAGGAGGCGTGTGAACCCGCCGTTCCACGAAAAACCGCCTTCGCCGGCATGGCTCTCGGGTCGCTTGGCGTCGTGTTTGGCGACATTGGCACGAGTCCGCTTTATGCTCTGCGTGAATCGCTGAATCATATCAAAGCCGCTGGAGTAACCGATAGCGGGGTGATTGGAACCATATCCCTGCTCATGTGGGCGCTGTTCTTTACGGTTACCGCGAAATATGTCTTGTTTCTCATGCACGCGGACAATCGCGGCGAGGGCGGCATCCTATCCCTGATGGCTCTCGCCCAGTCGGCGCTTGGCCATGCCGTGGCACCGGTTTTCTTTCTCGGTGTCGCGGGCGCGGCGCTGTTTTCAGGCGACGCGATCATCACGCCAGCGATTTCGGTCCTCTCGGCCATCGAAGGGCTCGAACTCGTGACGCCGATTTTCTCGCCCTACATCCTGCCGATCACCATCCTTATTCTGGTGTCGCTGTTTTGGGCGCAAAGGCGCGGCACCGCGCGCGTCGCGTCGTTTTTCGGCCCCATCATGGCGGTTTTTTTTCTGGTGATCGGGGTCTTGGGCGCCTCCCACATCGGCGATGCGCCACGCATCCTTGGCGCCTTCAATCCCATCCACGGCCTGAATTTTCTGTTCGGCCACGGCCTCCTCGGGTTCGTCGTCCTTGGTTCCGTCTTCCTCGCGGTCACGGGAGCCGAGGCGCTTTATGCGGACATGGGTCATTTTGGCCGCCTGCCAATTCAATCCGTCTGGCTGCTGTTCGTGCTGCCGGCGCTGAGCCTGAATTATCTCGGCCAAGGCGCCCTGGTTCTCGCCAACCCAGCCGCCGTGGACAATCCGTTTTTTCTGCTCGCCCCGCATTGGGCGCTGCTGCCCCTCGTCTTGCTGTCCACGATCGCGACCGTCATCGCGAGCCAAGCGGTCATCACCGGCGCGTTCTCGCTTGCGCGTCAGGCGATCCAGCTTGGGCTGCTGCCGCGCATGCTCATTTTGCACACATCCGAGACGCAGGAAGGTCAGATCTTTCTTCCGCGCATCAATCGCCTGCTTTTGATCGGGGTTTTGGTGCTGGTGCTTGTGTTCAAGACTTCGAGTTCGCTCGCCTCGGCCTATGGAATAGCGGTGACCGGGACCATGGTGGCGACGACCTCGCTTGCTTTCGTCGTGGTCTGGAAATGCTGGCATTGGCCAGTCTGGCTCGCTGGCCTGTTCGTTTCCGGCTTTCTCGCCATCGATTTGGCGTTTCTCACCGCCAATCTCATGAAGATCGTCGATGGCGGCTGGGTGCCTCTGCTGCTCGGCGGCTGCTCGATGGTCGTGATGTGGACCTGGGTACGCGGCACCAGGCTTCTGACCCAAAAATTCCGCCGCGATTCGATCCCAACGCCCGATCTCATCCGGATGCTGGAGAAGTCGAAACCGATGCGCGTGGCGGGCACTGCTGTTTTTCTGACGAGTTCACCCGAGATCGCGCCTTCCGCCCTGATGCATAATCTCAAACACAACAAGGTCCTCCATGAACGCGTTTGGATTTTATCGGTATTGACCGAAGATACGCCACGGGTTCCGGCCAACAAGCGCTTTCAAATCGAAAAGCTTTCCGAGGATTTCACCCGTGTTGTCCTGCATTATGGCTACATGCAAAGTCCACGCGTTCCCGCCGCGCTCGCCTCGTTGCGAAAGGCAGGCTTGAAATTCGATATCATGACGACATCGTTTTTTCTCGGCCGCTGGACGATCAAGCCCGCCCCCAATTCGGATATGCCCTTGTGGCAGGACAGGCTTTTTATCGGTCTCGCGAGACAAGCGGCGAATGCGACCGACTTCTTCTCGATTCCGTCCGATCGCGTCGTCGAGCTCGGCGCCCAGGTCACGGTCTAAGCTTCCGTTGATCGCTTGATCCGTGGGGGACGACGAGACGGACCGGTGCCCGAGGGGAACAGCACTCGTTTCGATGGACACACCGCTCACGAGCAAGCCAGGGTGGCGCGTGGCGTGCGACCTCCGCCCTAAACCACCCCCGCGCGCTTTAGCAACTCACGCGCCAGAATTTTTCGCTTGAGCCGTCTTCATATTTTGCCACGCCTGGGCCAAGACTATTGGCGCAACCGTAAATCGTACCAAAATGTTTCACGTGAAACATTTTGGTACGATAGGGCCCTGAAACCGGACAAAACTGATGGGCCAGACCTCACGCCGGGGCGAGCGCCGCCTAGTGGATGCTGTATCTTATGGGCACGATGCGTGTGATGCTCGATCCCATTTCGGGCGGCAAGGGCGGCAGACTCGCCTGGCGCGCGCTTGCCAGGGCTGCTTGGTCGAGGATGGCCGATCCTGAACTTCCCACCACTTGCGCGGATATGGCGTGGCCGCTGCGGCCAAACGTGATTGACACACGCACCACGCCTTGTTCGCCGCGTGCTCTTGCCGCTTCCGGATAAGCGCGGTTGATACTCAGCCGGGGCGACCAATCGCTGTGGGCCCCGCCTGCTCCCGCCGATGGCTGTGCCCCCCGGGCCGCTGCCGCCCCCGCCGATGGCTGCGTGCCATGCGTGGCCGCGCGGGGCGGTGCACTCGTCTGTCTTGCGGGGGGCTGGTGTTCCGGCTTCTCCACCGGCTTCACCGGCTTAGGCTCTTCCTTCTCGATTTTCTTCGGCTTCGGTTTCGGCTTTGGCGGGGTCGTCAGGACAACATTCGGTTTTGGAACGGGGGGAAGCTCCGGAACCGGGGTCACTTGCGGCTGTTCGGCCTGCTCCGGCTCCGCCTGCCTCATTTGCGGGCCCGGCGTGACCTCAGGCGGCGCCTCGCTCGGTGGTGCTGCATCCACCGGCGCGAGCTCGATCATCACGGCCTCCGGCGGGACGCCGGCCGGCCGCAAGTCGCGAACATACAAGATCCAAAAGACGATCGCCGCATGGACGAGAACGACCACGGCAGCGGCGAAGAGCCAGCGCCGCAGCGAAGGCTCGTCTTCGGCGGGTAAAATCGACGGAACAGCCGACTTGGCGGCTGTCACGGCTTCGTGCCCGCCGGCTTTGTCTCCACCGGCTTGGCCTCATGCACGGCGGCCGCCGCCGCCGGTCCTGCCTCCATGCCGACGAGGCCGATCTTGAGATAGCCGGCGGTCCGCAACAGATTCATCAATTCCATCACATCGCCATAGGCCACCTTACGGTCGGCGCGAACGAAGATCCGCTGCTCCTTGTCATCCTTTGTCGCGGCATCAAGCGCCGCCGCCAAATTCGCGCGGCCGACAGGGTCGTCGCCAAGCGCCAGGGTCAGATCCGCTTTCACGGTCAGGAACACCGGCTTGTCGGGGCGCGGCGCCGGATGCGCGGTGGACGCCGGAAGGTCGACATTGACATCGACCGTGGAGAGTGGCGCTGCCACCATGAAGATAATCAGCAAAACCAAAATGACGTCGATGAACGGCGTCACATTGATCTCATGGGTTTCCTCGACCCGGTCCTCTTCGAGGGAAAGACGAATGGCCATCGGCGCCTACTCCGCCGTTTGGCGCAGCCGGACGACCGGGGCTGCGTCCTTGTGCGGATAATCCTCGCGGTCGAGGTCGCGCGAAAGGTGGCGCAGAACTTCGGCCGCCGCATCGCCAAGCTCCGCGCGATAGCCCGTGATGGCGCGGGCGAACGCATTATACATGACGACCGCTGGAATCGCCGCGATGAGCCCCATGGCGGTGGCGAGCAGAGCCTCGGCGATGCCAGGCGCTACCACCGCGAGATTGGTCGTGTTGGTCTTCGATATGCCGATGAAACTATCCATGATCCCCCAAACGGTGCCGAACAGGCCGACAAAAGGCGCCGTCGCGCCGATCGTCGCGAGAACCCCGGTGCCCCGCTGGATCGCCCGGCCCGCTTGCGCCTCGACGCGTGACAAAAGCGTGGCGGCGCGGTCCTTGACGCCTTCGGCGGCAAGTCCCTCGGAACGGTCGGCTTCGCCCACGGCGGCCGCGACAAGCCGCGCCATCGGCGATCGCGATTGCTGCTGTCCGAGCTCCTGTGCCGCCGCGCGCAGGCTCACGGCGCCAGCGAGCACCGCGAGGCCGCGCCGCGCCAAGCTTTTCGCGGTCCATAGCTCGATAATTTTCGCGAGCCACACCGTCCAGGTCGCAAGCGATGCAAAAGCAAGCCCTATCATGACGAGCTTGACGGGCAGAACGGCATTGAGAAACATGCCCCAAGGAGACAGATCGCGCGGCAAGGCGGACGCCAGCG
>CAYTRB010000081.1:0-15068 GCA_964440215.1 uncultured Methylocapsa sp.
GGCATTTCCGGGGGACGATCGACGCTCCGACGACGCTGGAAGATTTTGTCGGTCAGGCTGGTAAGAAATTGCTGTTGGGTGATATCCCGCCGCCGCCGCTTCGTGCAAAAGAAAATTGGAATACGGGTCTGCGCTTCTTCGAGAAGGCGCGCAAATCCAATTTCATCCATGAGATTATGTATCCTTTGGCAAAATGGACCCGCGAGCGGGGCAACGAGATCTTGGACAAAGGCGTGGCCTTCCTCCAGCATATTGAAGATAGCGTTCCGGTTTTGCGTGAGGCCTTGGATGACCCCCGCAATGATCAGCCTTTCATCGCCAATTTCCTTATGAAGCTGGCTCCGGCCGTGGACACGGAGCTGAACGAAGAATATCAGGGATTTTTGCGATCCTTGGCTCGCCGGTAGACAACTTGGCCATGGCTCTCACACAGCCTAGTATGTCCGATACACATGATCATTGTAATGAGTGACGCGAGGATTTGATGCCGCTTTACGCTTACACTTGCCAAGACTGCAATGCGGATTTCGAGCTCTTGGTTCGCGCTTCCGACGTTCCGGCCTGTCCCTCCTGCGGCAGCGAGAAATTGCAACAGCAAGTTGCCAAGATCTGCGTCGATATAAAATATCCGGCTATAGCAAAATCATGGCGCCGTGCCGCGGCCGCAGGTGGAGATGTCTCCAATTTCAGCAAGCAAGAACTCCAAATGAAAAAGAGCTAATGTCCCTATCGGCGCCAGATGCTTGCGAGCCAAGGCTGCCTTTCGCGCGGGAGTCCGGCGGGGCGGTAATAATGGGTGAGTTCGACAAATCCCGCCGCTGATCCATAGCGCCGCCACGCCTCCGGATGATGAAATACGCCGTAACGCCCGTCGCTCCAGCCTTCCTCATTGTTGCCGCGCGGGATCGAGCTGAACAAAATGCCGCCCGGTTTTAGAGTGGCGTGTAATTCCCTCAGCACACGCGGCAATTCCTGGCTTGGGACGTGAAAAAGCGTCGCATTGGCGAAGACGCCGTCGAAATATTGATCAGGCAGATCAAGTTTCAGAAAATCCTGCTGCCAGACTGTGCAGCCGCTATGGGACCGCGCCATGGCGGCAAAGCGCGCGGAACCCTCCACGCCTATTGCGGTATGGCCAAGCCCGGCAAAGACTTTGAGATCACGCCCTGGCCCGCAGCCAAAATCAAGCAATGTGAGAGGAGTTTCACCAGCGATGTGCTGAAGCATTGCCGCTGTGTTTTGTGTAACATCATGCTTGCGCGTGCCTTCCCAGAACGCTTCGGCGCGCTGGTTGTAATGGTCCAGGGTGCGGTTTGCGATGTCTTCCAAATTTCGCTAATTCAGATTCTTTTGGATAGCAGCCTCTAGTCTTGCACTTCCAATGTTTCAACGCCGAGCACCCGTTCGAGCACACCGGCGGGATCCCGGTCTTTCATGAGGGCGGTTCCCATAAGGACTGCCTTAGCGCCGGCTTTACCCATGCGTTCGAGATCCTCGGCGGTGCCTAATCCGCCTTCCGCGACGGCCAAGACCTTTTCCGCGGGGATCAGCGGCAACAGCGCTTCACAGGTGCCAGGATCGAGTGCGAAGCTATGGATATCGCGATTGGTGACACAGATGAATTCGGCGCCAATAGAAAGCGCGTGGTCAAGCTCGGCCTTTGTATGGACTTGAACCAGCGCATCAAGCGCAACCGCCGCGGCCCGCTCGCTAAATTCGGCTAGCTGCTCGCCGAGAAGACCGGCGGATAAGACTACCGCATCCGCGCCGGCCAGGCGCGCTTCGAGCATCTGATAGATATCAACCACAATGTCTTGCGCGAGGACAGGAATCTGGACGGCATGATGAACCGTAGCAAGGTCAGAAAAGGAGCCTTGGAAAGTGCGGCGATCGACGGCAACGGATAGGCACGTTGCACCTACCGCTTCGAAATCCTCGGCCAATGCTTTGTAAGGGATGACCTTTCGAAAGGAACGGTCGAAGGGAGAGGCCCCTTTCAATTCGGCGATCACACCCGGCTTACCCGACGCTTTGAAATGCGCTGCCAACGCGCCTTGAAAGCCGCACGACATCGGCATTTCGCCGATTTTTCCCTGGAGCTGGCCGAGCGAGCGTTTGGCCTTGGCATTATTCACCTCGCTCAGACGCTGAGCAAGAAAAGGCCTGAGAAGACTCCCTTCAGGCAGCCTCATAGGTAAAATTCCCAGGCTTCTGTTGAGCCAAGAGTTGATGCGATAGGAATGGTGCTGTTCATGCCGTCCTGCGGTGATGCTTATTTCTGTTTCCTGACAGATTTCTTAGCTTTTGGCCACAGTTCTGTGGTTCTTGCATGCAAGTTGCTTGCCTCATTTTCTTGCGGCGAGAGACAGCCGATCATAGGAAAGTATGAGAGCGTTTTTACGGGGCTTTAAATGTTCACCAGAGAGTGCAAAGAGGACACGCTCGCCGAAGGTGGAATGCGTGTCGTTATCGCCGATGCCCATGTGATCATTCTGGCGTGGCCCGACAATGGCGTGATCAAAGCCTTTCAGGGGGGCCCGCACACCAATATGCCCCTGACCGAAGCCGAATTCGATGGCACGGTGCTGACCTGCCCCAGTCATTCGTGGTCTTGGGATTTGAATACCGGCGAGCCGGTTCACCCCAAAGAGAGCACGCTTGCCGAATATCCGGTTAAAATCGAAGATGGGCTCGTCTTCATCGATACGGAGGGCGTCTCGCCGTTGTTTGCAGCGCCATGATGCTTCATCGCGCTACCGCATAGACGGAGAGCAGATCATCTTTGGTCATGGCCCGCCACGGTCCTGGTACTTTTGTCCGGCGTCCGAGTCCGCGCTTCACCCCCATACCAGGACAACCCTCAAATCGACCAGTCGTCGGCGAGATCGTCGATGCGGTCGATGAGGCCGGCCGCGGTGAGCTGCGCGATAATCTGCGCCGCCGCCTGCTCGGCGGTTTGATTGTCGCGGGCGACTATGATCTCGGGCGCCTCCGGCGGCTCGTAGCTTTGACTGATGCCGGTAAAATTCGCGATCTCTCCGGCGATCGCTCGTCTATATAGCCCTTTGGGATCGCGCGCGATACACGCCTCAAGGGGTGTGGCGACGAAAATCTCAATGAATTCATCTTTGCCGAACAACTCGCGCACCATGGCCCGCTCGGCCCGGAACGGCGAAATGAAAGAGCAAAGCGCGATGAGCCCGGCATCCGTCATGAGCTTCGCAACTTCGCCAATGCGCCGGATGTTTTCAAGCCTCTCGGCTTCGGTAAACCCCAAATCCTTATTGAGCCCGTGCCGTACATTGTCGCCGTCAAGCAAAATGGTGTGGATGCCGTGGCCGTAAAGCCGGGCTTCGACGAGATTGGCGATCGTCGATTTACCAGAGCCGGAAAGGCCAGTGAACCACAGCACGGCAGGTTTATGATGCTTGATGCGGGAACGGTCCTGCTTGCCGACGCTGAGGCCCTGAAGATGAATGTTGGCGGCTGGGCGCAGCCCATGCGAGATCAACCCGGCCGCCGCGGTGGCATTGGTCGCGCGGTCGATCAGAATAAAAGCACCGGTCGTATGATTGTCCTTGTAGGGGTCGAAAGCGATAGGCGCGGTCGTGGCGAGGTTGCAGAAACCAACTTCGTTGAGACTTAAGGGTTTTGCCGGAAGTTCACCGAGCGTGTTGACATCGAGGCGGTGCTTGAGCTCAGTCACCGTCGCAGGAACGGTTCTCGTGCCTAATTTCATTAGATAAGAGCGCCGGGGCAATAGTTTATCGCCGCTCATCCAAATGAGATGCGCGGCGAACTGGTCGGAAACCTCGGGCCGCTGCTTGGGATCGCACAAAATATCGCCGCGCGCGATATCGAGCTCATCGGCAATCGTTAAGGTAACTGCGTCGCCCGCCGTGGCGCTCTCGAGGTCACCGTCGGCGGTGACAATGCGCGCGATCCGCGAGTGGCGGCCGGAGCCGGCGACGACAATTGCGTCGCCTGAGCGTATGGTTCCACTTGCGATGGTGCCGGAAAATCCGCGAAAGTCGAGATGCGGGCGATTGACCCATTGGACGGCGAAGCGGAACGGCCTGCCGCCGCCATCTTCCGCGACATCGATGGTTTCGAGATAATCGAGCAGTGACGACCCCTCGTACCAAGGCGTATTGGCGCTCTTGACGGAAATATTGTCGCCGTGGCGTGCCGAAACCGGAATGGGCATGATCGTCTTGAAATCGAGCGCGGCTGCAAACGACCTGAAGTCGGCGGCGATTTTTTCGAAAATCGCCCGATCGAAGCTGGTCAAATCGATCTTGTTGACGGCAAGCACCACATGCCGGATGCCGGTGAGTGAGACAATCGCGGCGTGGCGGCAGGTCTGGGTCAAGAGTCCCTTGCGCGCATCGACAAGCAGAACCGCGAGGTCGGCGCCGGACGCTCCGGTTGCCATGTTGCGGGTGTATTGCTCGTGGCCGGGTGTGTCGGCGATGATGAACGATCGCCGCGGCGTCGAAACATAGCGATAGGCGACATCGATCGTGATGCCTTGCTCGCGCTCGGCTTCAAGCCCATCCACGAGTAGCGCGAAGTCGATATTGTCGCCGTCGGTTCCATGCCGGCGGGAGTCGCGCTCAAGTGCCGCCAGCTGATCATCGTAAATTTGGTGCTGCTCGTAGAGCAGCCGGCCGATGAGCGTGGACTTCCCGTCGTCAACCGAGCCGCATGTGAGCAATCTGAGGGTCGGAAGGGCTGGCGTTTTCATCAGGGGAGGCGGAGAGGCTTGCACGGCATAGAGCATCAAAAATAGCCTTCCCGCTTTTTCTTTTCCATCGAGCCGGATTCGTCGTGGTCGATCAGGCGGCCTTCCCGTTCTGAAGTCGTCGAGGCGCGCATCTCGGCGATGATATCGGGCAGCGTTGCGGCTTGCGAGCGGATCGCTCCTGTCAAGGGATAACAGCCGAGTGTGCGAAAGCGGACGCTTTCCAGGCGCGGGATTTCGCCGGGAGCCAAGGGGAGCCGCTCATCATCGACCATGATAAGAGAGCCATCGCGCTCGACGACGGGGCGCTCCTTGGCAAAATAGAGCGGCACGACGGGAATATCCTCGGCCAGAATATATTCCCAGACATCGAGTTCGGTCCAGTTGGACAAGGGAAACACCCGCATCGATTCGCCCTGTTTGATCCTGGTGTTGAAAAGGTTCCAGAGTTCTGGCCGTTGATTGCGCGGATCCCAGGCATGGGCGGCGGAGCGATGCGAGAAGATCCTTTCCTTGGCCCGGCTTTTTTCTTCGTCCCGCCTGGCACCGCCAAAAGCCGCATCAAAATGCCAAAGGTCGAGGGCCTGGCGCAACCCTTCGGTCTTCATCACCTGAGTGTGGATAGACGAACCCGAAACGACCGGCGAAATGCCGCGCTTCAGGCCCTCCTTGTTGATGTGCACGAGAAGCTCCATCCCGGCCCTTCGCACCGCTTCGTCGCGAAACGCGATCATCTCGCGAAATTTCCAAGTGGTATCCACATGCAGAAGCGGAAATGGCGGCTTTGCAGGGAAGAAGGCTTTTTGCGCCAGATGCAGCATCACACTCGAATCCTTGCCGATGGAATAGAGCATGACGGGGCGCTCAAATTCCGCGGCCACCTCCCGCAGGATGAAGATCGACTCCGATTCAAGCCGGCGCAGATGGGGGGAGACGGCCTTTTTCACATAAATACTCTGTAATACGGATAAATTCACGCGGTTTAATCCGTTAATATTCCCCCGGCTAAGGTTTTGCAATGTGTCCGGCTGATCTCAGCGTCAGAATCGAAAGCTTGGTTCGGGCGCGGGTTTGAGGCAAAGCGGAAGCCCTGCGGCGATGACAACGACCGACTCGCAAGCCTCCGCCAGCGCCTGATTGAGCAAACCCTGCGCGTCTCGGAACGCGCGCGCCAGGGCATTGTCGGGCACGATCCCGCCGCCTACCTCGTTCGAGACGAAAATCACCGGACCTTCAAGCTTACCGACGGTGTCCACGAGGTCTTGCGTCGCAGCTAAAGGATCAAGGCCACTCAAAAAAAGCTTGCCGAGCCATAGTGTCACGCAATCGACGACGACGATGCGACCCGCGCGCGCCTCTCGCCCGAGGGCCGCAGCCAGTGCGACTGGTTCTTCCACCAGCGCCCAGCGCGCATCCCGCGCTGCTGCGTGGTGGGCGACGCGCGCGGTCATCTCCGTGTCACCCGCTTCCGCCGTCGCGATCAAGACAGGATGCCATCCCGAGGCTTCCGCGAGCCGCTGCGCATAGCGGCTTTTGCCTGATCGCGCGCCGCCGAGCACGAGCAGGCTTTTCGTCAACGTGCCCGGCGCGTCAGGTGCGCCATGGATGCGCCGGCAAATCGCTGACGCCGACCGGCGCTACCCCAGCGAGCGCCACCGCGTGATCATTTTCGACGGAGCTGCCGCTGACACCGATGGCACCGGTCAGAACACCCTCGCTATCGACGATCGGCAGACCGCCGGGAAAGGTAATCAGCCCATCATTTGAATGTTCAATGCCAAACAGCGAGCCGCCCGGCTGCGACAGTTTGCCGATTTGCCCGGTGGGCATGCCGAAGAAGACCGCCGTCTTCGCTTTCTTGATGGCAATGTCGATGCTGCCGACCCAGGCATCGTCCATGCGGTGGAAGGCTTTCAGATTGGCGCCTGAGTCGACGATGGCGATACACATTTCAGTGCCAAGTTCCTTGGCGCGCTTGCGGGCGGCCTCGATGGCGCGTTCGGCGTCGACGATGGTGACATGCATGGTTTTCGTTTCCCTGGATTGCTTTTCTCTTCCTCGGGATGCCGCCCCATAGGCACATTAGATCATGAGAGATTCTAGAGGAATCGCTCACAGTCTCGCTCTCTTGGTCTTGCCACGTTATCTTATACAAAAAGTCTGCATCTTTTTGGGGTCATGCTCTAACCCGCAGCAGCCTCTTTCTTGGCGATCGCACGCTTGATGGCCAGCGCGTCTTTTGACAGATCCGCATCGCTCGCCTTGACCAAAAAAGCATCGAGGCCACCGCGATGCTCGACCGAGCGCAGCGCCGCGGCGGTTACGCGCAAGCGGACTTTCCGCTGCAAGACATCGGAAATGAGTGTCACATTGCAGAGGTTCGGCAAAAACCGCGTCCGCGTCTTGTGATTGGAATGGCTGACCAAATTGCCGGTCTGCACAGCCTTACCGGTTAATTCGCAACGGCGGGACATCGATTTTCCTTAAGCTATGATCCAGCCGTTCAACGGCCCTCACCGGCCGGGCCAAATCGCCCCCGGCCGCATGTCTTCCCTTCTGCAATCTGGGAGGCGATGTCTCATAAGCTAAGGGTCGGGAAGCGTCAAGACCGGGCCGCGACGAAAATCGACCGGGAGACCATGCGCCCGGGCATTATCGCAGCGGCAGCGTAGCTTATACCCAGGCCCATTCAAGGGCTCATGACAATGAAGACCGTTGTAAGGGCCGCACTCACGCTCGAGCCAGGTTCGCATCCTTGATCCAGTGTGGCGATGGTCCGCTGCGGTTTCACCCATGTTCCAGCCTACCAGGGGAAATTCGGTCAAAATGCTCTAGTGGCGCGACGATAGGAACACCTGTGCAGCACACTCACCCTGCCCTCTTTTCCTTGTCGTATATCCATGCATTCGTGAGGTCCCAGGCCACCGCGAGAACGACCGGGCCGACAAACAGGCCGGCAAACCCATACGCAAGAACGCCGCCAATGACACCGATGAATGTGACTAGCCTCGGGGTTGCCCCGCTCGTGAGGACAAAGGGTTTCAAGAAATTGTCGATAAAACTGACTGTCGCCATGCAGGCCGTTAAGGCTAAAGCCGGTCCCGTCGTTAATGTGGTCCAACTCCACACAACGACCGGCGCCACGATAAGTAACGGGCCGATTTGAATGATCCCGAGCACCAAAATGGAGAGCGTCAGAAGGCTTGCTCCGGGAACCCCGGCGAACGACATTCCGATTCCGCCGATAACCGCCTGCAAGACGGAAATACCGATCACGCCGCGCGATACGGCGCGAATGGTGGCGCCGGCGAGTTCCACAAACTTCTCGCCGTAAGCCGCGTTAATCCTGAGCGCTAGTCTCGTCGTCGCGGCGACAAGCTGCGGTCCCGGAGAAAACAAAAACCCCGCAATGATCACGGAGGCGAGAAACTTCAGCATTCCCGTGCCAGCACTGCTCACGGTGTTAAGCACGATTTCGCCGAGCGGCTGCAACTGCGGGAGGAGGTCGGTGATGGCGCTGCGCACATTGGTCGATGCGAGCGCCCAATAATCGTAGAGCTCTTGTCCAACTAGCGGCCAATCCTTGATGGCCGCCGAAGGCGGGGGAATCAATTTCCCCGAGTCGAGCCGCTCGATGAAAGTTTTCAAGCCATCGATGAGGCCCAATCCCAGCCAGGTCACGGGTCCGATGACGACCAAGAGCCCAAGTATAGTAATGAACGCCGCCGCCAATACGCGCCGGCCTCCGAGCACCGCCGCCAGCCAATCGAACCCCGGGTAAAGTGCGACGGTCAGCACAACGCTCCAGACGATAAAGGGCAAGAAGGGACTAATGAGGATGAAGGACCAGTAGACGAGGAAGACGATAAATCCGAGGTGAATTGCCGTTTCGACGAAAGTCGCGTTAAGCTGACGATAATCGAACGATTCCGGGTTCTCTTCGGTCTCTGATCTCTTCCGGACATTGGCGCGAACGCGCTGGGTACCCGGCGAGCGATGGCCCTTGAACGATTCTGGGCTCTCTTCAGTCACTGATCTCTTCCGGATATGGCGGCGCACCCGCGGCGGCCTTCGGCTCTTACGGTCATGTGCGTCTTATTGTCCATTCCCTCGCGCATTGCTAGTGCACGCTGTCGTAAACATGACGGCTTTTCGGATTACATCATTCGTCAAATCAAAGAGATATGGTGAAGCGCCGGTTCCAATAAAAATCTTCTCGCGCCAGAACGCGAGCCTTATATCCGCGATCCTCTGAGCGGAGAAACCTCGCTCAAAATCAAAGAGTTAATTCATGTCCTTATCAAAAAAGCCGATCAACATCTCGGAGCCAGCTCTGGGAATGTCCCGGAGACAAGGCCGCAGCCAAAATCGCACTTGCGAGCTGCGTATTTCAATTCGCCAACCGTTTTCGCCCTGATGCGAGCTGCAAAATTCGAATAGGTTGCTGATAACATTGGTTAAATCACTCTCAACCCTGCACAGATTCGGGCTTCATCGGGGATCGCAAGGTTAAAACACCTTTAACCGCACCTTGGTAATTTGCCGCAGTAGCGCTGACGTCGCATGGCGAAACCCTGTCGTTTCCGTACGAACTTCATCGGGATATCAGGTTTGGCTTGTGAAGATCGCCTTCTCAACACCAGCGCGGCCGGTGGAAGGACCAAGCAGAAATGGCGGCGATTGGGCGGCGGCGGCGGAGGGAGCGAATGCGGACAACCACAAATTTTTCGGCACTCGGTCAAATCCCAGAGTCGCTGCACGCCTTTGCCATGCGCCGTGGCGCTGAACTTGCCGGCCTCGGCCTGATGGGGGCCTCGGTTGCGATTGCCTTGGCTCTCTCTTCCTGGTCAGTCGAAGACCCGAGCCTTAACCATGCGGCTCCAGGAGCAGTGCACAATCTTCTCGGCGCGCCAGGAGCTGTTGCCGCCGACATGATCATGCAAATGCTCGGCGTTTCTGCCATCGCGTTTCTGGCACCGGTTTGCCTTTGGGGATGGCGGCTCATCGTCGCGCGACATCTCGAGCGGGTAAATGCAAGGTTGGGGCTGTGGCTCGCTGGCGGCTTCCTGACGGCGGGTCTCTCCTCACTGCTGCCGGTCACGACGCGCTGGCCTTTGCCAACCGGCCTTGGCGGCGTCGTCGGCGATGCCATTCTCGCAGTTCCGAACCGGCTACTCGCCGGACACGGAACTGGGATGCTTGTGTTGGCTGCGATTCTGGCAGGAGGCGCGATTCTCTGCCTGTCGGCCTGCATCAGTCTGCGCGACTACGCTCAAGATGATTTGGGCGAGGACGGGAACGACCCAATCCCGGATCATCTCGGCGCCCCGTCAACCGAGGACCCTGACGCGGCAGGGGAGCCTGGCACCGCGCTCATCTTACTCGGCGCCCTTATTCATGCTGGTCTCAGCCTCAAAGCCGCCGTGACGCGCCAAATCGCGCGCCGGCATGCATCGCAAGCCGGATCACAGCGCGCGGAATTGCGCGAGCGAGAGGGCTTCTTCGAGCGGCCACTCGATCTTGCCGCGGAGCCGCTTCAATGGCCGCGGACCGAGCTAGCGGACGCCAGTTTCGACCCCAATGCCTATGCGCCACCCGCCACTCGCGAGGCGAGCGGGATCCCGCAAGGGCAAAAGCAGGATATAAGCCTCTATGCGCCTCGCCGCATTATTGCGCCAGCAGCGACCGCGCTGAAGCCCGGATCGCGCGCGCTCAAGGAGACACAGCCATCATTGCTCGACCGGCTGGCGCGGCACGACTATGTGTTTCCGCCGCTCCATATCCTCGCTGAGCCGAAAAATTCGGCCGCGAACAAGGTTTCCGAGGACTCGCTCGGCCAGAACGCCAGACTGCTCGAAGGCGTGCTCGAGGATTTCGGCGTCAAGGGTGAGATCGTCCATGTCAGGCCGGGTCCGGTGGTCACGCTTTATGAACTCGAGCCTGCACCCGGCATTAAATCCTCGCGGGTCATCGGTCTTGCCGATGATATCGCTCGCTCCATGTCAGCGCTCTCGGCCCGCGTCGCCGTCGTTCAAGGTCGCAACGCCATCGGCATCGAATTGCCGAACCAGCGCCGTGAGACCGTCTATTTGCGCGAATTGCTTGGCTCCCAGGATTTCGAGAAAACCAAACACCGGCTGGCTATCGCGCTCGGCAAGACGATTGGCGGCGAGCCGATCATCGTCGATCTTGCGCGAATGCCGCATCTTCTCGTCGCCGGCACGACGGGCTCGGGCAAGTCGGTCGCCATCAATACCATGATTTTGTCGCTGCTCTACCGGCTGAAGCCACAGGAGTGCCGCCTCATTATGGTCGATCCGAAAATGCTCGAATTGTCGGTCTATGACGGCATTCCGCACCTTTTGACGCCGGTCGTGACCGACCCCAAGAAAGCCGTTGTCGCACTGAAATGGGCGGTTCGCGAAATGGAGGACCGCTATAAGAAAATGTCGAAGCTCGGTGTCCGCAACATCGAAGGGTTTAACGCGCGGGTCACCGAGGCCGCAGCCAAGGGCGAGACACTAATGCGCACGGTGCAGACCGGCTATGATCGAGAGACCGGCGAAGCGATCTATGAGCGGGAGGCGATGGAGCTTTCAGCTTTGCCTGTGATCGTGGTGATCGTCGACGAAATGGCCGATCTCATGATGGTCGCGGGCAAGGACATCGAGGGCGCGATCCAGCGCCTCGCCCAAATGGCGCGCGCGGCCGGCATTCACCTCATCATGGCAACGCAAAGACCTTCCGTCGATGTCATCACCGGCACGATCAAGGCGAATTTTCCGACCCGCATTTCGTTTCAGGTGACCTCCAAGATCGACAGCCGCACGATTTTGGGCGAGCAGGGCGCCGAACAACTGCTTGGCCAGGGCGACATGTTGTATATGGCGGGGGGCGGCCGCATTTCACGCGTGCACGGACCTTTCGTTGCCGACGGAGAGGTCGAGAAGATTGTCGCGCATCTGAAGACGCAAGGGCAGCCGGAATATCTCGACGCGATCACCAACGAGGACGATGCCGGAGAAGCCGACGACGCCGATGGGCCGGCGCCAGGCAGCATGGACGCCGAGGAAGCAGGCGATCTCTACGACCGCGCCGTCAATATCGTTCTCCGCGACAAGAAGTGCTCGACAAGCTACATCCAGCGCCGCCTATCCGTCGGCTACAATAAAGCCGCATCCATCGTCGAGCGGATGGAACAGGAAGGCGTTGTCGGCGCACCCAATCATTCCGGAAAACGGGCGATTTTGGTGGGCGGCGGGATCGACCGCGGTGCCTTCGATGTGGCGGCCGAGGGGTAATGCGGCAATTCGATCGCGTTCGTCCCCGCGGACGCAAGGGGCTGCCCTCCCGCACTTCGCTAAATTCAACGCATCGAGGTCTTCGCCTGGTTTCCCAAAAAGAACCGCAGCATTTCCCGCGAAGCATCGGGCCCTTGCTGATCAGTGTATGAACCCTCCGGGCTGCCGCCGGACCAAGCGTGCCCAAGTCCCTCGATGGACCAGTATTCCAAATGGGGAACGCCATGGGCATCGTCGATCACGATGCGCCTGTAAGGGCGGCCTCCCGTCACTCCCTCCTGTTGCGTCTCCCGGGCGGAGCCCGTGAGGCCTGCGCGAGCATCAGCTAGGATCATTTCGGCGTTCGACGGATGCACCGATTGATCGGCTGCTCCATGAAAGACAATGATGCGGCCGCGGCCATTCGCGCTCTTGCGATGGCCCTTCCCCCTTGCTGGCGCTGCGGATGACGAGGCGCCGCGCATGGCGGCAAAGGCAGTAACCATGTCGGAGGCGGACCCATAGGCGAGGCCGGAGTGAATCGCCGTCGCGGCAAAAAGTTCGGGATAGGTGGTGCTCATGATCGCCGCCATGGCGCCGCCGGCGGAAAGGCCCCCGACATAGACCCGTCCGGAATCGATCCCGAACTCCGCCATTATAGTGCGCGTCATCCCGGCGATAATGCTCGGCTCTCCTAAATCGCGCAGTTGGTCCGTCCGCTTGAACCAGTTCCAGCACACGGAGGGATTGGCGCTCACTGACTGGGCCGGATATGCGACGATGAAATTATGTTCTTCCGCTAGCCCGTTCATAGCTGTCCCAAGTGCGAAATCGTCGGGGTTTTGCGAGCAGCCATGGAGCATGACAATCAAAGGGCGCTTGCGGCGCGTTTTGCAACTTGGGACATATATTTTATAGTCTCTTGCACCCGCCTCGCAGGTGAAGGTTCGCGCGAGAAAAACCGCCCCGTCCGGCACCGGCACACGCGGCGCTTTATGAAATTTCATAAGCGGCGCAGAGTCATGAACGAAGCGTGGAAGCTCGGTCTGACGCAACAGCTCCAAAACCTCGCCCAGCGGCCTTTTCATGCGGGCGTCGGGACGTCCTTCCGTTGCGGTATTCCGCTTACTGGCGCTTGTCATTGCTGCGGCTTGGCTTGGCTCAGCGATGCTTCTCTCGTATCCCTTGCTGATAAATTGCGGCTCTATCGATCGAGATCTTTCAGAGGATTGTCCTTCCGGCGATGGGCTATGCTGCGGTCCTCCCAGAGCGCGCTGGATCATCCGCGTCGCCTCGATGACATTTTGCGTGCGTATGAGTTGCCGAGCGTGATGCAGGGCGTTGCTGATAATGGTCTTCATGCTGCGATCCTCGTTGGAACAACAGAGCCTTGTGCATCAACCAATGCGATCATAGAGCGCCGCCTTGACCGCTTTGCTCGCCTGAAGAGCGCCAAGGACAGTGATGGACTCGATTGTTGCAAGCGCGAGTTCGGGGGTGACATCTTCGGCGATTGTCGCAAGCCCGACGACTTGAATGCGCAGCTTGCCGCGCCCGGCCTTCACCGCCTCCAAATCTGCGCGGCTATAGTGCCGTATGCCGAGTTCGAGGGCGTGCCGCACGATCGATTGCTTGGCGGCTTCCGCGTGACTGGCGAGCTGGTTGCGAATCGATGTCCTGATGAAGTCGGTGCGATTGGAATAGAAGCCTTCCCGCACCAGCAGATCAATATGACCAAGGTCGACGAATCCGAGGTTGATTGTGATTTTCTCGGTTTCGCCCGGTTTGTCTCGAAGGCGACGGATTTCCGCGACCATGCCCCATCCCTTTATCATCTATATAGATGGTATATGGATGGTTATGCGGGCGGTTCAAGAGAGAAAGCGAGAGAAAATTGAGCGGTCCCCGATTAGAGGACTGCCTTCAACGGGCAAGGAGGCTCAATGCGGTCAATGCCTTGCACACCTCCGGCTACCTAGGCCGGAGACGGCAAATTTGCATGCCCGTGACAACCCATCGTGCGGAGCTGCCATAAAATGTCTTGCGATGACGGAGGAATTACTTATCCGGCGTTATTTTCTTAAGAACAGAGGCACCGAGCTCTTTCGCATGCTCCTCCAGGGCGGTGAACTGCTTCTTTACATATTCGGTTTGATGAGCAACGATTTCCTGCGGGCTCTTTGCTTGAATGAGCTTCTGGGCGTGATCGAACGCTGCCTTCACATTGGCTTCGGTAAAGCTAAGCGCCTTCGCGCTGACGTCCTTGGCGCTCGATTGCAGTGAGGTTGCGGTGCCTTCCGCTTGCGCGGCTGCCTTATGAGCGGCCGCGATGAAACTTTCGAAGGCCTTGCGGGCCTCCTCGACGGTTTTTGAAGTCAAATCACGGATTTCCGGGGGGATTTCATATGGGATCTTAGTCATGGCGCCTGCACCCTTCCCTATATGGCTCCTAGAACAGAGCCAAACTAAGCTGATATCGCGTTGGACCAACAGCGATACCGACATTTTCCTAAAGGTAGAACATTGTAGAATGTGGCCGATCCCGACACCAGAAGAAAAGCGCGAGCGAGCCTGCCTTCCCAGCGAAACGTGGCGCCGGCTTCATAAGATAGCGATGGAAATCATAGCTGAGATGGGCGCGCAGCTCGGCAAGCTTCCGTTCGACCGTATAAGATGCAGCTTTTGTTTTCCGGCGAAACGATAGGCCAGGCGCCAGAGTTTCGCGCATTCCGGTGTGACCCAAAATTGCAGGCCGCCACCATCCGACAGTTTGTTTATGCCTTTATCGCGCGGCTTGGCCGCCCGGAGTGCCATATCGATAAGGGGCATGTTGGTATCTTTTTGCCGCAATCGGCGAGATAACAACAAATATACCAACATTTTGCGCGGATACCACAGACGCCCAGAAACATTTATGGATAAAAGCTCTGTGTTAAACTGTTGGTTATTAGGCTATTTTTGGGTATTTATGGACGCCGATGGATAGTGTGCTGGCTCCCTGAGCAGGACTCGAACCTGCGACCGATCGATTAACAGTCGATTGC
>CAYTRB010000082.1:0-15020 GCA_964440215.1 uncultured Methylocapsa sp.
GGCGATGTCCTCGACGGCCGCGACGATCGCGTCCTCCTCGGCATGATGATCGTACCATTGCTGGGCCGGCTTGTCGGTGGCTGCTCTGATCGTCTTTCTTTTGCGCGATCCCGCCAGGAGACCGCGCGCCAGTGGCGACCAGGGCGTGACGGCAATCCCCTGAGTGCGGCAGAGCGGCAGCATCTCCCGCTCTTCCTCGCGGTAGATTAAATTATAGTGGTTCTGCATCGAGACGAATTGAGCGAGGCCGTGGCGCTCCTGAAGGGCGAGCATCCGCATGAACTGCCAGGCATGCATGGAGGATGCGCCTATGTAGCGGGCCTTGCCCGAGCGCACGACGATGTCCAAGGCTTCGGTGGTTTCTTCAATTGGTGTTTCCGGGTCGAACCGGTGGATGATGTAGAGATCGACATAGTCGGTGCTCAAACGTCTGAGCGAGGCATCGATGCTGGCCAGGATGTGTTTTCGTGACAGACCCCGGTCGTTGGGTTTGCCGCTCATCGGATGGAAGACCTTGGTCGCGATCACGACCTCATCGCGTGCCGCAAAATCGCGGAGGGCGCGGCCTAAAACCTCTTCACTCCCGCCCAGCGAATACATGTCGGCGGTATCGAAAAAATTGATGCCCAGATCCAGGGCTTTGCGAATTAAGGGGCGGCTCGCCGCTTCATCCAGTACCCATTCACGCCACGCCGGGAGGCCGTAAGTCATGCACCCGAGGCACAAGCGAGAAACCTTCAGGCCGGTTGAACCAAGACGCACAAAGTCCAAGACGTTGTTCCTATAAACCCTGCCTCACGAGGCGGCCCCTCTCACGCTCTGCGGAGCAACGACAAGACAAAGAGGAGAATGATTGCCCCGATCGCGGCGTCAATGATGGATCCGATAAGTCCCAACCCGAAGTGCACGCCGAGCAGAGGAAGGATGTAGCCAGCGACGATCGATCCCAAAATTCCGACGATAATATTGCCAATCAGACCGAAGCTGGCGCCCTTAACGACAACGCCCGCGATCCAGCCGGCGAGCGCTCCTACAATGAGCCAAACAATGAAGTCAATCATGACCCGCCTCACTTATCTGCAATGCAGGATAATGGCAGGGATCGGAAAATCTGGGAAGGGCTGATGAGACAATCGCCTATCCCCCGCCAATGGAACAATGCCGGTGGATCCGTATCACAACACAACGATCCTAAGCGCGGGCGTACCGCCGGCGTTGCCCCATCCCTCAGTTTTCGTTGCCAAATGTCAGGCGCGCATACCAACCGATTGTCTTAATGGCAATGAATGTGGACGCGCGCCAGCAAGCGCCGCCGGCTTGAAAATCGTGCCTTCCCGGCCAATGTGACAAGAGCGCTTCCCGATCAGGTGGAATCATCTGATCGAAAAGGAATTCCCCGGATTCAAAGAGTTGGAGCATGTTCTAATCGAAAAATGCGGTCAACTTTTTCGGAACATGCTCTAGGTGGTGAAGCAATCGCGGGTGCAAGACCCTGATGAGCCTCCCGGCGAGCTTTGCGGCCGCGGTCATCCGGATGTAATAATGATGAGGAAATTTCCCGCGTCAGCACGCCGCTGATACGAGATAGCTTTGCCAAGTCATTTTGGCTCCAAGCCGTGAGCGTGATCACTTACCCTTCGGTCATAGGCGAGGGATTATCATGAAATATTGTCTTACTGACCATCGTTGGGTCGCGAAGATTTTTCCGCTCCTCGGATTGGTGTTGGCGGGCTCGCCATCCGTTGCGCAAACTCACAACGGGGCGCCTATCGCACACGCGCAAGCCTGCCCGGGCGACAACGGCGGGATCTCGCTGCCGCGCGGGTTTTGCGCAACCGTGTTCGCTGACAATATTGGCCATGCCCGGCACCTTGCCGTCGCTCCAAATGGGGTTGTTTATGTCAACACCTGGAGCGGCCGCTATTATGGCAACGACACGCCTCCGGCTGGCGGCTTCTTGCTCGCCCTTCAAGACAGCAAGGGTGATGGGCATGCCGACCTCATAATACGCTTTGGCGACAGTGCCGCGGACGGCAGCCATGGCGGCACCGGCATCGCTCTCTACAATGGCGCGCTTTATGCGGAAGTGAACGATCGCATCGTACGCTATACTCTTCCGGCCGGCTCGATCGCGCCAACCGCGCCGCCCGAGGTCATCGTTTCGGGGCTGCCCCTAAACGGCGATCATCCGATGCATCCGATTGCAATCGACCAGAAGGGCAATCTCTATGTCGATCTCGGCTCCGCGACCAACTCCTGCCAGGGCTGGAATCGGATACGCAACGCGCCGGGGATCACACCCTGCAAAGAGCTGGAGACGCGCGCCGGCACCTGGCGCTATGATGCGAATCAAACCGGGCAGCATTTCTCTCCGGCCGAGCGTTTCGCCACCGGGATTCGCAATGGCGAGGGCTTCGCATTCGACGCCGATGGCAGATTTTATGTAACCCAGCATGGCCGGGATCAGTTGTCGGAGAATTGGCCGAAACTGTACCGGCCGGAGCAGGGCCCCAATCTTCCCGCTGAAGAACTGCTGCGCGTGGAGCAGGGCGCCGACTACGGCTGGCCGGAGTGCTATTACGACGGGTACCAGGAGAAGCTGGTGCTGGCCCCAGAGTATGGCGGAGACGGAGGCAAGGCGGTCGGGCCATGTGCACAGAAGCGAGGCCCGATCGCGGTCTTCCCGGCGCATTGGGCTCCCAACGATCTTGCGTTGTATGACGGACATCAGTTTCCGGACGCCTATAGGGGAGGGGCGTTCATCGCGTTCCATGGATCATGGAACCGGGCTCCCTACCCGCAAGAGGGCTATAATGTGGTGTTTCAGCCGCTCGCGGACGGCAAACCCTCCGGGAAATTCGTCGTTTTCGCCGACGGCTTCGCCGGAGCCTACAAGGAACCCGGCAGAGCCGCGCACCGTCCCTCCGGATTAGCGGTCGGGCCTGATGGTGCGCTCTATATTTCTGACGACAAGAATGGACGGATTTGGCGCGTGACGTTTACGGGCGGCGCCGCGATAACCAGCATCGAAGCAGCACCCGCCCCCCATATCGAAGCGGCGACGGCGGCGAAAGTGGAACCGCCGGAGGGCATCTATCCGGATGCCGGCGCCCAAGCGATCGTGGCGGCGCTGCCGGTTCCGCCCGGCGCCACGCAAGCGCAAGTCGGGCGCGGCGAGCGTGTGTATCTTGGGCAAGAAGGCGGCGGAACCTGCGAAGGCTGCCACGGTTCGAACGCCAAGGGCACCCCGCTCGCCCCCGACCTCACGAGCGGCAAATGGCTTTGGGGCGATGGCAGTCTCGGAGCGATCACACGCACCATCGCCAGCGGCGTGCCGGACCCAAAGAACTATAGGAGCGCGATGCCTCCCATGGGCGGCGCCGCGCTCTCGCACGCCGATCTCGAAGCCGTGGCCGCGTATATATGGGCGCTCGGCCACCAGAATCTCCATTGATCGAGAGATGAAGTCTTACTGGCTTTCGAGCAAGCCCGGCCGCCATGGCTTTGGCACCATCGAGGGGGTTTATCCGCAGGGCCGAGCGCTCTCAGACTGCAAGTGCATATGACATTTCCGTAGTGTTATTCGCTTTCGATCATCATATTCCGCTTGAAACGCGCGTTCCAAGACAGTGCCCGCCGAGTTCAATTCCTTCGAAAATCCCCCCTTCTTTGCCAGAGTGACAATTGCGAATAAAGAATAACAGCAATTGATAACCGAAAGTTCTGGAGGGGATGCGTCAATGAAAAACACGCCTACGAAAACAAAACAATCGCGCGGGCTTGTTCTTATATTGCTTGTCATCCTGCTCCTCGTCGGTTTGCCGGTCGCTGTTTGGCTCGATCTGCATAAGGCGACGGAAGCGAGCCTGCTCCGGCAAGCAAGCGATCTCAATTCGGTGATCAGCGGCTTCCGCGGTTATTATTCAAAGACAGTCGTCGGCCGCGTCTTGGCAGCGCCGGGATCGACGCAAGTCACCCATAATTACGAGACCATTCCTGGCGCGATCCCGATCCCGGCGACCATGTCGCTGGAACTTGGCCGCGTGATAAACGAGCAGCAGCAGAATATCTCTTACCGTTTTATTTCGGACTTTCCCTTCAAGAACCGGGCGCCGCATAGTTTTGATCAATTCGAGGCCGCGGCGCTTAAAAAGTTGCGTGCCGATCCACACCAGGAAGTGACCGAAGTGGTGCGAGATTTCGCCTCTGACCGTGTGCGCCTTGTCGCCCCTGTCATCATGGGCGCCACTTGCGTGAGTTGCCACAACACGCATCCAGAAAGCCCTAAACGGGATTGGAAAATTGGCGACGTGCGAGGCATTCAGGAGGTGAGCATCACCCAGCCGATCGCGGCCAATCTGTTCTCGCTCAAATATCTGCTGATGTATTTCGTCGTCGTGGCGGTTACCGGTTTTACCTTCATTGCGGCTCAGCGCCGCCAAGCGGCAATCATTCAGCATATCAATAACGAGCTTGAGACAGCCAACGCATTTCTTTCTTCGCTGGCGATAAAAATCTCCCGCTATTTGGCGCCCCAAGTTTACAAAAGCATCTTCAGCGGTGAAAAGGATGTGACGATCCATACCGAGCGCAAGAAGCTTACGATTTTCTTCTCCGACATCAAGGATTTCACCGCGACCACCGAGCGGCTGCAACCCGAGCAGGTCACCCAGTTGCTCAACGAATATTTCACCGAGATGTCCAATATCGCGCTTGCCCATGGCGGGACGATCGACAAATTCGTCGGGGACGCCATTCTGATATTCTTTGGCGATCCGGAAACCAAGGGAGAGGCGGAGGACGCCAAGGCTTGCGTGCGCATGGCGTTTGATATGCAGCGGCGGCTCGCCGAGCTGAATGCCAAATGGCGCAACGCCGGCATCGAGAACCCGTTCCGTGTCCGCATGGGCATCAACACAGGGTTCTGCAATGTCGGGAATTTCGGTAGCGAGGACCGCATGGACTATACGATCATTGGAGCCGAGGCCAATGTGGCCGCGCGGCTGCAGTCGATCGCCGAACCCGGACATATTGTCGTGAGCTACGAGACCTATGCTCTTGCGCGCGAGATTCTCGTCGCGCAGGCGCTTTCACCCATTCATATGAAGGGAATCAACCGGGAGATCATGCCTTATGTGGTCAAAGGCACGCTTGGTTCCACCGGCGAGCACATCGAAATCTTCAGCGCCCACATGCCCGGACTCGATTTTTATCTCGACCCGGCCATGCTCAACACCGGGAGCACCGCGAACATTCGTGAAATCTTGCAGGACGCTCTCGACTCGCTGGAAAAGAATAGGGGCTTGCCGCAACTCAGCGATCCCATGTGAAAGGAGGTTTGCGGTGTTCGCATAGAGCTGGCCCTCTCGCCCGCCGCATCGCGAGCGTGCGAGACTTGAGACGCCAGCTCCCCAACGGCGGCGGCGAACGCCGCCGCAAGATCCACGAATGGTTTAGCTTGGATCTGAACAATCCATCCGAGTGGTCCCGCTGCGCGTTTCCCTTGCACTGGATATTGAACCTATTTTGTGTTGCTGTACATACGCGGGGGTCGCGATTTTGCGCAGGAGGACGATATGGGTCTATTGGATGGAATTCTGGGTGGTGTCATCGGCGCCGAGGCATTGTCTCTCGTCAAGGGCTACATCGATAAACACGGCGGCATCGAGGGCGTCGTCGCCGAATTCGAGAAAACCGGCTTGGGCCAGCAGGCCAAATCGTGGATATCCACCGGCCCCAATCTCCCGGTCACCAGTGAGCAGATCCAACAGGCGCTCGGCTCGGACAAGGTGAAGGATCTGGCTGCCAAATTCGGGATTCCCGTCGATAAAGTCGCCGATCTGCTGGCGAAGTATCTGCCGACGGCCGTCGACAAAGCAACCCCGGACGGTAAGCTGCCGCCAACGTCGTGACAGCCTGGTTCCAAGGACAATCGTGCTTGCGTGCCGCCGGATCGTCCACTGAGATCTCCGGCGGTTTTCGCTCAACGACCGTGCCGCCGCGCCTGTGGAAGCGCTGATGGGTCAGCCATCAGTTTTGACCGGAAAGAGGTGCCAATCGGACAAAAATGTTTCACGTGAAACATTTTGGTACGATTGATATTTGCGCAAAAGCCCCTTCGCAAGATGCGGCATGATACGAAGCCGGAATTTGAAGCAAGCGTAAAATTGCGATAGGGTTTATGCTGCGGCTTTAGAACCGGTTACAAGAATCACACCCCATCGTGAGCCGCATAGCGTCTCACTGAACGGATTCTCCATGAAGCGACAAGTCGAGACCCTCGACTTCCACGTCGCGGCTCACGCGCAAGCCGAGAGTGCGGTCGATGAGCTTAAGAATGAGCCATGAAACAATTGCGTCATAGGCTGCGACGATGCCGACGCCGATAAACTGATTGACGACCTGATGCCCATTGCCCTCGATAAGTCCTGGCGTGCCGCCATAGGCCTTGATCGCGAAGACACCGGTTAAGAGGGCGCCAGTCGCGCCGCCGACTGCGTGCACGCCGAAGCAATCAAGCGCATCGTCATAACCGAACAGCGATTTGAGCCATGTAACTCCGAGATAGCACAGCACGCCCGCGGCCACGCCGATCGCCATCGACCCGGCCGGGCCGACGAAACCAGATGCCGGCGTGATGGCGACGAGACCCGCCACCGCCCCCGAACAGATACCGACAAGGGTCGGCTTTCTGCGATAGGCCCATTCGACGAACATCCAAGTGAGCGCCGCCACGGCAGTCGCGATTTGGGTGACCGTCATTGCCATGCCCGCCTGCATTCCGGCGCTCACCGCCGAACCGGCGTTAAAGCCAAACCAGCCGACCCACAGCAGCGAGGCGCCGATGAAGGTGAGCACGACATTGTGTGCCGGACCCGTATTCTTGCGCTTGCCGAGCGCTAGGGCGACCATCAAGCCGGCGATGCCAGCGTTGACATGAACCACCGTACCGCCCGCGAAGTCGAGCACTTTGATGCGTGCCGCATCGTTCGCGCTGTTCAGGAATCCGTCGGGTCCCCAGACCCAATGCGCGACCGGCGCGTAGACGAAAATCGCCCAGAGCCCGATGAACCACAACATCGCCGCGAACTTCATGCGCTCGGCGAATGCGCCCGCGATCAGGGCAGGTGTGATGATCGCGAATGTCATCTGGAAACAGATATAGACGGTCTCGGGAATCGTCGGCGCGAGCGGATTGGGATTGCCAACACCCACCTCGATATCGCTCAAAATGCCTTGCAGGAAAACGCGATCGAAGCCGCCGATGAATGGTGTGCCGGCGCGGAAAGCCAGGCTATAGGTCAAGACCGCGAACAGCACAGTCACGAGACAGGTGATGGCAAAGCTCGTCATGACCGTGTCGCCGACGTTCTTCTTACGAACCATCCCGCCATAGAAAAGCCCGAGGCCCGGAATGGTCATCATCAGAACCAGCGCCATCGAGGTCAGCATCCAAGCCGTATCGCCGGAATTGGGCGCGCAGGCCGTCAAGGTATGGGCGTCGCAGGCGGGCGGCGAGGTGTCCTGCGCCAAGGACGGACCGGCAAAAAGCAGCAACGCCAATCCAGGGATGAAGAGCCCGCAGGCGAAAAATAGGATCGCCCTGCGCATGGATCTGAACGTCATCATGGTCTCGCTCCTCCCGGCAAACGGCCTGAAACTCGGCTCACTTTTCAGCAAAATCCGTCACACCTCCGTCATGCCGGTGCAAATCTGCGTGGTGCGGTCGATCGCCGTGACCATAATCTCGCCGTCAGTGCTTTCGCCCGTGCGTGCCGACTTCGCGATCGTGTCGACGATCTTGTCGACGAAACTGGCTTGAACCGCGACCGCGACCTCGAGCATTGGCATAAAGCCTACGTCATATTCGCTGCCGCGACTAATAACAGTATGCCCCCTCTGAGGCCCGAAGCGCTTGGCCTCGGTTACAGTGAACCGGTAGACGCCAAGCTGCGTCAGCGCCTCCTGCACATCTTCGAGCTTGAATGGCTTAATCACGGCGACGACGAGTTTCATGGTCAGATTTCCAAATTCTGTTTCGGCGAAAGCAGCCGGATTGCCCTCGCCCCTCGCGTTGAAACATCACCAAAGTGCTACCATGGCAATCAAGCTTTATGCCATGTGTCGTCCCGAACGGTGAGAAAGGAGAACGCGCTCTGAATGGATTCAAAAGACATCAGGCTCCAGATCCTCCTGGTAACGGCAAGGCCC
The DNA here is from genome assembly GCA_964440215.1 of uncultured Methylocapsa sp. Lineage (GTDB taxonomy): Bacteria > Pseudomonadota > Alphaproteobacteria > Rhizobiales > Beijerinckiaceae > Methylocapsa. The sequence goes on from CAYTRB010000082.1 coordinate 8,212, forward strand.
TCGGCTCATTTTGTTTCAAACTCCGTTTTACCGGTATGAATCCCCGTTCTGCGGTTGATATCCGTGACGATAATCTCGCCATCACCAGGCTCACCCGTGCGCGCTGCGATCGCGATCGTCTCGACGATTTTGTCGACGAGACTGTCTGAAACGACGACTTCGATCTTCATCTTTGGAACAAAGCCCGAAGCATATTGGGCGCCGCGATGAATCACAGTATGCCCCTTTTGAGGCCCGAAGCGCTTGGCCTCAGTCACATTGAACCGGTTGACGCCAATCAGCGTCAGCGCCTCCTGAACATCTTCGAGCTTGAAAGTCCTGATGGTGGCGACGACGAGTTTCATGGGATTACGCCTGGATGTCGATTTGGTGAAAGCGGCCGGTTTGCCCTCTCGCGTCAAAACATGTCCAGACCGCCACCCTGGCGATCGAGCAGTCTGCCATGTGCCGTTGCCTATTCGATGCGTGAGCTAAACAGATTAACGCTAAGGTAACCGCTTTGTTCCGTTGAGAATTGAAAGAGATAGCATCGGTGTCGATGCGACTCCCGAGAAACAATCCGCTGACTAAAAATTAGGCAGATTGTGCGAGCGAAGCCGTGACGATCAAAAATCCCCATATCCCGATGCCACCCTAGACCAAGATCGCTTCAACAGGAATCGCTTATACTCCCACTCATTTTATTTTACCGCATGATTTTATCCAACAAGTCTGCAACGTTTCTGCCGATCATGCGCCTGCTTTGTCGCATGCGTTTATCCAATAAGTCCGCGGCTTTTTGGGATCATGCTCTCTCTCATCGAGCCGAAAACGATAAAATGCCGATCGCTGACAACTTCCAACTGCAATAAATCCATGTTGAGGGAGGCCAGTTGCTCGATAATCTCAACGGGACGGTATGCGGCAAACAGGGAGTTCAAGAAATCCGCGCGCAACTCGTCCATCTCTCTGCCAGCGTAGGCCGCGACGATCTGTTCGGCCTCAATGCGGGATTGGGGCCGGATGAGATCCATGACGAGCACCGCGGCGCCCGGCGCAGCGCAAGCAAATATCGTCCGCCATAAATCCAGCGGATCACGCAAGTGGTGGAGCAGACTGTTGCTGACTACGGCGTGAAATGGGTCTGAACCCAAGGGATTTGCGTCCCGGCCGATATGCCAGCATCGAAGATCAACGCGATCGGCTAAGGCACTGTGGCGGAGGAGGAGTTCGTGCGCGAGTTCGAGCATGGCACCAGCGCCATCCGCGCCAACCACCCTGGCTTGCGGGTAACGGTAAGCAAGTTGAAGGGTAATATCGGCAGGGCCACATCCAAGATCCAGAATGTGCTTGCCTTCAAACGCGGGAAACTTCTCCGCGAAGAGAGCGAGGAATTTCGCGTTCGGCTCTGAGAAGTCGGCACCTGCATAAGCTTGTGCATTGCGCGGCACATCCATCAATTCTTCTTCTGGGACGCGATTCACGGAATTTGCGCCTAGCTTTGCCCGGTCAACGGTTCATCTTGTGCGGAGGCGTTCCCCGGAAAGTGCTAGTGATAGATGAAGCAAACAGACGTGACAACGCCTCTCCGCCAGATCGTGCAATCATGAATGAAATCAGAGAACCCTCGCGTCTCACGCCTGTGATCACGGAAACGGATGTTCTTGTCGTCGGTAGCGGGCCAGGGGGGCTGGCGGCGGCGGTCAGTTCGGCGCGGGCAGGGGTGCCGACCATGCTCGTCGAGCGGTATGGCTGCCTTGGCGGCAATCTGACCCATGTCGGGGTCGAGGGCATCGCCTGGTACCGGCAGGAAAAGACGGTCGATGTCGAGGGAATTGGGATTGAATTCGAGCAACGGGCCAAAGCCTTTGGAGGCGCTTCGCCCGAACCGCAATCGCTAAGCCATGCCATCAATGCGGAGATGTTCAAGATCGTGGCCGACAATTGGGTGCAGGAGGCAGGTGTCGAGACTCTCCTTCATGCGCTTGCTGTTAGCGTCATCCGTGATGGCGATGGTCTGAAAGGGATCATCATCGAAAGCAAGTCCGGGCGAAGCGCAATTCTCGCCAAGCGTATCATCGACGCCACTGGAGATGCCGACATTGCCGCGCTTTGCGGCGTCCCCAACCGCAAAACCCCGAAGGAGGACATGCTGTCGGTCACGGTGATGTTTTCGTGCTCCGGTGTCGACCGGGCCCGTTTCCTTGACTACGTCAAAGCGAACCCGAAAAAATACAAGGACTGGGGCAAGAACTGGGAAATGAAAACCGACGGCAAGGAGGATGAACTGTTCAGCCCCTACCTTGAAGAGCCGTTCGACAAGGCGCGCGAAAAGGGCATCATTCCCACCGGTTTGAAAAGCATTGGCGGCACCTGGAGCGCGATCAGCGAGCAGGGTGAGGCCACCTATCTCAATATGGTACATATGCTCGGCTACGATGGCACCGATGTCCGCGATCTCACCCGCGCGGAGATGGAGGGGCGGCGTCAAGCCATGCTCGCCATCAAGGCGCTGCAATGCTTCGCGCCCGGCTTCGAAAAGGCGGCTTTGCGGAATTTCGGCATGACGATCGGCATTCGCGATACGCGAAAAATTATCGGCCGTTACGAGCTGACCGAACAGGACGTGCGGGGACAGGCCCGCTTCGAGGATTCGATCGGTATCTTTCCGGAATTTATTGACGGCTACGGCGTTCTGGTGCTGCCGACGACCGGGCGGTATTTCCAAGTCCCTTACGGTGTGCTGGTGCCGCAGGGCGTGGACAATCTGTTGATCGCCGGGCGTTCGGTTGCTGGCGACAAGATTTCGCACGCCTCTGTCCGCAATATGATGTGCTGCACGGTCACCGGCCAGGGCGCGGGCGTAGCCGCCGCCCTATCGGTGAAGAATGGGGTTTCGACCGCCGAGGTCAAAATCACGGATATCCAGATCGAATTGAAAAGGCAGGGTGTCCGTATCCGTTAAAAACTGCCCGAACCGGTCTAATGAGCTTGCCGTTTTTCAAGGTCGAGGATGAGCAAGCGCAGCTGCATGTCCGTGGGAAACAACTTGACGAGTTCGCGCGCGTGCAGCAGCGCGGTGGCGAAATCGCCGCTGTCCCGGGCGATTGACACGAGCGCGAGGAGCGTGTCGCGATCCGCAGGATGGCGTTTGTGCGATGTTTCGAGCAGTTCCATCGCTCGTCCCTGGGCGCCAATGGAATTCAGCGCGATCGCATAGACATAGGCGTAACGCGCATTGCCGGGGGCAAGCTCGGCTGCACGCCGCAATTCCGGAAGCGCATCGGCGTAATTGTGCTCCCGGACAAGCGCGAGGCCCAGCGCGTACCTGATCTCCGCATTGTCCGGGTCGATCGCCATGGCCTTGCGCAAAAGCCCGGTGCCTTCCTGGTTCTGCCCGCGCATACGGTCGAGATCGGCGAGATTGACGAGGGCGGGAGTAAAGTTTGGATCGAGGCGTAAGGCCGTCTGGTAGTGAGTCTCCGCCTCGGAAAGATGATGGAGATTCGTCTCCAAGAGGCCGAGGTTCAAATGCGATTCCGGCCGTTCGGCATCGCTCATCTCGGCCGCGAACAATTCAAGAATGGCAGCGGCGAAAGCGGTCTGCTGCTCCGGCGTTAGCAACTGTTGTTCCACGCTCGCGAGCACCCGCGCCGTTTCGATACGAACCGCGCGGACCGGATCGTTGAGCAAGGGCGCGGCCGCTTGAACCATGGAGGGCGTGGGCGCGGCAGGCAGCGCGCGTGGCGCGGCGGCGCGAACGAGCGGGTTTGGGTCGGCGAAAGCCGCTCTGATCGCGGCCTCGGACGCGGGCGAGGCTACAGGGGCGAGCAGCGCCAAGGCGCTCGCCCGGGCAATCGCGGGCTGGTCTTGATCGGCTATCAGCGCATCGAGCAAGGGCTCGGCGTTCGCGGCGCCAGAGCGGCCAGCATAAAGCGCGGTGCCATAGTGGGGCAGCGTCTGCCGCCCATGCGGAAACCATTCCGCGATGCGTTGCGCGGCCCAATCGGCGGTCTTGTCCGCGTGGCAGCTCGTGCAGGCATTGGGGGTGCCGGCCGATGCCGAGAGATCAGGTCTGGGAACGCGGATGCTGTGATCGCGCCGGGCGTCCACCACCATGTAGGTTTTCGAGGGCATGTGACAATTGACGCATTGGGCGCCGGTGCTGCCTTGCGGGTGATGATAATGCTCCGCGACATCGAATTTCGCCGGCAGATGGCATTGCGCGCAGAGCCCATTGCCTTGCGCGCGGAGCGCCAAACCATGCGGCTCATGGCAATTGGAACAGGTGACACCAGCATGATACATGCGGCTCTGGACGAAGGAGCCATATTCGAACACTTCCCCATCGATCTGACCATCGGCATGATAGAGGCCGGGTTCAAGCAATGCGGGCAGATAGGCATCAAGAAATGCCGAGCCTGCAGGAGAATCCTGGGCAATCACCTTGCGCCGGGAGTGGCATCCCGCGCAGATATCGAGCTCTTGCGAATTCAGGGGCTCAACGCGCTCGGCGATTCCAGTCGCGGGGTTCATCCGCCATTGGCCAGGGCTGGCTGGCTCAAGTTTTGTGGTGAGCCCCATCGCGCTGGTCTTCAGCGAAGAATTTGGTTTTACCTGCGATGATCCCGCACTTTCAGCCGCTCGCGACTCGGCCCAAGCGACGTGACGGGAACCTGGGCCATGGCATGCCTCGCAAGCGACGTCTGGGTCGGTCCAGCTGGTGGCATAAGTGCCGGCGGCGAGGTCGTAATTCTTCTTCAAATCGGTGGAATGGCATTTCGCGCATTGATAGTTCCAAGTCTGGTCGCGCCCGGTCCAATGGAGGCTATCGCCGGCATGCAGGTTCTGGCCGGGATAAAGCGGAAACCAGCGCTGGCCCCCTTGCTCCTTCGGACGGCTGTCCCAGGCAATCCCAAGCGCTTGATAGCGGCCGCCTGGAAAGGCGATCAGATATTGCTGCAGCGGATAGACGCCAAAAGTGTAGGCAATTTCATAATCGTGCGGCGCGCTATCCGGCCCCTCCGTGCGCACCATGAATTTTTCACTATCGCGGAAAAAAACGGTGGTGACGCCATGATGGCTCAGCGTTGCATGGGCAAAATCGCCAAGGACCGTGGCCTCACTCGCTTTCTGCATGGCGAGGGCGTGATGTGAAGTCTTCCAGCGGTCCGTCTCGGCCGGGTGGCATCCGGCACAAGCCCTGGCCCCCACGAAAGTGGCGCTGTCCTGCGCAGAGGCGGGCACCATGATCAGCAACAAGTAAAACAGCGCCGTGAACCAACAAGCTTGCATGGGTGTCCCTTGACAGTCCACCGGCGCCCTTAATCCTGCCAGGCTTAGTCGCCGCTTGGCTGTTGCAACTTCTGCAATGCCTGATCGATCGTGAAGCTCGCCGCCTTTTGACGAGGCGGATAATCCTTGAAAGTCGCCAAGAACTTTCCGACATAGGTTTGCGCCGGTACCAGCAAGAAGGCGTGATCGAGCAGCCAATCGTAATAGGTGTTCGAGGTGATGTTGGCGCGCTCATAAGGGTCGAGCCGGAGGTTGTAGATCAGCGGCACGCGCAGATGCGTAAATGGCTCCGCCCACACTTGGAGGGTTCCCGGCGCCCGCTGCTCCAGGAAAACGAATTTCCAATTGTCATAGCGCAGGCCCGTCAGATCGCCATCGTCGGAGAAATAAAAGAACTCCTTGCGCGGGTCTTTTGTCTCTTCGCCGGTGAGATAGGGGAGAAGATTGTAGCCGTCCAGATGGACCTTAAAAGTCTCCTTGCCAGCCGTGTAACCTGTAAGCAGCTTTTCCTTGACATTGGGCACACCCGCCATTGCCAGCAGAGTCGGCAGCCAATCGAGATGCGAGACGATTGCGTTCGACACGGAGCCCGGCTTGATCTTGCCCGGCCAGCGAACCATCGCCGGAACGCGATAGGCGCCTTCCCAATTTGAGTTCTTTTCGTTGCGGAACGGCGTCATCGCCGCATCCGGCCATGAGTTCATATGCGGGCCATTGTCGGTCGAATAGAAGACGAATGTGTTGTCCTCGAGTCCCAATTGCTTCAGCTTGGCGAGCACAGTCCCGACATTCTTATCGTGGTCAATCATCGTGTCGGCATAGGGCCCCAGCCAGCGCCCGGCCTGACCCAAGCTCTCAGGCTTGGTGTGGGTGCGGAAATGCATATGGGTGAAGTTTACCCAGACGAACATGGGCTTGCCCGCCTTCGCTTGTTTCTCGATGAATTCGGCGGAGCGGTCCGCAATGTCGTCGTCGATCGTTTCCATCCGCTTCTTGGTCAGAGGGCCGGTGTCCTCGATCGTCTGAGTGCCATCGGGGTTGGCGAAGCTATGGATCACGCCGCGCGGGCCGAAATTCTTGCGGAAGTTTGGAAACTCCGGATCGTCCGCCTTGGGATAATCGGGCAGCTCCGGTTCTTCCTCGGCGTTGAGGTGATAAAGATTGCCGTAGAATTCGTCGAACCCATGCGCGGTTGGCAGAAACTCATCCTTGTCGCCAAGATGGTTCTTGCCGAATTGGCCGGTGGCGTAGCCCTGAGCCTTCAGCAATTCGGCGATGGTCGGATCTTCCTTGCGCAAGCCAAGATCGGCGCCGGGCAGCCCTACCTTGCTGAGACCGGTCCGGAACACGCTTTGTCCGGTGATGAAGGCGGAGCGCCCGGCGGTGCAGCTCTGCTCCCCATAATAATCGGTGAAGATCATCCCGCCTTGCGCGATGGAGTCGATGTTGGGCGTACGATAGCCCATCAATCCGTTGGTATAGGCGCTGATGTTCGATTGGCCGATGTCGTCGCCCCAAATGATGATGATATTGGG
>CAYTRB010000083.1:0-14942 GCA_964440215.1 uncultured Methylocapsa sp.
ACCGGCATCGCGCTCGATATTCCGCAAGATCACGAAGCCCAGGTGCGGCCACGGTCCGGTCTTGCGCGCGATCACGGCGTTACCGTGCTCAACGCGCCGGGAACGATCGATTCCGATTATCGCGGTGAAATCGGCGTACTGTTAATCAACCTCGGTGATGAGCCTTTCGAGATCGTCAGGGGCGCCCGGATCGCCCAACTCGTCATCGCGCCCTGCGCAAGGGCGGTTCTTGTCGAAACCGGGGAATTGACCGCAACCGCGCGGCAATCCAACGGATTTGGATCGACCGGGAGAATAGCCCGGGAGGAGCCCCCGTGATTCTCCTCTCCCGCCGCGGCCAGCTCGCACTTGCCGCCGTCGCCGATATTGCGATCCATGCGCGTCCCACCCCGGTTGCCGCTAAGGCTTTGGCGGCACGGCTCGAACTGCCGCCACGGCGCCTCGAATCCTTGCTGCAGGATCTCGTTCACGCCAATATTTTGAAAGGTGTGCGTGGTCCGCGCGGCGGCTATGAATTGGCGCGGGAACGCCGGCGGATCACGGCTGCGTCGATTTTACGCGCTGTGTCGAGCGAAGCCGAAGGGGATCTGGAAGAGGCGCCCGACTGCCAGCTTGTGAGGCAAGTGGTCGCGCCGATCGTCGATGAAGCCGGCAAGGTTTTTCTGGAAAAGCTCGAAACCATTACCGTAGACGATATTTGCCGCCGCGCGGAAGACCTCAAAATCTGGGATGAAAAAGGCGTGGGCGCCGATTTCACGATTTGAGGCAACCCGATCCGAGCCTAACGGCGCGCGCCAGCCGGCACGAGTCTTCCCGCGAATTTTACGCCGCAGAACATCGTTGCAAACCCGAAATCAGTGCAGGCTCACCATCTCGAGTTCATTCTGCATCGCATTGGCGACGGCGGCATCGCGCGAATCGGTCACAATGATCGGCGTGCCATCGGCTCCGAGCAAGGCAAAGAGTTGCAATCCGGGCTGGACCTCGGGCGCCGCTGGAAAAAGCCGGTGCAACTCTTCCGAGCGGATCGGTTTCACATAGGCCACGCGGCCGCCACCGAGACTTGCCAGCTGCTCATTGGTCATGAATGGCTTGGATTCAGTATTATCTGCATTCAACATCGGAACATCTCCTAAACGAGCGGTCTTCAAATGACCCGCTCCCGTGGCGAACAGCCCGTTGTGCTCTCTATCGCTGGCCTTTCTCGGTGTCCGGCCCGTTTCGTCCCCAAGCCCGGCAGAAAAAAACTTCAAGAGCGCCAACCGCGCGAAGCCTTCCGGCCTTCGTGGCGGGACCCTCAAATGGCATCCCCCGGATGTTCGCTGTTTCCCCCTCGATATGGAGATAAACGGAACTGTTTCAAGGCCGCTCCCCTAGGCTCGAAGGTCCAAAGCGATCCTTAGTCTAGTGCAAATTGGGCCGTCCAAAAGACTTATTTAAGGCAAAAAAAACCCGGCGAAGCGCCGGGTTTTGTCCTTGACCAAAAAAACCACGGCGCAGCGCTTATGCCGCTTCCTCGATTTCGGCTTCCTCGGCATCTATTTCCTCGGCCTTGCCGCGGCGCGGGCCCTTTTGCAATTGCGCTTCGATCACTTTCAGCGATTCCGTCTCGGTCAGTTTTTGCACAACGACGATTTCGCGAGTCATGCGATCGAGCGCGGCCTCGTAGAGTTGCCGTTCGGAGTAGGATTGCTCAGGTTGTGTATCGGAGCGGTAAAGATCGCGCACCACTTCGGCGATCGCATTCAAATCGCCGGAGTTGATCTTGGCCTCATATTCCTGCGCCCGGCGCGACCACATGGTCCGCTTGACGCGCGCCCGTCCCGCCAAAGTGTCCAAGGCCGACTTGACGGCGGCGGCATCGGCGAGTTTGCGCATTCCGACGCTGATCACCTTCGGCGTCGGCACCTTCAAGATCATCTTGTCCTTGATGAAGCTGATCACAAAGAGCTCGAGTTTGAACCCGGCGACCTCTTGCTCCTCGATGGCGATGATCTGGCCAACGCCATGGGCCGGGTAGACCACGTATTCCCCTGGCTTGAACATTTGCCGCTGCGAACTCCCGGTCTTCGCCGGCTTGGACACAGGGGCGGCCGGCCTCTCGGCAGACTTTTCGTCCGCGCTGTTCAATTGGGCGGCGGCATCCACCACGATGGGTGCAAGCGCGACCGGCCGGTTCTCAACGGGCGGCGGCGCCTTGGAAACCATCGCCGCAGCCTTCACTTCCTGAGGCTTGCCCGCACCCTTGCCGCCTGCGCGCGCCGTTTCCCCCGCCGCCGCATCCTTGGCCGGCTGGCGGGCAGAATTCGTGCCCGCTTGTCCGGAGGCAGTATGCAGAGGTGTTTTCTTCTCGGTTTCCTTGATCACTGCCACACGCTCGTTTGATTCAAGAGACAGATTCGCTGGGTTTACGGCCGGCCGTACCGGCGGCGGCGCGGATGCCGCCTGTTTGCGCACCTCGGAGAGGCGTGCGACATTGCGCTTGAAGGCTGCCAACAGTGCCGCGGCAGCGCCCTTGCGAACGGCGGGGTTTTGCGCGGCGTGAGTTGTTTTGGGCTCCGCTGCCTTGGGGGTTACCGTCGCCGGTTTGGCTGCTTTGCGGGGCGAAGCCTCGAGCGCGGGCGAATTCTTTGGCGCAGCCGCCGGCTTGCTGGCGGCGGCCCGCCGCACGGCTTCGACCGGCTTGCCGGACACGGCACGTTTGGCGGTGGCCGCAGGTGTGAGCGCCGGTTTCCCGCTCCTGGCCGCCGCGGCGGCCTTCTTTGCCGCGCTGGCTGTTGTCTTTCCGGATGCCGAAGCGCGTGTTGCCACCGGCAAGATTTTCCTAGTCTTGGCCGCTTGAGGTGTGGCGCGGGAGGTCACCGCCGCCACCGCTTTTGTTTTTGCTTTCGTTTTCACTGTCGTTTTCGTTTTCACTTTTTGCCCGGACTTTTTGGGAGCAAGTTGCTTGGCGGCAAGTTGCTTGGCGGTAAGCCGCTTGGGAGCGGGTTTCTTGGAAGCAGATTTCTTGGAAGCGGGTTTCTTGGCGGCTAGTTGCTTTGTTGCAGATTTTCGGGCGCCAAGTTTTTTGGCTGCAAGCGCCCGTGCAGGGGGTGCTTGCCTAGCTTTGGGTTTGGCGGATCGTTTGGACGCGGTTGCCTTTGGGTTCCGGGTTCCTGGCTGTTTCGCCCGTTTTGTCTCGGACGATTTCATAGTCTTCTTGACAGACGCCATAACCAGCGCGCTCCTTTTTCCTGTCCCGCTTTGGAGACGGGACGGCTCATCGACGGCGGACAAACTCTCCGCCGTTCGGAAACTCAACATTTCGGCCCTGGAAGGCGCGAAGCGGGATGCTCCTAAACGATGATCATCTGTCTATGACTTGGCCGGACTAACGAAGCGAGGCATTCTCCAGCCGCACCCTCATAGAGCACACGCCCAGATGCCTTTAAGAAGCTTCTAGGACGCCGACGACAGGGGCAGACAATTTTCTTCATTGTCAGCCGCCTAACAATACTATGGCACAAAATTGACTAGAAATCAAAAGATATGCTGCGGGCTAAAGACGTCAAGGTCACAAATTGGCAAAACTGTGGAATTCTATGACCATCCCAGAACGCGCCACCTAGAGCTTGACATTAATCTCCCTGGCCCGGATTCGCGGAGAAAAAAGCCTCGAATTTGCCGGGCTTGCCGTCGAATTGCTTGGCATCCGGCGGTGACTCGCGCTTAATCGTTACATTCGGCCAGGATCGCGCCAGGTCGAGGTTAAGTTTAAGCCATTTTTCCAGCCCCGGCTCCGTGTCGGGCTTGATGGCCTCGGCGGGGCACTCAGGCTCGCAAACGCCGCAGTCGATGCATTCATCCGGATGGATCACCAGCATATTCTCTCCCTCGTAGAAGCAATCCACGGGGCAAACTTCGACACAGTCCATATATTTGCACTTGATGCAGTTTTCGACGACGACATAGGTCATGCTCGTTTTCCTTCGCGAGCGAAAGCCGCCTCGATGACGCTGCCAGCCCGCGGCTCGTTAAGCTGCTGAGGTTCAATGAGAATATGTGTGATGCTTTCTCGAATTTACGCTATTCTCTCGCAACCGCGTAAATTTGAGAAAGCCTGCTGGATCGCGGCCACATTCTCACGTTCTTGCCGTCTTGCACAGTCCTGCGAAAACGCTCCCGAAACACGCCTCCCCCCGCAGCATCTCGACGGCGCCGGTAGCACACCATTATATCACTTCGATGTGGACGGCTTCACATAATGCGGTTGCCTCCTTTCAGCAAGGCAGGTCCAGGAATTTTGCAGGCGTTTGCAAGAATCCTGGAGGGTTAGGGCGGGCGCGCCAGGCGCAGGCGCGGCGTTCAAAATCAACATTTGGGGGTCAGATCCTCGAACATCAGAGCCGCCTCGGGATAACCGCCGCGCCGGGTTCCCGGGGATAGGACCTTGAGGACACGCACCCTGCGTTCCAGCGCGATCGTCAGGACATCGCCCGGCGAGACAGCCTTGGCGGGCGTTTCAATCCGCCGTGCATTCAGGCGGACATGACCGTCGGCGACAAGCCGGGCCGCGAGGCTGCGAGTCTTGGCCACGCGGGCGAACCATAGCCATTTGTCAAGCCGCTGCATTGACTCCATGCCCATCCATCGCTTTGGGACACTCGATAATGAGTTCCTCAGCCTTTTTCGCCATGGCTTTTCCCTGCAGCTATTTTACCCGAGCAATCCCCCTTTGCGAGGCGCGAGTGGACTCTTGGTGAAGGCCGCAAGATCGGGGCAATCGGTCGAAGGGACACCGGCCGCGGCCTTCCATAGAGTTTCGACGAAAGCTTGTTCCATATCCTGTAGGATCACGACGATCCGGGTCGTGTGATCGCCGTCGGGCCAGGCCGAAAGCCGCAGCGGCGCGTGAAACACGTGCTGGACCGCCTGGATGATGACCGGCGCCGAGGGATCGTCGGCCAGTGCCACGATCCCCTTGACGCGCAAGAGGTTAAGACCATGCGCATCGCGCAGCAACGCCATGAAGAGATCGAGAGAGGCCGCTGACACCGGCACCTCGTGACGGAGACAGAAAGCCCGGATGCGGGCATCGTGCCGGTTGACGTCGTGGGCGTGGACGTGGCCTTGAGATCCATGCGCACCCCTCGCCGCGAAAGCTTCCGCGTTCAGCCAACGCCGCACGTCGGGAATTTTCCGGTCCGGATCGTAGATTCCGGCATTGAGAAGCGCGACCGCCGTGGCTTGTCCTTGCGCCGCGTCGAGCAAAACCGCGCCCGGATTGAGTTTCGCAAGACGCGCCCGCAAATCCCGCAAAATCCCGGCCTCGGCAAGAAGATCCGTTTTGCTGAGGACCAGCCGGTCGGCCATGGCGGCCTGCTTCACCGCCTCCGCATGCGTGTCGAGCGTGGCACTTCCATTCACCGCATCGACCAAGGTGATGACACCGTCGAGATGAAACCGCAGCGCGAGATAGGGATGCGCCATGACCGTGTGAAGCACCGGCGCCGGATCGGCAAGGCCGGTGGTTTCGATGATCACGCGATCGAATGGCGCGATCCGGCCATTGTCGCGCCGGCGCAAGATATCTTCCAAGGTTGCGATGAGATCGCCACGGATCGTGCAGCATAAGCAGCCGGACGTCATCACCAGCATGTCGCCGTCCAGACGCTCGACGAGCAGATGATCGAGGCCGATTTCGCCGAATTCATTGATTATGACGAGCGTGCTCGCGGCCAAGGGGTCGCGCAGCAAGCGGTTTAAAAGGCTGGTCTTTCCGGCACCGAGAAAACCGGTGACAATCGACAAGGGGAAAGGCGCGGGCGGCTTCCTTCGATGGAACGCGTCCCTGTCCTCACCCATTGGCACCCGCGTGATGCAGCGCGTGTTTTGCCGGCGGCATGTGCTGTTTCACTGCATGTTTTTCCGGCTTCGTTTTGGCGGCGACTTTGGTAGCGGCTTTTTTGGCAGCGGCTTTGTTGTGGGCGGCTTTCTCGGCCTTTCGCGAACCATGCTTTTCTGCATGGGCGGCGGCCATTTTGCCATGCGCGCGGCCTCTATGATGGGCCTCGACGTGCTGTGCGGGGCGTTGAGCGTGCGCCGCCCGGCCCTTCATCGGCAGCGCATAGGGCACGGGGGGGAGCGGCGTGCTGATGTCCCCGGATGGCTGCGCTTCCGTGGCGGCATAGGCGGTGACTGTCTCAGGCGGCGCCGCCGTGCCGATCGGCGAATGTGGCGGCCGCGCTTGCGCGACGAGGCCAGCATAGCCCGGAGAAACACCAATAGCGACGGGAACGGGATTAAACGCCGGACGCGGCACCATCGCAATGCGTGGCGCCATGGGCAATGGCCTCGCGAACGCCTCCGTCGTCACCAGAGCCAAGGGCCCGGGCGTGGAGGGGGCCGGGGCCTTGCCGGCGGCGAGCAGCGGCGCCGACACCCGGGCGATGTCCGTATTGAAGTCGAGCACCGCCTTGCCACGTCTGCCGCAGACCGATTGATGCATGTCCGGAGCCACGGCCGGGCTGTTCATGGCTGTCTGGCCCGCAAGATCGGCCAGCGATTTCGAGGGCTGATCGATGCGCGCGAAGCCACGATCGAACATGGCCGCGGCCATGATCATGCGGCTGCGCGGATTTGGCGCGCCCAAAATCACGGCGATGAGCTGACGGCCGTTTTGGCTTGCGCTCGCGACGATGTTGAAACCGGCGGCGCAGGTAAAGCCGGTTTTCATGCCGTCGACGCCCGGATAGCGGCCGAGAAGATCATTGTGGTTGTGGATGATTTCGTTGCCGAGCCGCATCGCGCCAATATTGAAAAGACTGGCCTGTTCGGGAAAGGTCAGATAGAGGGCGCGGGCGAGGATCGCCAAGTCGCGGGCCGACGAGACATGTGCTGGGTTCGGCAGGCCGTTCGGATTGACGAAATGCGATTGGGTGAGGCCGAGTTCCTGCGCCGTGCCGTTCATATCCTCGGCGAAAGCTTCGACCGAGCCGGCGACCCCTTCCGCGATCACGACGGCCATATCATTCGCCGATTTGACCATCAGCATTTTCAAGGCGTTGTCGAGCGTCACCAGCGTCCCCGGCCGGAACCCCATTTTGGATGGCGGCTCTGCTGCGGCGCGTGCCGAGACGGAAAGTGGCGTATCGAGCGAAATGTGATGATCGCGGACGGCGCTCAGGGCCACATATACGGTCATCAGCTTGGTAACGGAGGCTGGATACCAGGGCTGCGTCGCGCGATCCTCGTAGAGGATCGCGCCGGAGGGCATTTCGATCAGCAGCGCCGGGCCGGCAAGGGCCTGTTCCGCGATTGCCGCGCAGGCGAAACAGAAAACCGCCAAACGGACGAGGCGGCGAGTAACGGGGGAGCGGGTGTAACGTTGCCGTTCGGCCCGAACCGTTGCGGGGGTTGCTGGGTAAGGTGAAGGGTTTTTGCTTTTAAGGTTCATGTCCAGATCCCGGCCGAATCAGGGCGCATTCACGAAAAACCGCTCTTTCAAATCTATTCCCCATGAGCGTCGATGAAAAGTCTCATAAACCGGCAACACGGCGAAGGTTGGGCAGTGTGGCAGCACGGTCACATATAAGTCAGCATTGTTGTTCTAATCGGGAGAGAACCTAACTTGTTAACAAATCAAACGGGGTAAGACCAGGCTACGGCGGCGCAATAGCTCTTGTGTCTCCCCAACACCCCACCCCCCAGTTTGACCGGACGGAGCCAAGGCAAAGCTATACAAGCATCGCGGCGAACGTAGGGCGAGAGGTGGGGTGAGGCAACCCGGTCATTGCCAGTTGCCGTCCCGAATGCTGATCCGTTTGCCGGATGGAGAGGCTTTGTGGTGACGCCTGGGTCAAAAACAGCGTCAGCTTCTCTTCCTTGGCCGATGCGACCACGGCCCCGCAGGCATAGTCTTCATGCAGCCATGAATATGACACAGGTATCAGCGAAAGTGAGCGTTAAACACTACAGGTCTATTCGTATAAAGTGTATTTTATTCTCGCATTCTATATTAATTCCAGGGTATTCAAGCGCACCCCACAAGTATTGGAGGCAAAAAACGTTAACCAGTGCCGCAAACCGGTTATTCGGAGGGCCCAGCCAAGATGAGGATCACAAATTGAGCAGTCGAATTTGTGTCGTTACCAGGATTTGGAACTATGGAATTTGGTCTGCCCCTGACCTCGTCGATGGACTCGCGGAATCCGGGGCTTCGGTCGTGTATATTGCGCCGCCCATGCAGCCCGCTTTCCGTGAACCGGCCAATCCCAATATCGTCAGAGTTAACGTGCCTCGCGAGTTGATCGGCAGTTCATCGAAGTTACGGTCAATGACAGGCAAGCTGCCGCGAATAATAGGTACCTTTCTTGCCGTATGTCTGCAGATCTTCCGCTCGAAAACCTATCTGTATACGATGGCTGATCATGAGATCATCACCATTCCAACATTTCTCATGTTGCGCCTGTTCGGCAAAAAAGTCATTCTGATAGTCCACGATGTCATACCCCATGATTTCGCGCATGTTCACCGCAAGCGGCTCAAACGGTTTCTCCTCCACGCGCAATATCGCGCGGCCTCGGTCATCGTGACGCTGAGTGAAGCTGGCCGCCAGAAGCTTATCTCGGAATTCCAGATCAAAGCCTCGAAGGTTCACGTCATCCCTCATGGAGCGGTTGGATTCGACCGGCAATCCAAGATCCCGGCTGATCGTGTATTGCTCGCCTTCGGAAGTATTCGAGAGAATAAAAACGTTCTTAAGGTCCTTGAAGCTGTGAAAATGGCAAGATTATCTGGACTGGACGTGAAACTGCTTGTGGCAGGCGGGTACGACGGATCAAATCTGTATTGTCAGGCCTGCGTGACTATGATCAGGGAAGATCCTTCGGCTTTTATTGATAAGATTGGCTTTGTCGAGGAAGCTGACATTCCCGGCCTCATCGCGCAATCGAATGCCTTTATTCTTGCTTATTCGGATTTTGACTCTCAGAGCGGCGTGGCGGTGCTGGCTGGCGTGAACGGGCGGCCGGTCATTGCCACTTTCGCGGGCGGCGTCCGTGATCTGCAAGCCCTCGGACTAGCCGGAGTGGAGATCAAGCAGCCGGTCACAACGGCTACGATTCTCAGCGCAATTCAAGAATTCTACAAAACCCCGCTCGACCAATGGCAAGCCGCGGCCGAGGCCGGTCAGTCTCAACTTGCCGAACATCTTGATTGGACGAGCATCGCGCGCGCCTATCTGCGTCTTTGATGGTCCTTGATTAAGGGATCTTGGGCGGAAACTCATGGCTTGGCGCCGGTCAGGGCGCTTGCTCGGGACTCTCATTGTCATGCCCGTGTCCGGCCATGACGGAGGGGGCGGGATTTATCCGCACCACGCGCGCCGAATTAGCCGAATTAAATGTGCAGCTCCGAGCCGAAACCCTTAGGGAGAACGGCCAGGCTACTCCATGAACCAGCCGTGGGTGACGACCAAGGATTGGCCGGTCAGCGCGTTCGAGGGAAAGGCGGCGAAAAACAGCGCCGTCTCGGCGATATCCTCGACGGTCGTGAATTGGCCATCGACGGTTTCCTTCAGCATGACGTTCTTGATGACCTCCTGCTCGGTGATCCCAAGGGCCTTGGCCTGTTCCGGGATCTGCTTTTCGACGAGGGGCGTGCGGACAAAGCCGGGGCAGATGACGTTGGAGCGCACGCCATGCGCGGCGCCTTCCTTGGCGACAACCTTGGATAGGCCGATCAAGCCATGCTTGGCGGTGACATAAGGCGCTTTGAGCACCGAGGCTTCCTTGGAATGGACCGAGCCCATATAGATAATGCTGCCGCTGTTTTGCTTGTACATCTGGCGAAGTGCGGCTCTGGTGGTGAGAAAGGCGCCGTCGAGATGAATCGCAAGGAGCTTCTTCCACTTCGCAAACTCGAAATCGACAAGGGGTTCGACAATCTGAATTCCGGCGTTGCTGACGAGAATGTCGAGAGCGCCGAACGTCTCGATTACCTTCGCGATGCCAGCCTCCACGTCCGCCTCGTTGGCGACATCCATTCCAACCCCGATCGCGCGGGCGCCAGAAGGATCGATCTCATGCGCCGTGGCATTGGCCGCCTCCAGGTTGAGATCGGCGATGGCGAGCTTGGCGCCCTCGCGGGCGAAAACAAGGGCGATTTCCTTGCCGATGCCGCTCGCCGCGCCCGTGACGACGGCGACTTTATCCTTAAGACGCATGGGTTATCCTTCTCGATGCCAGGTTTTTGATGCTCGCTTTGGGTACAGACCGAAGTGCGGTGCGCGGCGTTGCCGTAAGCGAGCGGGAGACCTGCCAATTTCAACCGTCTCAAAGAAAAATGACATGGCTAAAACATAAACCCTAACGCAGGTTTCCGCTTGTGCCAAATACCGGATTGAGACCTCACCGCGCCTGGCGAAAGTGCTTTTGTGCAGAACGCCAATCGGACAAAAATGTTTCACGTGAAACAGTTTTGTCCGATTGGACCCTAAAACCGGTCAAAATTGACGGCTGAAATATCAGTGTCTCAACAAACGCCTGAATTGGCGCGCCGCGGACGTTCTCAACCGGCGTGATCCTCCCGCTCCGGTGATCTGACCCGCTCCGGCCGCACGCCGATCCCAATGAGCCTGGCGGGCAGCCGCCGCAAAAGCGGGATAAAAATGAATAGCTTCACCACCCACGGCGGCTTGATCTTGCCGGTGCCGCCGAGGACCTTCGAAATCACATTGTTTTGGATGAAAACCTGTATCGCCTGGGTGACCTTCACCGGCCACTCCCGGCGGACTTGCACGCTGGCGAGAAGCGCATCGCTGACCGGTTCATGGCCCTGCAACGCCTCGCTCAAAAGATTGGCGGTGGCGATGCTATCCTGAATCGCGAGATTGATGCCGACGCCGCCGACCGGTGACATCGCATGGGCGGAATCGCCGATGCACAAGAGCCCCGGCCTGTGCCATGTCGGTAAACGGTCGACCGCCACGGTCAACAGCTTCACATCGTCGAAGCTTTTGAGTTCGGCGGTTCGATCCGCAACATAGGGTGCCAGTGCCGCGATATTTTCGCGGAATTTTTCGATTCCCAGCGCCTTGAGCCTGTCGGTTGAGCCCTTGGCGATCACATAGCCGCATTGCCAATGTTCGCCGCGATTGATGAGGATCAGCATTTGCCCGGCCTCGATCCGGCCAAACGTCTCTTGCGGGTCGCCGTCCTTCCGCGAGAGGCGGAACCAGAGCACATCCATCGGCGCGCCGATTTCCTGCGGTTTGAACCCCGCATCCTCCCGCACCAGGGAATGGCGGCCATCGGCGCCGATGGTAAGATCAGCGCGGATCGTCAAATCACCATCCGCGGATTTCGTAGTGATGCCCGCGACGCGGTTATGCTCCACGAGAAGGCCATCGGCCGCCGTGCTCATGAGCAGCCGGAAGCTGGAATAGCGCTTGGCCCGGGCCGCGATAAAATCCAAAAAATCCCATTGCGGCATCAAGACGATGAACTTGGCGTGCGTCGGCAAATGCGAGAAATCCGCTAAGGGAACGGTGACATCGCCCACTTTACCCTTGAGAAGGGTTGCTTTTTGATGCGGCAGCTTCAGGAAATCGTCCAGAAGGCCGAGATCGTGCAGCGCTTCGAGCGTCGAGGGATGGATCGTGTCGCCGCGAAAATCGCGCAGGAAATCCCTATGTTTTTCGACGACGACCGTATCGACACCGGCGCGGGCTAGAAGCAGGCCGAGCATCATCCCGGCGGGTCCGCCGCCTACAATGCAGCACCGGCAGGAGAGGGTTTTCGGGGTCTCGTCCAATGCGCGTCTTTCAGTGACGCCCGCCGTGAACAGCGATTTCAAAAAGTTGCGGGCTTTTGGGATCATACTCTAGGAACCTGCGATAAAATCAATCAAGCCTCCAAAACAGGCGACATTTCGCGCGCGACGGTCTATGATTTGACGATGCGCCAGGAGGCGCACAAAGGTTATGTCATAAAACAAATTTAGGGATGGAAAATCGATATTTGGTTACGTTGGAGCAAGAAAACGTGAAAATTCTTCCTGTCATCATGTGCGGCGGTTCGGGAACGCGGGTCTGGCCAGAGTCGCGCGAAAGCCTGCCGAAGCAATTCATTTCACTCATTGGCTCGCACTCAACCTTCCAGATGGCGGCCGAAACGCTCGCCGACGGCGTGTTCGAGACACCCATCGTCATCACCAATGCCGAGTACAGATTTCTCGTCGCCGAGCAATTGCAAAAGATCGAGCGTGACGCACGCATAGTTCTGGAGCCCATTCGCCGGGATTCGGGGCCTGCCGTCGCGGTCGCCGCCGAACTCGCCGCGCAATCCGGACCCGACACGATCGTCGCGGTTCTGGCCGCCGACCATGTGGTGCGCGATCGCCAAGCTTTCGTGACTTTGTGCAAAAAAGCGGCTGAAGCGGCGGCGCTTGGCTATATCGTGACCCTCGGCATCAAGCCCGACTCGCCTGCGACAGGCTATGGCTACATCAAGACCGGTAAGGCGGTCACGCCCGATGGCAGCGTGTTCAAGGTCGAGGCCTTCGTCGAAAAGCCCGACACCGCCACGGCGGAAGAATACGTCGCCAAAAATTATCTTTGGAACTCCGGCAATTTCTTTTTTCGCGCCGATGTGATGCAGGAAGAGCTGCGGAATTTCGAGCCGGAGATGGCGGCAGCGGCGGCGGATGCTGTCGCCAAGGCCAAACAGGATTTAAAATTCCTGGTCCTCGACGCGGGCTCTTTCGCCAGGGCGCCGAAGAAATCGATCGACTACGCGGTCATGGAACGCACCAGCAAGGCGGCGGTCGTCCCCGCCGACATCGGCTGGTCGGATGTCGGCAATTGGCAAGCCGTCTGGCAATTGTCCGACCGCGACGACAAGGGCAATTCGATCCGCGGCCGCGGCGTCGTCATGAATGCCTCAAACGTGCATGTCCGTTCCGACGACCATTTGACGACGGTCGTCGGCGTCGACGACGTCATCGTCGTCACGACACAAGACGCCGTGCTGGTGCTCAACGCGGCGCATGGCGACCACGTCAAGCAGCTGGTCGACCGCCTGAAAAGCGAAAAACATCCGGAGGCCTTGGAACATAAGCGCTCCTACCGGCCTTGGGGCTATTATCAATCAGTCGATTCGGGGGTGCGCTACCAAGTTAAGCGCATTGTCGTGAAGCCGGGCGAGCGCTTGTCCCTGCAAAAACATTTCCATCGCTCCGAGCATTGGATCGTCGTCAAGGGAACGGCGGAAGTCACCCGCGACAATGAAATCCACTTCGTGCATGAGAACGAGTCGATCTATTTGCCAATCGGTTGCGTGCACCGGATGGCCAATCCCGGCCGGATCGACCTCGAGCTGATCGAGGTGCAGACCGGTTCTTATCTCGGCGAAGACGATATTATCCGGCTCCAGGATGTCTATAACCGTGGCTGAGGCAAGGACAGTTACCGCTATTTTCGCGGTGGTGCTTGCCGTAGGCAGCTCCCTTGCCGCCGCCGCGGCGCGCCCGCTGGTTCCAGCGGAACGGCGCTATATCCCTTATGACAACGCGGTGCCGACCTGCGATGACCCCGCGGTTTTCGAACGCATACAAGAAGGCTTTCGTGATCGCGAAGCGCAATTCTGGAACACGGGCCTTGAGATCGCGGGTTTCGAATCAGTCAAGGAAATCGGCTACAAAACAAATGGCGAGGATTACATCCCCCGCCGCTACTGCACGGCGCGGGCTTATTTTAACGATGAAAAACCGCGTCAGCTGGCCTATTCGATCAACGAGGACCTGGGCATCATCGGCATCAGCTTTGGCGTCGAATGGTGCGTTGCCGGACTCGACCGCAACGATGCCTATGCGCCCAATTGCAAAATGGCGCGCCCATGAGCAGAAAAGGCTGGCGCTTGCTGTTGGCCGCATTGACTTCGCTTGGCGCCGTGAGTCCGGTGCGGGCGGCGCCATCCGCCAGCTTTTGCGCGCCAGAGCGTTGTCTCAGCGAACCAATGCCGGAGCCGCCGCGCAAGATTCAATTTCGCGGTGGCGCGGGCACGCCCGGTGATTTCGATTTTTACGTTCTGGCGCTTTCCTGGTCGTCCGGCTTTTGCGAGACGCCGGCAGGCGCGCGGGCGCACGGCCAGTGCGATGCCGGTGCCAATCTCGGCTTCGTCGTGCATGGGCTGTGGCCGCAATATGAGCATGGCTATCCGTCGGACTGCGGACCCGCCGCAAGGTTTCCGTCGCGCATGGCGCTTGAATCCACGCAAGGGCTTTATCCAAGCGAGTGGCTCGCCCGGTATGAATGGCGTAAGCACGGCACCTGCTCGGGCAAAAGCCCAACCGACTATTTCGCCGATGTGCGGCGCGCCCGCGAGTCCATCGTGATTCCGCCGCCCTTCGCCGATCCCAAGGAAGAGCAGAGTTGGACGCCCATCGATATTGCGCGTGCCTTCATCGCCGCCAATCCCAGGCTGCGGCCAGGCATGCTGGGCGTTGCCTGCGCAGGTAGCGTCCTGCAAGAGGTAAGAATTTGTTTCTCCAAGGATCTGCGTGATTTTCACGCCTGCCCCGAGGTGAGCCGGCAAGGCTGCCGCGTGCGGGACGTCTCGGTGCCCCCTGTTTTGTGACGGGGCACTAAATGAAGGCGCAGGCGTTGGAACTCCGTTTGGCGGACCGGACACTCCGCGATGAATTACCGTCACGAATTCCATGCCGGCAATTTCGCCGATGTCTTCAAGCATATTGTTCTCACTCGAATCTTGCAGCATCTTGGCGCCAAGCCCGCGCCTTTCCGCGTGATCGAAACCCATGCCGGAAGCGGCTTCTATGATCTTCTCGGACCGGAAGCCGGAAAGACCGCCGAATGGCGCGGCGGCATTGGCAAGCTCATGGCGGCGTCACTAGTACCCGAGGTGCAGCCCCTCATCGCGCCTTATCTTCAACTCATGGCGCCG
>CAYTRB010000084.1:0-14808 GCA_964440215.1 uncultured Methylocapsa sp.
ACTTCCTCGCTTCGATCGCCGTATTTACGGTAGCTTCGGGGCTATGCGGGATGGCCACGAGCCTCAATCAGCTAATCCTGTTCCGCGTAATCCAAGGCCTGGCGGGAGGAGGGCTGCAGCCAAGCAGCCAGGGAATTCTGCTCGATGCCTTCCCGCGGGAAAAACAGGCGGTCGCAATGACCCTGTTTGGCTTGGCTGCCCTGCTCGCACCGGTCGTGGGGCCGACCCTCGGCGGCTGGATCACGGACAATTATTCGTGGCGGTGGTGCTTTTACATCAACCTCCCAGTCGGACTTCTGGCTTGCGCCGCCTGTTATGTCGTGGTCCATGACCCGGACTATCTCACGGCACAACGCGCGGAGCTGAGAAGGCAACCGTCGCGTTTTGACTCGATCGGTTTGGCGCTTCTTGTCATCACCATGGTTTGCTGGGAAGTGATGCTCAGCAAGGGCGAGGAGTGGAATTGGCTGGGCGACGTATTCTGGCGGATCCAGACGCTATTGATACTCTTTGTTGTTGGACTCACGGCGCTGATCTTCTGGGAGATGCGCCACAAAAGCCCCATCGTTAATTTCCGGCCGCTCGGAGAACGCAATTTCAGCGCCTGCTGTATCGTTATTTTCGGCGCCTATGCGGTGCTTTATGGTTATAGCACCCTGGTGCCCGGCCTACTTCAGTCCTTATTTGGTTACAATGCTCTGCAGTCGGGACTGGTCCTGTCGCCGGCGGGTTTTTTCGCCATCCTTGCGCTTCCAGCCGTGGGCCGTCTGCTCGGCAGGCCGACAGATGCACGGTGGATGATGCTGGCCGGACTGTTGGTGATGGCGGCCGGCAATTATTGGATGTCACAGCTCAACCTCTATATTAGCCCTGGCGACGTTGTCTGGCCCCGGGTTGTCTTGATCGTCGGCCTGACAATTATTTTCGCCCCCGCAAATGTCGCGGCTTATCTCTACACGCCGATGGAGTTGCGTGGAGCCGCCGTCGGCTTGCTCAGTCTGCTGCGCAACGAAGGAGGCAGCGTCGGAACGTCGCTCAGCCAGGCGCTGCAGGATCACCGCGAGCAATTCCACACCCTTCGGCTCGGTGAGTATCTCGATCCCTTTAACCCGGCCGTGCATTCCTTCACCGAGCAATCCCAGGCATTTTTTCTCCAGCAGACCGGCGATCCAGCCTTGTCGCGGGAATTAGCTTGGCAAGCTTTGGAGAATCTACGCCAGCAGCAAGCATCGTCCCTAGCCTATTTCGACTGCTTTTGGATTTTTGCCATGTTGATGCTTGCGCTGGTACCAGTCGTCTTATTGATGAAGCGCTCCGTGGCCGAGAAAGGCGCGCGCATCGGAGGCGAATGAGATCAGGCGTCTGCCATCATAGCACGAGTTCGATGCATGGGGACTGCGGGACGGCGCGAGTTTGTCGAAGTGTTGCGGCTGATGGAGGATTTTCATTAGCATCTAGTGGAAGCGGCGCCATTGCAGCCATCAACGGCTCGGGCCGAGGTGCGTCAGAGCAGGTTTACAGACAAGGTCCGAGTTCCTTTTCGATTTCATGGTTGCGGCGCTGACCTTGAGTTCGGTCAATCTTTGCTATCGCGTCTAAGATCGAAGGTGACGAGCGTTTCGTACAGGCCGGTCGACCGCACAAAAATTTCGGGATGGCGGAGCGCATGCACGGCGTCGTAGTAGCCCGCCTGCCAGTGCTCCTCCATCGAGCGGCGCGAGAACTCATAGTCCTTGGAATCGCCCTCGTAACCTTTGGGCCTATAGATGAGCTGCACAATGTTGGCCGCGTGGCGTTCCACGGCCGAGCTTAGGAGTTTTACCCGTTCGTTTTGCTTCATTTCGTCTGGCAGCTCATCAAGGAGCTCCGCGACAATGTTGCGCAGCCGAGTGACATGTTTGAAATAATCGGTGAAGGCGCGGGTCCGGCTAGAGAATTGGATCTCCTTTTGTCGGGTCGCCACCTCCGCGAGGCTGTGCGGGAGCTCACCCCTGGCGCTCCAGAGATCAACCTGGAAGACGAGCGAGTCGGGCGGCCGCTGCGTCATCGCGATCCACTGAAGCGGCGTATTCGAAACCAGCCCGCCATCCCAATAATACTCGCCCTCGATCTCGATTGCGGGGAAGCCAGGCGGCAGTGCGCCGCTCGCCATCACGTGCTCCGGCTTAATCACGTGGGTCAGTGAATCGAAATAGATCAGGTTGCCACTCCGGACGTTGACGGCGCCGAGACTGAGGCGAGGACTGGCATGCTCGGAATTCACCCGGTCGAAATCGACAAGGCTCTCAAGCGTCGCCTTGAGCTGCCTTGTATCGTAATAGCTTGTCGCTTCCGCGGTGCCGAGCGGATGCAACCATGGATTGGGGATTCGCGGTTGGAAGAACCCGCTGGCGCCGGTGAAGAGAGCGATGGCGGCGCTTATCTGATTGACGAAACCGCGTGCAATATCCCCTCTTGCCACAAGCGAGCCCAGTTCGCCACCGGTAACGTCGAAAGGCGCGTTGGTGATCCCCTCCCAAAACGCTCTCAGCTTTGCAACGCGCTGGTTCGGAGGGTTCCCGGCGATGATTGCGCCGTTGATCGATCCGATCGAGATTCCAGCGACCCAATCGGGATGGAGGTCTGCCTCGGCAAGCGCCTCATAAACCCCGGCCTGGTAAGCGCCGAGCGCACCGCCCCCTTGAAGGAGCAGAACGATGTGGCCAAACTCCGGTCTTGTCTGCGATCTGTGTGTCTTGCTCAGTTCGTGAGATGTGGGTGACGGCAGCGGCTGCGCATCTTCAGGTACGACGTGTTTCCCCAGGGTCGTCGCCGCCGTGGGTATCCGCGCGCTGGTCCTGGTTTTGGAGAGATTCTCGTCCAATGCGAACCTCCAAATTCAGGGCGATACCGGCCACTGCGGCCGAACGCCAAAGAAATCAAGATAAGGTTGCAATTTTCACCTCGTTAGCTTCCAGCAGCCGAAAGTTCCTAGTCACGACGCCCTGGTGGCTACCAAGGGCATCGACATGTCTGGATGGCACCGCTGATCAAGATTTATTTTCTGGTGTGCGTTCGATCGTGGGTGCAGTCATGTATCCGGCCTGTGGATGCGGGTCATGATGCCTTTTGGCCCTGACGTTGTCCGCCGATCCTTTGCCCCAATCAACTTATCGCGCTCGACTGCGCAGTCAATGCCACGGGCTTTGGTATGAAACCGCGCTCTTCGCGTCACCTCTTGGCGCAACTATCTGATCGAGCCATCCCAGCCTCGTCGCCTACAAGTCGCGCTGCCCGGCGCGACCGGCCTTCGACGCGGCCTCGGCATCGGACAAGCCAGGAAAGCCGATGGCTGGAAACGATCCCCGGAGTGGGGTTTATTACGGCGACGATGGAACCGCTTAAGCTCTGAGCGCGTTAATTACAAAATGTAATTCCACCGCACATCACGGCGGGCGCGGGGGGGGGTGAGTGTTATACATTCGAGCCGACAAAAGCCAAAAGCCGGTCCCAGGATATTTCAGGTCATCATGAGAATTTCTGTTGTTGCGCACGACCGAATTCGCTGCGCTTGCGCCATTTCGGCGGTCTTCGCCGCCTCCATTGCGACCAAGGCCCTTGGCTTCGAGGCAACGCCGGCTGTAGCCAGGGGTTACTCTTCGTCATTCGACAACGATCAGCCTCGGACCGCACGCGGCGCAGACGGCTATAGCCGCTCGAAGAGCGGCGGTGCGGCCTCTGCACCAGTGGCGAAGCGCGTTGAAATCAATAACGTCGAGCGGCCGCTGTTTGCGGTTATTTCGATCGCTGACCAGCGCATCTCCATATACAATGACCACGGGCTCGTCGACCAGTCGGCGATTTCGACTGGCATGCCCGGCCATCCGACGCCCAAGGGCGTGTTCACCATAATCGGCCGCGAGCGAAACCATCGCTCGAATATCTACTCTGACGCACCGATGCCGTTCATGCAGCGCATCACATGGTCGGGCATCGCCATGCACCTCGGCGTCGTTCCCGGTCATCCGGCCTCGCACGGCTGCATCCGGCTCCCCGCTGGGTTCGCCGCCAAACTTTGGGGTTTGACCAAGATCGGCGAGCGCGTCGTTATCTCGCCGCAAGACGTTACGCCGATCGAATTCACGCATGCCCTGCTGCCCGCGCCAAAGATGCGGGTTGAGGCGGAAGCCGGCCAATCAGCTCCCGACGCGACGCAGACACCCATCGCCGCCGCCTCGCCGCCTCTGATCAATCCGCATCAATACGCCGAGCAGCTCAGGGCCAAGGCTGTCGCCGAGAGGACCGCGGCCGTCAAGACCGTAAGGGAAACCTACACGGCCGTCCGCGCCGGACAGCAAGAAGCGGCTCGCGCCGCGGCGGTGCTCAAAGCGGCTGAAACTGCCCACTTTTTAGCTCAAGCGAAAGCCGAAACCGCGGCCAACCAAGCGGCGGTGGCCGACGAGTCCGCCAAGGAACAGGACTCAATCCTGGTGGCGGAGCTCAAGGCCGCTGAGGGCAATGTCTACGGCATGACCGAGTCTCGAAGCCTGTCGAAGGCGAGCGAACGGGCGGCGGCCGCCACGGATGCGTCGGCATTGGCCACAATGAACGTCGAGACAGCACTCGCTGATGCCGAGGCAAAGCTTGAGGCAGCGGAAACGGCTTCCGCCGCCAAGGCCGCTGACTTGGCGGATGCCGTTCGACGCTGGAACGATGCGACAGCGGCCTCCGACGCTGCCGCGAGCGCCGAGAAGGAAGCGCTGCGGCGAACATCGCCCCTGTCCGTGCTGGTCAGCAAAAAGAACCAGCGGATTTACGTGCGCCAGGGTCTTGCGCCCATTTTCGATGCGCCGGCGATCGTGCGAGATCCGGAGAAGCCGCTCGGTTCGCACCTTTATATCGCGACGGCGGTGGAAAGCGATGGGACTTCGCTCAAATGGACGGTCATGTCGATCCCGACTCGTTTTGCCGAGGAGCGGAGCGAACGTAAGAGGAAAACCGCTTCGGACGAGGAACAGGCCGGGGCACCGCCGAAACTGCATGGGTCCCCGTCGAGTGCCGCCGATGCGCTCGAGCGCATCGAGATTTCCGAGGACGTTCGCGACCGGATCGCGGAGCGTCTGTGGACTGGCGGCTCGCTCATCATTTCCGATGAGCCGCTCAGCGGGGAGACGGGCGCCGTTGGCACCGACCTCACGGTGAAGGTGCGCTAGCAGGCTGCAACGCGGGCGGTTGCGCCAATCTTTGCTAGCGGCCTTCGACACTCAACGCAGTGCACGCGAAGCGCCGGAGGTCTCTCGGCGACAGAATCATCGCACCCGAATATTCGGCTGAGCGGAAAGATCTTGGTCGACTGTCAGCGTAACTTTGCTAGTTCGGTTTAGATTATCCACCACGATCAGACGTTTGATCTGACCATTTTGAAATGCCTGCAAAAACATATTGTAGTTCTTGAAGACCACACATCCATTGGACTCACCCTTCGGGCCGAGCATGTAAGTGTGTGCAAGGAGACCTGACCGTCCAAAGATGTTACCGCCGCCAACAGGTTTGAGGCGCAACGCTTGAACCCCGTGGAAGGTCTTCTCCCTTAACGCAAGCTCATAGACATTGGGCGGCGTCGCCCCACGCATATGTTCATGCACGTAACGCGGATCGTCCAACCTGCCGCCTCGGCCTGAATGCGCTTCCAATTCCGTGCCATCGGGAAGATAGACCGTATGCGCTGAGATGTCATAAACGGCCGTCCACGAATCTAAGCCGATGAGCGGGCCCGGTATGATCTTTCGCTCATTATCAAGAACGCCGCTTTCCGGAGCCGCGTATGCTAGCAACCTGCCGCCTCGGCCTGAATACGCTTCCAATTCCATCCCACCGGGAAGATAGACCGTATGCGCTGAAATGTCGTAAACGGCCGTCCACAAATCTAAGCCGACGAGCGGGCCTAATGTGGTCTTTCGCTCATTATCAATAACGTCGCTTTTGTCGGAGGGAGTGGCTGCTAGAGCGGAATTTCTGTTCTGCTGCGCTAAAAAGACAGATGATTGAAGCGAGCTGTACAGGCTAGTCATTATGACTGCCCAAAGCATGAATGCACCGAACAAACCGGCAATTTCTGCTTGTCCATATAGCGGAATGCCGTAACGGCGCGAGATCCAAATGACCAGAGCTAAGAGAGACCCGTCAACCATTATTGAGTAGATGTAAATTCCGTTCATCGCATCTCTCATCAGCTCGGAAGTGCGGGTAAACAAGATCCTCAAGCCGTGGATAGCAAAATCATATCCCTCCTCGGCCGTGGGGCTTGCTAGGGCTTTTCCCGGTTGCTTTAACGGCACGCAGGCTTCGTTGCACTGGAGTCAAGATTGGTCCCGGCATTTCGTCAAAACTTCGTCAAAGTCACGCCTGACGCGTTAATGAATGGCGAGTGTGGGATTAGTGCAACATATAGCTCGGTCGGCGAGCTTGCGGGCCCCTGATCTAGCATGTGAGGCTCAGACCATAGGCCACCCTCCTCTAATTCGGTGATGACCCAGAAGCTTCTGCAGCCGGTGTCTAAAAGTCGCTGCGGTTCTTCATGCCGACAAAGCGGTTCTCCGCCAGGTCCAGGGGATAAATGCCATTTCAAATGACCGCTTCGGGTCAAACTGCGAAAAGCTCGCGACGAGCATATGTTTTCTGATTGTCTCCGATAGCTGCCGGAAGCGAGCCGTGCCAGTTACTTACGTTCAGCGCCATAGGCAGACGATGACCCTCCTTTCCTTGTCACCGGTGTGGATCTATGCCACCCCATCGCCGACTTGGCTGACGGTAGGGTGATTTCTAGGCACACCGCCAGCGAGACGCAGGACAACCGATGGCACGAAGAGCAGGAAGCGCCGATCTTCCGCTGCATGGCGGGTACGTGCCAAAATGGCTGGCGGATCGAATGACCCGCCTCGGCGCCGTGATGAGCGAAGCCATCGTCCATCATTATGGCCGTGACGAGCTGCTGCGCCGCCTCGCCCACCCCTTCTGGTTCCAGTCGTTCGGCGCTGTGATGGGGATGGATTGGCATTCCTCGGGCATCACGACGAGCGTGATCGGCGCGCTCAAGCGCGGCTTGGCGCCACTTTCGGACGAGCTTGGAATCCACGTCTGCGGCGGCCGGGGGAAGTATTCGCGACAAACTCCCCAGGAGCTTGTCGCAATTGGGGAACGCGTGGGATTTGACGGGTCGGCGCTCGCAAACGCCAGCCGGCTTGTCGCCAAAGTGGACAGCGCCGCCGTGCAGGATGGCTACGACCTTTATCTTCACGGCTTCGTCGTGACCAATGATGGCCAGTGGGTCGTCGTCCAACAAGGAATGAATGGAGACCGCAAGCAAGCGCGCCGATATCATTGGCTTTCGGAAGGCCTGAAAAGTTTTGTCGAAGAGCCGCACTCTGCCATTGATGGAGTCCGGCAAGGTGAGATCATCAACCTCACCGATCTCCGTGCCGGAGCGTCCCGCCGCGGTCAGCTTGACATCCTACAATCGTTGGGTCCAGACGGGATCGCGCGCGAATTGTCGGCCCTGGAAGACCGCGTTGGGGTGCTTCCCACACCAACCGTTCCAAAACAGCTCTTTCTGCCGCATTTGGTCATGCCGGCCCATCACGACGTCCGCCCAAGCGACGTGCTGAGGCCGCGCCTTTCTGCCAGCCTGGCCGCAGCGGCGGATCGAGGCGCTGCCGACTTCGCCGAACTGCTGCTCGTTCCAGGCGTTGGTGCGCGGACCGTGCGGGCGCTGGCGATGGTCGCCGAGGTCGTGCACGGCGCGCCATACCGTTTTACCGACCCGGCGCGTTTCTCCTTTGCGCATGGCGGCAAGGACCGGCATCCGTTTCCGGTGCCCCTTCGGGTTTACGATCAGACAATTCGAGTACTGAAGTCGGCGGTCCAAAGCGCGAAGCTCGGCCGCGAGGAAGAGCTGGCCGCGCTTAAGCGGCTCGACGACCAGGCTCGACTCGTCGAGCGCCACACCTCAATCGCTCCTGTAGAGGAGCTGATAGCACAGGAGCGGAGACTCTCCCATTCCTATGGAGGCCGGAGCGTTTTCGGATGGGAGCATCCTCCCGCGGATTGCGGCAACGCCAACGACGCGATGGCTGCTCAGGCTGCGCCCCGATCATCGAAATGAAGTAGTTGGAACGGCACGAGCCTGCAGTAAGGCACAGACCATTGCCAAGGGACATAAGCTTTCGCAGGTCGTATGCGGCAGAGTTAAAGTCTCCCACGGCGCGATGATGGGATCGCCCGGCGACGCGCTGTCGGGCGGAGCGTCGAGCCGCCGGGATCATAGGGAATGAGAAATAGCGCGCCAGCCACAGTTGAACGAAGAGGCGCTCGTCAAGCTCGGCTCCGAAAAGCTTGCCAGACTGGTGATCGACGAGGCAAAGCGCCATGCTTCGTTCTGGAAGCTCGTCGCGGCCGCGTTCGCCGCGAAGGGTCCGGCGGCCGTCGCCGCTATCATCGACAAGCGCCTCGCGGGGGTTGATCGTGCCGGAATCGTCGACTGGGAAAAAGCCAAAGGATTTAACGCCGACATCGCCGCCACTTTGGCGGCCATAACCGGCAAACTGGCGTACCGTATCGCAGTGTCCGCGACCATGCTGATGATGTCGTGTCCCCGGCGAGCATGCGTTGATAAAAATTTTCGATCTGAGTCAGAGGCGGTGCATCGCCGAAGATGACATCGAGGAAAGCCAGCCGGATTTATATCGAAGATTCTGCTTCTAAGCGTCGCGTCAATCAGCCAGAACCCGTATAACACCCCTCTTTACGCCATCCGCAAGTGTCTTGCATAACCCGATCGGAACCCCGGAGACTGTCGGCTGCCGGGAGTCAGCCTCCGGGTTCATCCGTGGCCTTCCTGCCCCTCAGACGCCAGCCTGCCACGTCAGCCTCGATAATTTCGTTCGTCTCAAAATTGCGCCAGGCGTCCTCGACGCGGTGGCAAGGAAAAGGAATGACGTAGGTTCCGTTGTGATCGACACAGAGCAATTCGACTGGCGATCCATCGGACGGAAATTGATCGACGATGAACGCCGCGATCCTATCGCATAAAGAGGTCAAGTTCTGGCGCCTGGCGCTTGAGTGTTCGCGTGTCCACGTGCAGCCTTGCACAAGCGCCTCTTCCATTTCTCTCCAGCTTTGAGCTCGCTCCTGAGGACCCAACGCTTTTGAATCGATCTGCGCTTTCGAAGAGGCACCGAAACAATCATTGTATCCGCTGAGAGACTTGCAGCGGGCTGTTCTAGAAAATCGCTCGCCAGTTCACTCTTTGGCCGGAGAGTTGGCTGTTTGCGCCGAATGGGCAAAGAGCTTTTGACCTTCCCGGAATTCCGGCCACGGCGGGATTTTCCATCGCCATCCGTTAATCGAACAGCCAAAGGATCGTCATCGCCGATAAGACTCGGCAATACCCGGCCGACAGGGGCGTTGGATAATTGAGACGTCTCGGGGGGCGGGACCTCCGGACTTTCTCTTCCAAAAACCGCGTCAGCCGCTGCGAACGCAACTTTGTGTTCGTCACCATTCTTGTTCTGGCGAGGTGAGAAAACATCGGGATCCAGAAACGACGGCCTTGAGCCATCATTATCGGCATTGCCGGTCGGTCGTGGATGAGCCGCAGACGACTTCGCCGAGCGGGTCTTGAATTCCTTGATAAAAGGACGGACAGTATGGCGCACTGGACCTCTGGGGGTGGATGGCCCCCGCTGTGAGGGCAGACAAATGGGCACTTTAAACGCTGTGCTTGTGTTGACCTACGCGATCTCGTCGCTTGGAGAAATCTTCCGCAACAAGAGGACAATGGTCAAACGCCCGGCGAAAGCCCATCTCTTCTTTCTTAACGTGGGACGTCCGTCAACTGAAATCCAGACTTTCGAATACATCCCCTTGCGCTTTAGAACGATGCGTGGCCCATTAGCCATGTCGGTGATGGAAGGGACGTTGCTCGGGTTTAGGCCGCAGGAAACAGGTTTTCATGACTCTTCTTCGCGCCCCTTCTCGGGGGGGCGGGGTCTTCGGCGGCTTGGACATTCTCGTTCTGTCGCTCGTTCCGGACATCGATCGGCCTCTTAGAATCGCTCTGAGCAGGCTCCTACTCGACCTTGCCACCCAAGTGTGTAAGAAGCCGTCACCTCGGTGAATAGGCGCAGGCTGAGAGCACCCCGCCCTATTGACAAGTAAACCCACGAACCTGACATAGCCGCCGCGTCCCCGATTCGAGAGGGTAAAATAGGAATGACCGCTGGCGCCGACCGCATTCTTCAAACCATCGCCTCCGAAATCCGGGCGCGGCCCGAACAAGTGAAGGTCGCGATAGGCCTCCTCGATGAAGGCGCCACGGTTCCCTTCGTTGCGCGCTACCGTAAGGAGGCCACCGGCGGCCTTGATGACACCCAGCTCCGCCAGCTCGAAGAGCGTCTCGCTTACTTGCGTGAGCTTGAGGCGAGGCGTGTGAGCATTCTCGACACGATTCGCAGCCAAGGCAAACTGACCGCGGACCTCGAAGCGAAGATCGCCGTCGCCGTCACAAAGACCGAGCTCGAAGACATTTATCTGCCGTTCCGGCCGAAACGCCGAACCCGCGCCGAGATCGCCCGCGAGCGCGGACTTGGACCCTTGGCAGACGCAATCCTCGCCGATCGCACGATAACGCCCACCGAACTTGCAAGGGCCTATATATCCGAGCTGGTCCCCGACATAAAAACCGCGCTCGACGGCGCCCGGGATATTCTCGTGGAAACCTTTGCCGAAAACGCCAGTCTCGTGGGACAGCTCAGAAGTTACGTCAAAACTCATGCCTTGCTGTGTTCCCGGGGCATCCCCGGAAAAGAGGAAGCAGGCGCGAAATTCTCGGATTATTTCGACCATCGGGAGCGCCTTGCCAACACGCCAAGCCATCGCGCCCTTGCCATGCTCCGTGGCCGAAACGAAGACGTGCTTGCACTTGATATCGAAATCGATGCGGAAAACACCTCGGCGGTGAAACCGGTCGAGCAGATGATCGCACAACATTATGGCATCGCGCTGCAAGGCGGAGCCGCCGACGCTTTTTTGCTTGACACCGCTCGCTTCGCCTGGAGGACAAAGTTATCACTTCATCTCACACTTGATCTCATGAATGATCTTCGCGAGCGGGCCGAGGCTGAGGCCATTCATGTCTTCGCCCGCAACCTCAAGGATTTGTTGCTTGCCGCGCCGGCCGGGGCGCGGACAACCATGGGTCTCGATCCGGGAATCCGGACCGGCGTGAAAGTCGCGGTGGTCGATGGAACCGGCAAGCTTTTGGAGACGGCAACCGTCTATCCGTTCCAGCCACGTAACGATGGCGCAGGGACGATGGCGGAGCTTAGCCGGCTCATCCGAAAGCACCGTATCGAATTGATCGCGATCGGCAATGGAACAGCGAGCCGTGAGACCGACCGCTTAGCAGCGGAGGTGATCGCAGCTCTGCCCGCTCCCAAACCGGTCAAAGTTGTCGTAAGCGAGGCAGGTGCCTCGGTCTATTCGGCATCGGCCAAGGCCGCGGCTGAAATGCCCGATCTCGATGTGTCCTTGCGCGGTGCCGTGTCCATTGCACGGCGTTTGCAGGACCCCCTTGCTGAACTTGTAAAAATCGACCCGAAGGCGATCGGCGTTGGGCAATATCAACATGACCTCAACCAGACTCGCCTCGCTCGTGCCCTCGACGCCGTCGTCGAGGATGCGGTGAATGCGGTCGGTGTCGATCTCAACACGGCCTCCGCCTCGCTGCTATCACGCGTGTCAGGGCTTAGCACATCGCTCGCCGACGCAATCATTGTCCAACGGGATCAAAAAGGAGCGTTCAATTGCCGGCGTGATATATTGGGCGTCGCCCGTCTCGGCCCCCGCGCCTTTGAGCTTTGCGCCGGATTCTTACGGATTCCGAACGGATCCGAGCCACTCGACGCGTCGTCGGTGCATCCCGAAGCCTATGGGATCGCCCGGAAGATCGTCAAGGCCTGTAGCCGCGATATCCGTTCTCTCATGGGCGACGTGGCGACTTTGAAATCGCTTGATCCGTCCCAATTTGTCGACGAGCGCTTCGGGTTGCCAACCGTGCGCGATATTTTGCTCGAGCTCGAGAAACCGGGCCGTGATCCCCGCCCGCAATTCAAAACCGCGACGTTCGCCGAAGGTGTCCACGACATCAAGGACCTGAAGCCCGGCTTGATGCTCGAAGGCACGGTCACGAATGTTGCAAACTTTGGTGCTTTCATCGATATCGGCGTGCATCAAGACGGGCTCGTTCACGTATCGCAACTGGCCGATCATTTCGTGAAAGATCCGAGCGTCTTGGTGAAGGCCGGCGATGTTGTGAAAGTCCGGGTGGTTGAGGTAGACCTGAACCGCAAACGGATCGCTCTTTCCATGCGCAAGGACGAGGCGCCGCCGCATCGCGCGACGGCCGCTTCGAACGAAGTTGCCGCGAGTAACGCGGACAGGAAGCCCATGCGCCAGCCAACCCCGCGCCAGCCAAAGTCCATGCCTGAGGGTTCACTCGGCGCAGCGCTGAGTGAGGCGTTACGGCGCAAGTGATGTTGCCTGCCTCTGCGGGCATATCAAAAGGACGCTGAAGGCACTCATAGCGATAGTAAAAATTGGTAGGTGCTTAACTGCGACGATCTTTAGACGAGACAGCTTTTTGTTAGACAACACGCCTGATCGAATTGCCTGATAGTTCGCGCCATAGCAGCATTAACGCCGCCATAATTGCCGGACCGAGGAACAATCCGAGAAGCTGGAAACTTTCAACGCCGCCAAGAATGCCGAGCAAGACCCATAGAAACGGGAGCTTTGTGGCGCCTCCGATCAATTTCGGCCGCACAAAATGATCGGCGACAAAAGTAACGATAAGGCCGGCAAGGATGACGATGATAGCAGCTCCGGATGCGCCATTTCCGAGCAGCACCAGCGCGGCGAGGCCGACCGCAATCGCCGCCGCAAAGGGAATCATGGCTGCGACCGCCGTGAACGTGCCAAAAAGGATAGGGTGCGGCAGTTTCGTCAAATAATAGACGACACCGAGCAATACACCTTCGCCAATTGCAACGAAAACGAGTCCGTTGACGGTTCCATGGATGGATGCGACCATCTGCAAAACAACGCGCTCTCCTCTCTCGCCAAACAGCTTCCGCGAAGCGGTGAGACATTGTGAAGACACGGCTTCTCCCTCGAGAAACAAAAAGAAGAGAGTTAAGAGACATATGCCAAACAATACGGCGCGATGGATCGCGTTAAGCCCAATGCTGCGCCCGAGTGCACGAGTCGAAGATGTGTTGATCTGGTGTATAAAGTCTTTTGCCCAGCCAGCGTGCGCCAAGTGACCGTTCCACCAGTCGGCGAGCCACGGTCCGCCGTATGGCAATCGAGTGACGAAGACGGGCACCGGAATGCCTGAGTCTTCGACAGACCGGCCATAGTCCACAATGTCATGGATCTCGCGCACCGCTTCGATGGCGAGAATCGTGAGGGGCAAAAACACGGTCGAGCCAACCACAGCAGTAGCCAAGATGGGCAAGAGCTTTTTTACGAAGCTTCCGCGCGTTTTCCGATACAAGCGATCGTAAGCAGGCCATAGTGCAACGGCGAGCACGAGAGCCCACACTAAGGCACGTAGATAATTTGAGAGTATGTAAAAACCTGTGACAATAAGCGCCGCGCAAAGTGCCAACGAAGCCGCTTGCTGCCATCCCGAAGAAATTTGACCGATTGGCGGCGCCGGACTCGGAGGTTCGCGTTCCGTTGCGTTCAAGTCAGTCCCTTCGGTCTCGCTCATCTCTTAGCTCCACTAAGATCGGGCCGTAAATTTGCTGACGCTGTTGGCAATCCGCCTCTCGCTGAAGCGAAAGGCAGCTAGTCCTCAGAAACTGACGACTTGAGGAAGACATTGCAACCTAATCCGCCGCCTTTTCGAGTATGTCGATGGGTTGAGAGCGTTTAGTCGGCATCGGCAAGTTGCACTGACATCATTGAGAGCGTCATAAGCTGCATAAAACAAACCTGATCGACGCTACGGTACCCAGGTTTCCGCATCCGCCGAGATCACCGGCCACGTCATGACGCTTTGATATTGTTGCGTTGACATGGCTGGAGCTGTTGGCCGCAGGAAACGGCAAGGCAGTACAAGGCTTGTCATTGTTGCTCGATAGCGGGTTTGAGAGGCGCTGCCGCCCAATCAGTTTAACGCCGCAGTTGCGACTACCTGGCCGTTTGGAAAGAACTTGCATGTGAGAACAAAACATGTACATTTTGCGCATAGGATTCGTTCCAGCCCAGAAGGAAAGATCGCCATGGCTCAAGCAGACCTTCGTCTCGTGGACGGTGCATTCATGGGCCGATCGAAGATGCCTAACGCCGCTCTATCGCAGATGGCGTATGCTTTCGGAAATAACTCAATCATAAGTCGAGGAAATAGCGAGTGTTCGGGGTTCGTAACGATTGAAACAAGCGGCCGGGAGGCCGAGCTTTTCGTCCTGGCCGAGAAGGTCGAATCAGCCGAGAAGGCTTTTCACAATGCGCTTTTGTGCCGTAACGAGGCGCAGATCGCCTATTTGCGCGACCCAAGCATTATGACCCTCCAAGCTTTGGAAAAATCTAAAACAGCCGAGGCAGTCGCGCTGGAGATTCTCGACACAGAGATCCGGAGACTCGCCAGTACGCGCGCCACGACGGTCATCGGGCTCAAGCTGAAGGCGTCCTACGCTTCCGCAGACGGCAAACTCGCCGACAGTATCGTCGGAGACCTCTTGCAACTTTAAACAAGGCGAAGGGAGA
>CAYTRB010000085.1:0-14802 GCA_964440215.1 uncultured Methylocapsa sp.
ATGAACGCCAGCGCTTTTCCAAAACCGTCGCTGCGGCCTTACCTCGCCTCCGACCTTCCTCTGCTTAGCGAGATCCGCTTCGCCGCCATTGAGGAATTGACCGTTGACGATTATGACGAGGCGCAGCGGCGCGCCTGGGCCTCCGCCGTCGATGACGACGAGGCTTTTGCGCAAAATCTCGAAAGCGCCTTGACCCTTGTCGCGCTGATCGGCGGCGGTCCGGTGGGTTTTATCGTCTTGAAGGATGGCGGCGTGATCGACCAGCTCTATGTCCACCCGGCCGTCGCCCGATCCGGCGTGGCGAGTTCCCTTGTTGACGCGATCGAAAAACTCGCCGCCGCTCGTGGCTCGGCCACGCTCGTGACAGATGCCAGCGATACGGCAAAACCGTTCTTCGAGACGCATGGCTACAGGGCTGTTCAACGCAACACGGTCGAGATCGACGGCTTATGGCTCGGCAACACGCGCATGACAAAAGCGCTGCCGCCCAAACCCAAGCGGGACGGGTCGCCATGACGCGCGAAAAACTCAGCCTCTTGGACACGACCTTGCGCGATGGCGCGCAGATGGCGGACATCGATTTTTCGCTCGCTGATAAGCGCCATATCGCTGCGCTGCTCGATGGTCTCGGGATCGATTACATCGAGGGCGGCTATCCCGGCGCCAACCCGCTCGACACGGAATTTTTCGCGCAAAAACCCAAGTTACAAAATGCTCGCCTCGCGGCCTTTGGCATGACCAAAAGAGCGGGCCGCTCCGCCGCCAATGATCCGGGCATCGCTGGCCTTCTCGATGCGCGGGCCGACGCCATCACTTTCGTCGGCAAGGCCTGGGATTACCATGTCCATGTCGCGCTCGGCTGCACCCTTGAGGAAAATCTAGAAAATATAAGCCAGTCGATCGCGGCGGCGCTGGCGGCAGGCCGCGAGGTCCTCTTCGATTGCGAGCATTTCTTCGACGGCTTCAAGGCCAATCAAAGCTACGCGCTGCAAGTCGCGAAAACCGCCCATGCGGCGGGCGCCCGCTGGATCGTGCTTTGCGATACCAATGGCGGGACGCTCCCGCACGAGATCGCGCGGATCGTCACGGAGGTCGTGGCGCATGTGCCGGGGTCTCATCTCGGCATTCACGCACATGACGACACCGGCAACGCGGTCGCCAATTCGCTCGCCGCCGTGCTCGCGGGGGTGCGGCATATTCAAGGCACCCTGAACGGCCTTGGCGAGCGGTGCGGCAATGCCAATCTCGTGTCGCTGATCCCCACGCTTTTGTTGAAGCATGACTTCGCCGATCGCTTCGAAATCGGCGTGACGCTGGAAAAGCTCGCGACCCTGACGAAGGTGAGCCGCACACTCGACGAATTGCTCAATCGCGCGCCCGACCGGCACGCGCCCTATGTTGGCGCTTCGGCTTTTGCAACCAAGGCGGGCATCCATGCCTCGGCGGTGATGAAGGAACCGAAGACCTACGAACATATTCTGCCAGAGACGGTTGGCAACAAACGCAGATTACTCGTGTCGGACCAGGCCGGGAAATCGAATATCCTTGCCGAACTTGAACGGATCGGCGTGCGCCTTAACAAAGGCGATCCCCGCGTCGTGCGTCTCCTCGACGAGGTCAAGCAGAAGGAATCGCTTGGCTATGCCTATGAGGGGGCGGATGCATCGTTTGAGCTTCTGGCCCGCCGGATTCTCGGGCAGGTGCCGGACTATTTCAAGGTCGAAGGCTTCCGCGTCGATGTCGAGCACCGCCACAACGCGCAAGGTGCTCTCATTTCGGTGTCGGAGGCCGTCGTGAAGGTCAACATCGATGGTCAGACCCTCATCTCGGCCGCCGAAGGCGAAGGCCCGGTCAACGCGCTCGATCTCGCCTTACGCAAGGATCTCGGTAAATATCAACGCTTTATCGAGGATCTTGAACTGGTCGATTTCCGCGTGCGGATTTTCCAGGGCGGGACCGATGCGGTCACACGGGTTTTGATCGAATTTCGCGGTGCATCTGGCGCGAGCTGGTCGACAGTGGGCGTCTCCGCCAATATCATCGATGCCTCGTTTCAGGCGCTGACTGATGCAATCACCTTCAAGCTTTTGAAGTCCGGCGCGTATTAAGCGGAACCCGAGAATCCGGCCATCCGGGGCTAATCTTGATTTGTATATTGTAAGATGAAACCGTGCGGCAGGCCTCTCGGGGGGGCGGGAAACGGCGCTGCGCGGCGGACCGCCTCGAGATAGGCGGCATCCAGGACCGGGTCGCCGCTCGCGCGGTAGACCGCCTGATGGGTCAGATGGCCCAGTTCATCGACGAAGAGTCCGATCTGTCCGACGTGAATGAGGTGTTGTGCGCGGGTCTCTGGGGGAACATGCAATTTGCGGTTAATTAGCCCCATCAGCAAGGATTCGTAACTTGCCTTTTCAGTTCCGCCGCTGATCGGCGCGGCTTTGGCCGAAGATCCCACGGAATAGGAGGGGGCCGGCGTAAAGGCCGCAAGCTGTTGCGCGACAGTGGTGGTTTTGCCCTGGGCGGGAGGGGATTTACTGGCTTGCGGCTTTTGTTTTGGCTGCTGCTTGGCTGGCGGTTCCGGCTGGGCCTTGTCGAGAGCCTCGGCATCGGGCGTGTCGTCGGCGAGTTTCTGCGGCTCCGATGGCGGCGACGGAGGGGCGGGTTTCTCTTCCGAGGGAGCCGCCGCGGCCTTTTCCTGCTCCGGCTTGTCTTGGGACGGTTGCGGCAACGCGAGCTTGGGCGGCGGCGCGACGCGCGGCGCTTTCGTTTCCGCTTCGGGTTCTCCCTTGTGGGTTCGGCTGTCGTTGCCCGAGACCGGCGCGTCATGCGCGATTTGGACGTCTTCGAGTTCCACCTTTTCGGGCGGCGGCTTCTCTTTCACTACGGGCGGGGTTATGAAATCGGGCGGCGGCGGGAGAGACTTTCCGAGGGGTTCGGTCTTTTGCTCGGGCGGCATCTCGGCGACAATCTCCACTGGTATCTCCTCCGCCTTTGTGACCTCGCGGGAGATGGAGAAATCCCCAAAAAAGAGGATTGCCAAAATCGCTGCGTGGATCAGGAAACACGCTGCGAGAATCAGGACGAAAGGCGCCGCCGCCCGGCGTTCCTCCGGAGGCGCCAGACGTTCAGCCGGGTCCGCCTTGAGGCCGGCATCAGGGGTTTCGGGACCAGACGTCACGTTCCACCACAATCCATGCGTGTTGCCATTGTCCTCGATATCACGGCCATGGCCTCTTCTCATTTGCTCCGGTTCAAAAGCCCGGAAATGAGCCCTCACAAGCGCGGATCGACGGTCTCCTTGCGGGCGCCAAGAAGCGCTGCCTTTGCCGCGGCGGTTTCGATCATTGGGAGAATATCCTCGATCTTTTCGGCAACAAGATAGCGGACTTCGAAAGGAATTTGAATAAAGCGCCGCTCGCGCATATGGGCGAAAAGCTGAAGCAAGGGTTGCCAGAAGCCGCCGATATCGGCGATCACCACGGGTTTCGTGTGGCGCTCAAGCTGAACCCAGGTCAATTGCTCGGCGAGTTCCTCCAAGGTTCCGATGCCGCCAGGCAGCGCGACAAAGGCATCGGCGCGCTCGAACATCAGACGCTTACGCTCATGCATGTCGCCGACGATAAGACATTCCTGTATTTCGGGCAGAAAGTGCTCCTTATTCATCAAGAAATCCGGAATGATGCCCGTAACCCGGCCGCCATTGGCGAGAACCGAGCCAGCGATGGCGCCCATGAGGCCGGTGGCGCCGCCGCCATAGACGAGGCCAAGGCCGCTCGCCGCCATGGCTTGGCCAAGCTTACGCGCCGCCGCTGCATAGAGGGGGTCAGAACCTTGAGCGGAGCCGCAATAGACGCAGATGTTGGAAACCAGGCGGGAACGCTTCTCGACGGCGATGTGTTTCGATGACATGGTCTGCTTGTCGCGCGCCACCCTTATGGGGTCAAGAGCGTCTGATAGCGGACGCGGTGCTGGGTCATTTTGGCGTGCCGCCGGCCGGGACACCCAGGCGGCGGTTCATATGCCTGTGGGATGTTAAGCTCCCGGCATCATTGCATTGGCTCGCCCGTGCGATCTTGTTGAGATCCTTTGGTGCCGCTTCATTTCTCCTGAAAACCGGTGGCCAGTTTTCGGAAATGATGCTTAGAGAGCCACATGTCGCGTTCATTCTCTTCTGGTGTCTTTACGACTCAGGCCAAGCCTCAAGCAAAACCGGCGCCCGGTGCTACTCTCCGCAAGCTCTGGCCCTACATCTGGCCATCCGGGCGGCGCGACCTGATGCTGCGGATTTATGCATCCCTGGTTTTGATGCTGGCCGCGAAGATTGTCACGATTGCGGTCCCCTATTCGTTCAAATGGGCGACGGATGCCTTGAGCGGCCCGGCACGAGCTTCCCTGTCTAGCGTGATCGCCGGCCCCCTGGCCTTAACGCTTCTCTATGGGGGCCTGCGTATCGTGATGGCGCTCCTCACCCAAGTCCGCGACGCGATCTTCGCTGATGTCGCGATGCATGCGGTACGGCGCCTTGCCCGCGATGTGTTTTCGCATTTGCATTCCCTGTCGCTGCGCTTCCATCTCGAACGCAAGACCGGCGGTCTCACCCGTATCCTCGAACGCGGCCGCAATTCGATCGAGACCATCGTGCGCACGACCATGCTGACGGCGTTTCCGACGCTCGTCGAATTTGTTCTGATCCTCGCTGTCTTTCTTTATCAATTCGATTGGCGTTATGCCGCCGTGGTAAGCGTGATGATCCTGGCCTATATGGGCTTCACCGCTTCTGCGACCAATTGGCGGATCGCGATCCGGCGGGCAATGAACGAGAGCGACACCGACGCCAATACCAAGGCGATCGATAGCCTTCTGAATTTCGAGACCGTGAAATATTTCACTGCCGAGGCGCGTGAAAACGCGCGTTACGATAAATCTATCGCCCGTTACGAGCGGATGAGCGTCAAGACCTACACGTCGCTTGCCTGGCTCAATGCGGGACAGGCGGTCATTTTTACAGTGGGATTAACGGCTGCGATGGCGATGAGCATCAACGGAATCAAGAGCGGTGCCAATACGGTCGGTGATTTCGTCCTGATCAATGCGATGATGATCCAGCTCTATCAGCCGTTAAATTTCATGGGCGTCGTCTATCGCGAGATCCGGCAATCGGCGATCGACATCGAGATGATGTTTGCCATTTTGGGTCAGCATCCGGAGATCGAGGACCGCGCGGACGCGAAACCGCTTGCCATCACAAGCGGCCGGCTTTTGTTCGAGAACGTGTCGTTTCATTACGATCCGCGCCGGGCGATCTTGAAGGACGTGAGTTTCGAGGTGCCCGCCGGCAAGACCGTGGCGGTCGTTGGCCCTTCTGGCGCCGGGAAATCCACGCTTTCGCGTTTGATTTTCCGTTTCTACGAGCCTTCTTCCGGGCGGATCACCATCGACGGTCAGGACATCGCGATGGTGACGCAAGCCTCCTTGCGCGCGGTGATCGGCATGGTTCCGCAAGATACGGTTCTTTTTAACGACACGATCGCCTATAACATCCGTTATGGCCGCTATGACGCGACCGATGCCGAGGTGCGGGAGGCGGCGCGGCTTGCCCGAATCGATCATTTCATCGAACAGATTCCGGGCGGTTACGAAGCACAAGTCGGCGAGCGCGGATTGAAACTGTCCGGCGGAGAAAAACAGCGCGTCGCTATCGCCAGAACCATTTTGAAGGCGCCGCCCATTCTCGTCCTCGACGAGGCGACCTCCGCGCTCGACTCTTTTACCGAAGGTGAGATTCAGGACGCCCTTGATCTCGTAGCCAAGGGCAGGACAACCCTCGTGATCGCGCATAGGCTCTCGACAATCATCAATGCCGACGAGATTATCGTGCTTGACCGCGGCAGAATCATGGAGCGCGGCGCGCACGCCTCGCTTCTTGCGCAAAATGGGTTGTATGCGGCATTGTGGAAACGCCAGAATGAAGTGCGGCTAGCCGAGGAAACCTTGCGCCGCGCCGCTATCGAAGAAGGAGGCAGGCTCAGTATCAAGATCGAGACGGAAGGACCGCCCGAGGCGGAAGGCGAACCGGAGGAGGAATCCTCGTTGGACAAGGACCCTGTCATGCCCGTCAGTCTTTAGTGGCGCTCAAGTGGCAGGCAGATCCGTCAGTCAGGCAATGGCGGGGGCGGCTGTCTGGCAGATGGACGTCGGCCGATAATTTGTACGAGATAGGATTGCTCCATGTCGATGATCGATTCGGTCCGCAGGCAGATCACGCCCATCCATCCGGAGGGCTATATTTTTGTGGCGGGCTTTGCCATTGCCGCCGTTGTTCTTGGCTCGTTCGCTGGGTCTCTCGGCTGGATTGGTGCAATCGCCACCGCCTGGTGCGCCTATTTTTTTCGCGATCCGGTCCGCTTCACGCCTCTCGATGAAACTCTTGTTGTCTCGCCCGCCGATGGAATCGTCTCCTCAATTGGCTATTTCGCGCCGCCGCCGGAGCTTGGCCTTGGTGCCGAACCGATGCAGCGGATTTCCGTTTTCATGTCGGTCTTCGACTGCCATGTGAACCGTGTCCCCATCGCCGGACGGGTGACCAAGATCGCCTACAAGCCTGGTCTTTTTCTCAACGCGGATCTCGATAAGGCGAGCGAAAACAACGAGCGCAATGGCCTCGTCATTGAGAGTGGCAGCGGCCGCTTCGGGGTCGTGCAGATAGCTGGATTTGTCGCGCGGCGGATCGTCTGTTTCATCCGCCAGGGTGAGGCCGTGGGCGCCGGCGACCGGTTTGGCTTGATCCGCTTCGGGTCGCGCGTGGATGTTTATATGCCCGGCGCGGCGCGGTCATTGGTGACGATAGGCTCGAAGGCAATCGCTGGTGAGACGGTGCTTGCCGAACTCCGCTCGAACGGATCACGCAGGAATTTCAAATCCGGTTGAGTGCGTTTCTTGCCTGACCCACCAGCAAGATCCTGGTGCGCATGCTTTAGCAAAAACCAAAAGAAACGGTTGAATTGTTTCACCGCTCTCTACATGTTTGCCCGGAATCGGTCTTAAGTGGATGCCGCAGTCGGCACCCATTTGGCCAGCCACATGTCTTGGATCCTATACAATGTTATGATCGCTGCCCGTTCAATCCTGCCTGGTCTTTGTCTCTTTGGTTTTGCCGCATGAGCCGTCCAAGAACGCTGCAACTCATTGAAAATCAGCCACCGTTCGGGACGAGCCGCCTTTCCAGTTGTCCGGGAGAGTTCGGCTCACCTATACTTCGCATATATCGCACATGATTGGTTCGACATTGCGTGCGAGCTGTGATCACACCAAAGCCTCATTTCGAATGTTTGTCACGGATTGCGAACGATATGTTGATACTGCTCACACGCGCACAGGAGGAATCGAAACGGACGGCCGCGAGCCTCGCGCGCCACGGGCATGAAACTGTGATTTCTCCGGTTCTCGATATGGAGCCAACTGGCGCGCTATGGCCCACGGGCCTTATCGATGGCATCATTGCGACGAGTGCGCGTGCCTTCGAATTGTTTTCCGCTGCGCCGGACTGGCCTTTGCCCGAGGCGCGCCGTCTCATGCCCTTGCTTTTGGTCGGCGAGCGCACGCGGGAAGCCGCGCGTGAGCGGGGCTTTGACGGCCCGGCATTGATTGCGCCAGACGCCAAGACACTCGCAGCAGATATTGGTACGCGCTTCGCCGCCCCGAGCCATTTCGTTTATCTCGCCGGACGTGACCGCAAGCCGGACCTCGAGGCGAATCTCTCCGAAGCGGGATTTGAAATTGAGCCGATCGAAGTCTACGCAGCGCAACCCGCCGAATCGTTAAGCGACAGTGCCTTGGCCGTTGCCGAAACTGGCGGCATCGGCGCGGTGTTGCATTATTCCCGGCGCAGCGCGGAGATTTTCCTCTGCCTCGCACGGACAGCGGGGCTCGACCTTTCGCGGATAAACCATATATGCATCTCGGATGACGCGGCGGCCCCGCTTCTGGATACGGGTCTCCAAAGCGTGCTCATTGCCGAGGCCCCGGACGAGCAGGCGATGTTTGCGATCGTCAATGCTTTGGCCGGCCTGCCGGAACTGCCGCTTGATCAAGGCAAAGAAGGATGATCTTGATGCCTGCGGGCTTGATTCGGCCGCCGCTACGAAACATCATGCACGCATGAGCTTCAAGCATGGCATTCTCGGTGTCTTTCTCGGCGTGGTGCTCGCGGCAAGCCCTTTTCCGGCTGATGCAGCCTCCAACATCAACGTCAAGGCCGGCTTCATC
This sequence comes from uncultured Methylocapsa sp., assembly GCA_964440215.1. Classification (GTDB taxonomy): domain Bacteria; phylum Pseudomonadota; class Alphaproteobacteria; order Rhizobiales; family Beijerinckiaceae; genus Methylocapsa. Next base: position 8,266 of record CAYTRB010000085.1, read on the forward strand.
CGCGCGCCACATCCGAAAGAGACCCTCTCGATCCTCGACATACCGTCGGCCGATGATGGCATCGCCGGTGCCAAGCTCGCCGTCGAGGACAATAACACAACGGGGCGTTTTCTCGGCCAGACCTATACGATCGAGGACATCCGCCTGCCGCCGGACGGCGACCCGGTCGCCGCGCTGAACGGCCTTATCCAGCACGGAATTGCCTTCGTTCTTGCCGATCTTCCGGCGGCGGAACTTCTCAAGCTCGCCGACATGGCTAAGGACAAGGGGGTCCTGATTTTCAACACCAGCGCCCCCGAGGATTCGCTGCGGGAGGAAGATTGCCGCGCCAATCTGTTTCATGTCGCGCCTTCCTACTCCATGCTTGCCGACGGTCTTGCGCAATATCTCGTGTGGAAGCAATGGAAACGCTGGATGCTGATCAAGGGGTCTCATCCGCAAGACGAACTCTACGCCGAGGCGTTGGCACACGCCGCGAAAAAATTCGGTGCCAAGATCGTTGAGGCGCGAATCTACGAGGACACCGGCGGCGGCCGCCGTTCGGATTCTGGAAGCGTGCAGACTCAAAGACTCATTCCGGTGACGACACAAAACGCACCAGTCTATGATGTGCTTGTCGCCGCCGACGAAAGCGACGTCTTCGCGAACTATCTTCCCTTCCGCACGTGGGATCCGCGCCCGGTCGCCGGCTCGGCCGGACTTGAACCGTTGAGCTGGGATGGAACCCATGAGCAATGGGGCGCGATCCAATTGCAAAACCGCTTTATGAAATTGGCCTCGCGGCGCATGAACGCGCGCGACAACAATGCCTGGGTGGCGATGCGCATGATCGGCGAGGCGGCCGCGCGCACGGGTTCCAACGATCCCAAGATCATCCGTGATTATCTCACCGGCCCGGAGTTCGCCATTGCCGCCTTCAAGGGTCAAAAGCAAACCTTGCGCCACTGGAACCAGCAATTGCGCCAGCCTATCCTGCTAGGCGACGGACGCATGATCGTCTCGGTTTCACCGCAGGAAGGCTTTCTGCACCAAACTTCCGAACTCGATACGCTTGGCTTCGACCAGCCGGAAACAAAATGCAACTTACAATGAAATTTTCGATGAAATCAGGCATGGGCGCTCTTGTGTTCCATGTCGCCGCGCTTCCTGTGCTGGTCTTCGCAATGGCCACTCCGGCCTTTGCGTTCACCGCCTATATCTCCAACGAAAAAGGCAATTCGATCTCCATTATCGACACCGACAAATTGGAGGTCACGAAGACTGTGCCGGTTGGTCACCGGCCGCGCGGGATCGTCTTGAACAAGGACGGCAGCGAGCTCTATATCTGCGCCGGCGACGACGATCTGATCCAGATTCTCGATACCAAGACACTCGCGATCATTGGGACTCTGCCGTCAGGGCCGGATCCCGAGCTTTTGATCTTGAGCCCCGATGGCAAGCTCCTCTATATCTCGAACGAGAACGACAATCTGGTTACCGCGATCGATGTCGCGACACGCAAGGCCGTCGCCGAAATTCCGGTCGGAGTCGAGCCTGAGGGAATGGGTATTAGCCCCGATGGAAAAGTGCTCGTCAACACGTCGGAAACGACGAACATGGCGCATCTGATCGACACCCAAACACACAAGATTTTTGCCAATGTGCTCGTCGATGCGAGGCCGCGCGCCGCGCAATATTCGCCGGACGGTTCGGAACTATGGGTTTCCTCCGAGGTCGGCGGCACCGTCAGCGTGATTGATACGGCCAACCCCAAGGTCAAACAGAAGATTGCTTTCGCCGTGCCGGGGCTCTCGAAAGAAGCAATCCAGCCGGTTGGCTTGCGATTTTCGCCGGACGGCAAGCGGGCATTCGTGGCCCTTGGGCCCGCCAATCGCGTCGCAATTATCGATACGGCAACGAAAAAGGTCGAGAAATATCTTCTGGTCGGCCAACGGGTCTGGCAACTAGCTTTTACCCCGGACGCCAAATATCTCTACACGACCAATGGCGTTTCGAACGATGTTTCGGTGATCGACGTGGCGAACCTCAAAGTGGTGAAATCGATTCCTGTGGGTTCCTTTCCTTGGGGCGTGGTGATTGCAGGCCAATGAGTTTTTCTCCGCCGGACCCGGAAGCCGCGTGCGGCCAACCAATGGGCGCGATCTCCTCAGCGCTGGAGGTCGCAGGCGTGAGCCATAGCTACGGCAAGCGCAAGGCTCTGATTGATGTTTCCTTCAGCGTGAGACGCGCCAGCTTTTGTGTATTGCTCGGCCTCAATGGTGCTGGCAAAAGCACGCTGTTTTCCTTGATCACGCGTCTATTCGCGGTACAAAAGGGCATCATCCGGATTTTCGGTTTCGATGTGAACCGCGCCCCCGGCGAAGCGCTGCGCAGGCTTGGCGTCGTGTTTCAACAGCGAACCCTTGATCTCGATCTGACGGTTCTGCAAAACCTGTCCTATCATGCGGCTCTGCATGGAATCTCCGCGCAAGATACAAAGCTCCGCGCCGGGTTTGTCTTGGACCAAGTCGCGATGGCCGGCCTCGCTCATGACAAGGCGCGCGATCTCTCCGGCGGCCAGATGCGGCGAGTAGAGATTGCGCGCGCGCTGCTGCATCATCCGCACATGCTTTTGCTTGATGAGCCGACGGTTGGACTGGACGTCAAGGCGCGCGCCGATATTCTCAAGCATGTCCGGGGTCTTGTTGCGCAGGAAAGCATCGGCGTCCTTTGGGCGACGCATCTTATCGATGAGATCGAACCCGGCGACGATGTCGTCTTATTGCATGAAGGCAAGATTCTCGATCACGGCAATGTGGCCGAGGTCGCCGCCCGTGCGGGTGCCCCGGATATTGCGCGCGCCTTCAAGAGAGTAACCGGCATCGCCGGCGAGGGGACCCCATGGGACCAGCCGTAGTGGCGAAGCCGCAGGGCGAGGGCTTCGGCCTGGCCCATTATGCGCGCTGCTTCAAGGGCATCGTTTGGCGCGAGGCTTTGCGGTTCTGGCACCAGCGGGAGCGGTTTGTCTCGGCGCTGGTCCGCCCGCTCGTTTGGCTGTTCATCTTCGCTTCGGGCTTGCGCTCGGTGCTCGGCGTGTCGATCATCCCACCCTATGAAACTTATGTGCTCTATGACGTCTATATCACACCGGGCCTCATGGCGATGATCGCGCTTTTCGCCGGTATGCAATCCTCGCTTTCGATGGTTTATGATCGCGAAATGGGGAATATGCGCAGCCTGCTCGTGAGCCCTTTCCCGCGCTGGTTTCTTTTGACCTCCAAGCTTGCCGCCGGAACCGCCGTATCGGCTGCCCAAGTCTACGCGTTTCTTCTCATCGCCTATTTCTGGGATATCGAGCCACCGTCGCCTTGGGGCTATTTGAGCGTGCTTCCGGCGCTCATCCTCGCGGGCCTTATGCTGGGCGCGCTTGGTATGCTTCTGTCGTCCCTGATCAAGCAATTGGAAAATTTCGCGGGAGTCATGAATTTCGTGATTTTCCCGATGTTTTTCGCATCTTCGGCGCTTTATCCTCTGTGGCGCGTGCGTGAGAGCAGTCCCTGGCTCGCCTTCTTCAGCGAACTTAATCCGTTCACGCATGCAGTCGAACTGATTCGCTTCGCATTATACGAACAGATTAATTTCCTGGCCTTGGCGGTCGTGCTTGGTGCGACAATTGTCTTTCTTTCCGCGGCGATCGCCGCTTACGATCCCTCGCGCGGTATGCTCAAGCGGCGCGAGGGACCGTGAGTTTTGCGGCTTATTATTTCTTTTTACCGTCGGCGCCGAACTGAGCCAGATAAGCGATCAAATTGTCGCGATCAGTTTCCTTGGGAAGCCCGGCGAAAATCATTTTGGTTCCCGGAATGACAGCCTTCGGATTGGCGAGATATTCCTTGAGCTTCGCCTCGTCCCAGGTAATCCCCGAGTCCTTGTTCGCATCGGAATAATTATAATCCGGTACTGAGCCCGTCTTGCGCCCGATCAGCCCATTCAGCACGGGTCCGACGAAATTCTTGGCGCCCTCGCCGATCTGATGGCAGACCTTGCACTTTTGCGTGAAGATCGTTTCACCAGCGGCGGCATCCTGTGCCAAAGCCCCGGCAACGGAACCAGCCCAGGCGGCCGCGGCGACAAGGCAGACATATTTACGCTTCATATCCGGTTTCCTTCCCTTTTATTGCGAGGGGTTCTCGATCACGATCCCGCCACGCCTGCGACCTAGCCTAACGAATGATCCTGATTGGCCCGCGCGGTAAAACATGTATCCTGAGACAATGGCAAATGACAACCCGGGCTGGGCCGGTCGCCCGCCGCAGCGTCTAGACATCCACTCCGTGAGCGCCATGCCCGCGCGCACTGGCCACCACCGCTGCCTCATAGGCCGGCTTGGCCGGGCGGCGTTTTACCTCATGCTGGCGGTCTTGTTCAACTCCCAGGCAGGAGCCGCGGACAAGCTCCGTCTCGCAGTGCAAAAAACTGGAACGTTTAGCTGGGAACTCGCAATCATGAGCGGCCGGGGGCTAGACAAAAAAGCCGGCCTCGACATTGAAGTGACCGAACTCGCTTCCCCCGAAGCCGGAAAGATCGCTCTTCTGGGCGGATCGGCCGACATCATCCTCAGCGACTGGCTATGGGTCGCGCGGCAGAGAAGTCTGGGCGGCCGGCTTGTCTTCGTCCCCTATTCGACGGCGCTCGGCGCGGTCATGGTCGATCAGGCGTCACCTATTCAGGACCTTGACGGGTTGCGGGGCAAAAAAATCGCGGTTGCGGGAGGCCCCCTGGATAAGAGCTGGCTCATGCTGCAAGCCTTCGCGCGCGAGGCGCATTTCGACATCGCCTCGGAGGCGAATGTCATCTATGGCGCTCCCGCGCTTTTGTATCAGAAAGCCGCGAACGGCGAGGCCGATGCCACTTTGAACTTTTGGAATTTCTGCCTGGCGCTCGAAACACGCGGGTTCCGGCGGCTTATCGGCATGGATGAAGTGGAAAGGCGCCTCGGCGTCAAGGGTCCGGTTTCCATGGTTGGCTATGTCTTCGACGAAGGTTTCGCGCGCAGCCATGCCGATGCCCTGGCGCGGTTCTTCAAGATCGCCGCAGAAGCCAAGGACCTTCTTGCGCATTCCGACACGGATTGGGAGACCATCGCCCCTCAGACTGGAATTGGCGACAAAGCGCAACTCGCTCTTTACCGGCAAAGCTATATCGATGGCATCCCGCGGCGGCCGGTCGAAGAGGAAGCCGCCGATGCGCGGGTTCTTTACCGCGTCCTCGCCAAGACCGGCGGCGCGGATCTCACAGGCCCGGCAAAGGAACTTGATGAGGAAACTTATTATAAAGGCAGTATCGGTTTGGCGCCCCGGGAAAACTAAAGCCGTCTTGTTCCGGCTGCTGCCGCTGATCCTGCTGCTGCTCGTTTGGCAAGCGGGTTCCCGTTTGGCAACGGCAGGCACGCTGCCTTCGCCTCTTGCCGTCGTGTCGGTCATCGCTACCGAGGCGTGGTCAGGTGCCCTGTTTTTGAACCTTTTTGTCACGCTTGCCCGCGTTGCCGTCTCTTTTGCGCTCGCGATGGTGCTGGGGACAGTGCTCGGCGTCGCCATGGGACGCAATAAGACCATTGACCGCTTGTGCGATCCTTTGCTGATCGTGCTCTTGAACCTGCCGGCACTTGTGGTCATCGTTCTCGCCTATATCTGGATTGGGCTGAACGAGGTTGCAGCGATCGGCGCCGTGGCTCTCAATAAATTGCCAAACACGGCGGTCACGTTGCGCGAAGGCGCCCGCGCACTCGACAAAAACCTCGATGAGATGGCGCGCGTGTTCGACCTCACCTTTGGCAAGAAGCTATACCATGTTGTTTTGCCGCAGCTTGTGCCCTATCTCGCGGCGGCGATGCGATCTGGTCTTTCGCTAGTGTGGAAGATTGTCCTCATTGTCGAACTGCTCGGCCGTTCGAACGGTGTCGGCTTCGAGATCGGCATCGCTTTCCAGCTGTTCGACGTGACGCGCCTCCTCGCCTATGCGCTTCCCTTTGTGGGGCTCATGCTGGCGATTGAAACTGTCCTTGTGCAACCGTTCGAACGGCATCTCTCGCGTTGGCGGCCGCCGCATGGAGCTTGACGTTTCCATCGCGCGGAAGAGTTTGCGGACCGCCTCGGGACAAACGCGCATCATCCTCCACGACGTTACCTTTAGCTTGCGGCAAGGCGAAATCTGCGCCCTTCTAGGGCCGTCCGGTTGTGGAAAAACAACGCTGCTGCGGATCGTTTCTGGGCTCGACGTCGATTTCGAAGGCCGTATCGCTTTACCAACCAGGCACAAGATCGGCATGGTGTTCCAAGAGCCGCGGCTGCTGCCGTGGCGGAGCGTCGCACAAAACCTGCGCCTCGTTGGAGCTTTGAGCGACATCGATCTCGCCGAGATCGTCACGGCCTTGCGTCTTTCCCGGCATCTCGATCATTTTCCAGGCGAATTATCGCTAGGGCTTGCTCGCCGCGTGGCCATCGCCCGTGCTTTCGCGGTCAAGCCCGATCTTCTCCTCCTCGACGAGCCTTTCGTCTC
>CAYTRB010000086.1:0-14648 GCA_964440215.1 uncultured Methylocapsa sp.
CGCTGGAGGGGGCGAGCCTCGGCCTGCCTTCGATTGCCCTCTCCCAGGCCTATGGACCGGTTGGGCACGACGAAGCCTTTTGGGGGTGCGCCGAAACCCATGCGCCCGGGGTGATCCGCAAAATCATTGCCGAGGGCATCCCGCAAGGGATCGTCATCAATGTGAATTTTCCGGCTTGCCCGCCGGAGGCGGTGCGGGGGGTGGCGGTTACCGCGCAAGGCCGGCGCGATGCGCAAACGGTCACCGTCGAGGAACGCGCCGATGGGCGCGGCAAACCCTATTATTGGATTTCCGTTGCGCGCGGGCATTCGACCCCGGGGCATGGCACCGATCTCGCGGCCTTGGAGCAAAACCTCATTTCGGTGACGCCGCTCAATCTTGAGTTGACCGACGAACGCGCGCTCGCAAGCTTTGCGCGGATCTTCGGTTGAGCGCCTTGCTGCCCTTCGACGAGCCATTGCGGGAAATTGGGGAATCGCCGGACGCGCAAAACAAGGCGGCGTTTCTCATGGATTTGCGGGCGCGCGGTATCCAGGATCTCAATCTTTTGCGGGCGCTCGAAAATGTGCCGCGCGAGATTTTCGTGCCGCACCGTTTTGCCGACCTTGCGGGCCGGCCGATCGCGCTGCCGCTGCGCTGCGGTCAGACCCTTCCGGAGCCCTGGCTCGCCGCCCGGATGATCGAGGCGTTGGCGCCGGCCCGCGATCACCGGGTGCTCGAAATCGGAACCGGATCAGGCTATGCGACAGCGCTGCTTGCCAGGCTCGCGCGCGAAGTGCTTTCGATCGAGCGGTTTCAGAGCCTCGCGATCGAGGCCGGGACAAGGCTTGCCCGGCTGGCGATCGGCAATGCCGCGGTCGCCTTTGGCGATGGCCTAGCGATCGCGCCAGGGATTGGCCCTTTTGACCGGATCATTGTCCAGGGCCTGCTTATTGAGATTCCCGAAAATCTCATTGCGGCGCTTGGCGTGGGCGGCCTGTTAGTGGCGGCGCGGCCGGACCCCAAAAGCGCCTCGCGCCAACAGATCGCGCGGATCACGCGCGATGAGGCCGGACACCTCGAAGAGACACTGATTTGCGCGTCCCGGCTGCAAGCGCTTATGCCGGGCGAGGCGCGGGCGCTCTGAACGGTTCACGGGATTTTACAGAAATCGTAATTTTGTCCGTTTTTTCGTGAATATCCGTTCATCTTAAACCGTCCCTTAACTTAGTCGGCACTTAATGCCTTCATAGACACTGCGTCGGTGGGTTGGTCATGACTGATTTTGTTTGTGTTTCTTGCACGCGTTTCGCGCTTCGTCTCGCCCTGACCGGTGCTGTCGCCGGTTTACTCGCCGGTTGTGCCAATTCCGAGCGCCTGGGCGATCCCTTGTCCAATCCTTTCCAGACGTCGGCGAATGTCTCGCAACCGTCGCCGTCGTCCGGCGTCGCGGCGTCGATGCCGGTGTCTCCGGTGCAATCGCGCCCGCTCAGCGCGCCTTCGGCAAGCTACAACCCTCCGCCGCAGCAGCCAAGTTCACCGGTTGCCGCCATCTCGCCGCCGCGCGGCGGGCAAAGCGTCGCCGGATGGTCCGCGCAAGGCGGCTCGCCGGTCGTTGTCGCGCAAGGCGAGACGGCCACAGTTCTCGCCAATCGTTACGGAATCCCAGTCGACGCGCTTGTCCGGACCAATGGTTTATCCTCGGCGGCGCAAATTCAGCCGGGAAGCCATATTGTCATCCCCGTGTATAATGCCGCGCTGGCCGCCTCGAGCGGAGCGGCGGCGGGCAGTAAGACGGCAGCAACGGCCAAGACCGCTGGTGCGCCGCCGCGCAGTTTGGCGAGCCAGGCGGAGGATTTGAAATCCACCAAGGCCCGTGCGCTCGCAACCAAGACCGCCGCCGAGGAAAAGGCCGCCAAAGAGAAGGCCGCAAAGCAAGCCCAAAAGCTCGCGCAAAATACAACAGTGAAGACCCCGGCCCAAAAACAGCCCGCAGCGACAAGCGCACCCAAATCAGCGGCCGTAACCGCGAAGCAAGAACCCGTGCGGATGGCAAAAGCCGAGGCAGCGGGCGAGACCAAAGGGCCGCGCGATGCGGCACCGGCGGCGGCCCCACAGCAGGCGAAAACGGGCGCAGTGGTGTCCGAAGCAGCCAATCCGGAATTTCGGTGGCCCGCGCGCGGGCGCATCATCCAATCGTTTAAATCCGGCGGCAACGACGGGATCAATATCGCTGTTCCCGAGGGAACCTCGGTGAAGGCGGCCGAAAGCGGCGTCGTCGCTTATGCCGGGAACGAGTTGAAAGGCTACGGCAATCTAATCTTGATCCGGCATCCCAATGGCTTCGTTTCCGCCTACGCGAATACGAGCGATATCGAAGTCAAGCCTGGCGAGACAGTCAAGCGCGGCCAAACCATCGCCAAATCCGGGCAAACCGGGAATGTCGCCTCGCCGCAGCTTCATTTCGAATTGCGCAAAGGTACGACGCCTGTCGATCCGACCCAATATCTCGCTGGGGTTTAAAGCATGATCCCGGAAAGTTGCAGGCTTTCCGGATAAGATCATGCGATACGTTAAGAGCTGCGCCGGCTGGCCCGCGCAGCTCATTTCATAAGCGTGCCGCGAAGGCGAGATAAAACGCGATTTCACTCAGCTGCTGCGCGGCGCCTGCGACGTCCCCGGTCTGGCCGCCGATGTTTTTTCTGGCGAGCGGCACGATGGCATACGCCGCGCCTATTGCCACGGCAATGGAGGCGATGGAGCGGAATGGTCCCGCTCCTGCCAGGACGGGAGCCAGTGCAACAGCAATGGCAAGGCAAGCAGCGGCTTTGAGCGCCGCAGGCTCCGGCTTTCCGGCGGCAAAACCGGCGCCTTTTTCCCGCGCCGGTGGGAGCAACGCCAAGGGGATCAAGGCCGCGGTGCGCGACAAAGCCGCTGCGCCGATCAGCACAGTGCCTGCTAGGCTTAGGCTTTCGCCGGCGATCGACGCAAGGCTTCCCGCCCGTATGTAGAGGCTGAGAGCGAGCGCCACCGCCCCATATGTGCCTATTCTGCTGTCTTGCATGATTTCGAGCTTGCGCTCGCGTGTCGTGCCGCCAAAAAAGCCGTCGGCGCAATCGGCAAGACCGTCTTCATGCAGTGCCCCGCTGAGCATGATCAAACAGCATAGCGCGAGCGGTGCTGCGAGGATGGGAGGCAAGCCTACTCCATGGGCCACGCCGAGAACGAGTGCGGCGATCGCGCCAAGGACCGCGCCGGCAAGCGGCAAGGCCCGCACCGCGTGCGAAAAATGTGCGAGCGAAGGGGGGTGCGCTGCTTCGCGCATCGCCAGGCGAATTGGCAGCCGCGTGAAAAATCCGAGACAAAGCCAAAAATCGGCGAGTAGCGACGAGCCTGGGCGCATCGCTTCTCATCCTTGATCAGGCGGGGTTTGTCGAGGCCCGTTCTGTGTCTTCGTTATTGGTGCGATCACGCGGGCCAGTGTTTGCTGCGAAAGTCCGCGGCATTCCGGGGGCCACGCTCTACGGCCGCGATCTCAATTTGTCTCCATGGGCAAAAGCTCGGTCGGGCAGACCCAGGCTCCATGCACGGCGCTATACTGGCCGTTCTTCCCAGCACCGCAATAGTATCGATTTGAGGGGATCCCGGCCGCCTCGGCGATACGGACCTGGACGATCTCACGAAACGGAACGGCGGACAGCTGACTGACTGCGGTGAAGCCAAGCGCCAAAATCGCGAGTACACATCCCGCAAAGGTGAAGGACAGCTGAGTTTTCATGATCTCGATCTTTAGCATCTTTGACTCCATAACATATTGATAACATTAGAGATCATCCCAAGGCCTCCGAGTGATCCTCACATAGGAAAGTTAATGGTGCATTGCAATATCGCAACTGCAGCAAGAACGTGGCGTCTTGCCACACGCCAATTCCGGTGCCGGCTGGATCGATGGTCGAGAAATCGCCAGAGCAGTCCTGCCTGCTTGGCAAACGAGACCTACGCCATCGATCGGCCGGTTTTGTTGTGTTTTTGACGGCCGCAACCAGTTTGCAGCAATGTGAGTCCGGCCCTGTGACCGCGATCTCAGTTCGACAATGCGGGTGCTGCCTGCTCGAGTTCGCAGACCCAGCCCCGGTAGAGGCTGCCTGGCTCGCCTTTGGTGCCGTTGTAGCAATAGATGCGGCGCGGCTTATTCGCGGCGGCCGAATCGGTTATGAGGACCGGAGTCGTCTTGTAAGGCTGAGGGGCGGGCGGTTGGCCGACAGTTGCAAAACCGAGTGCCGTTGTCGAGACAACGATCCCCATGGCGATGAAGAAAATTTGGCTTTTCATAGTTTAGGACTCCATTCCGTATTGATAACCTTAGATTTTCCTCCCTAGCTAGCGGTTGGGGAGTTACATAGGAAAGATCATGCTGCATTGCAATATCGCAAATGCAGCAAAAGACGAGGCGTGTTGCCGCAGGCCCGTTCCGGTGGCAGCCGCACTAAGTTAAGAGAGAAAGAATTTCTCCCGCTTCAGGGCTCAATGTCCGTCCAGAAACAGCCATTCGACTCGATCCGCGCCCTGATCGCGCTTATGCCCGGGGCGTCGGAGGAGTCGCGCCAGGCCGTCCGAGCCCGCCAGGCGGCACTGACCAAACCGCCGGGCTCGCTCGGCCGGCTCGAGGACACCGTCGCGTTTCTGGCCGCTTGGCAGGCGAAGGCTGAGCCATCGATTGACCGGCCTCTTGTCGCGGTCTTCGCGGGTAATCATGGCGTCGCGGAAAACGGCGTGTCGGCCTATCCGTCCTCGGTCACGCGCGCCATGATGGACAATTTCACGGCGGGGGGTGCCGCGATCAACCAGATTTGCGCGGCCTATGGACTAGGTTTGAAGGTTTTCGATCTGGCGCTCGATGTTCCGGCGAAGGATATCACCAAGGCCCCGGCCCTGGAGGAAAAGGAGGCCGCCGCGACCTTCGCTTTTGGGATGGAGGCCATCGCCGGCGATGTCGATCTCTTGTGCCTTGGCGAAATGGGCATAGGCAATACGACCATCGCGGCCGCCATCTACCATGCGCTTTACGGCGGCGCGGCGGCCGATTGGTGCGGCCGGGGCACGGGGGTCGATGATCTGGGATTGGCGCGGAAAATCGCGGCGGTGGAGGCGGCCGCCGCCCATCACAAGGGGCAGCTTTCCGATCCGCTCGAGGTGATGCGGCGGCTTGGCGGCCGCGAGATCGCGGCGATGGCCGGCGCGATCCTGGCGGCGCGCATGGAACGCATTCCGGTGATCCTCGATGGCTATGTGGTCTGTGCCGCGGCTGCCCTTCTCCATGCATTGGACCGGACGGCACTCGACCATTGCATCGCTGGCCATGTCTCGGCGGAAGGCGCTCATAAAGAGGTGCTGCGGCGGCTCGGCAAGGACCCCTTGCTCGATCTTGGCTTGCGGCTTGGCGAAGGTTCCGGCGCCGCTTTGGCATTCGGACTGATCAAGGCGGCAATGGCTTGCCACACTGGCATGGCGACCTTTGAGGAAGCCAAGGTGTCGGGCAGAATAGTGAAGTAGGGGCTTACAGACCGCCGCCAGCTTAAGCGCCCCGCCTCATTTACCCTCGATCAATTTCCGCGCGTCTTCGCGCAGCTCGGCGCGGGATTTTTCGTCAAGATAGAGCATATGGCCGCCGCCATAAACTTTTAGGCGCAACCGGCCGGGATTGCCCATCGGGGGAACTTGGTCGATCAAAAGCTGCGAGGCAAAATAAGGCGTCACTTGATCGGTCACGCCATGCGCGACGAGCACACGCAGAGCGGGATCAAGCGCCATCGCGCGCTTCAGATCGGAAAGCGCCTCCGCTTTGCCGCGTCCGTTGTTGCCCCAGTCCCAGGCATGATTGACGTCTTCATTGAGGATTTCATAGCGGGCATCGACAGGCCAGCCAAGACGATTGCCGGTGATATCGGCCATCGCGCTCGCAAGCGGCGTCTTGATCGAGTCGAGAATGGGATCGGAATAATCGCTCGAGGCGCCGTGCGGGAAAGGATCGAAACCGCTGACGCGCGCGTCATAAAGGCTTGTGATCTTGGCGCCAGCGCGTTCCCTTTCGCGTGCGAATGTCGTGATGTCGATACGCCCGCCAAGCTTGCGGACAAGGGCCGGATCGAGGCCCGTGAAACCCGCGACTTTGTCGGCGATGCGGGACAGCGCTTGGGGGTCGCGTTCGCCGCGCAGCAAATCGGTAAGATAAGGGCCTGCCGCATAGGCTTCCACCTCGGCAAGCGCCGCGCGCCCATCTTGACCCGAAATCCCCTTCGCGGCTGCGGCCTGCGAGGGCAGCCGCGTCACGAAGGTCAGCGGATTATTGGTGCCCTCGAACCAGCCGAAATCGAGGACCGGTGAAATCAGCACAAGGCCTTCGACGCCAATCCCTTCCTCGTCTTGCAGCTGCCGCGCAAGTTTTGGCGCGCGAAACCCGCCGTAGCTCTCGCCAACGATGAATTTCGGACTGACAAGCCTTTTGTTGGCCGTGAGCCATTTCCGGATCGTGACGGCCAGGGCCTCGATGTCGCCCTTGACCGAATAAAAATGGCGGCGTGTCTCATCGCCCTTCGCCAAGATGCGGCTATAGCCGGTGCCCGGCGGATCGATGAAAACAAGATCGGTGAAATCGAGCCAGGTATCGGCGTTGTCGACTGTGACCGGAGGCGCCGATGGCGCGAGCGACGTGCGATCGAAAGGCAGCCGCCAAGGTCCCAGGCTGCCGAGATCGAGCCAGGCGGAGGCGGCGCCAGGACCGCCATTGATCGCGAAAGTAACCGGGCGCTTGGCAGGGTCGGCGCCTTCGAGAAGGAAGGCGAGGGTGGCGATATCGGCCTTTGGTGTGAGGCTTTCGGCGTCACTTAAACGGATCGCCGAGGCGATCGCCTTGAATCGCAGTTTGCGTCCGGGAAGCTCGATCGTATGGGAGGTGGTCGCAGGGGCGGGCAAAGGGTTTTGCGCCGCTGGCGCTTGGGCATGCTCGGCCGCGTGACCTGGTTGCGCCGTATTTTGCTCCGTGCCGGATTCGGTTTTTGCCGGTGCGGCGAGTGCCGGCGGCTCTTCGGCGCGCGCTGGAAGAAAGGCAACGGACCCCATAATGGCCGCCGCAAGGGCGCGGATTTGCAGATGGCGGCGTAGGAGTCTTGGTCGCGACAGCACTCCGGCTTATCCTCTTCGCATGACTGGAAAGGCGCCGGTAGCCGCCGGACAAAGCCGGTGACCGCTCGGGCGAGTCGATTCGTGGCCGGGCGCGCCTAGCTTGCCTGGCCCACGACATAGTCGAAGTTGGGTAGCGGTGGCAATTGCGCAGCGAGCTCTAAGCGGCCGGAGCATTACGCCGCCGGATTGCTTTCCTGCTGGTACCAGCGTCCGTTTCTCGCCGCCCCATTTTTCTCGGCCGTTGCGGGTAAGCTGTCCAGAACCCGTTCGGGCGGGAAAATCACGATGACTTCTGTCCCTTCGCGGAGTTTGGATTTCAATGTGAAGGTTCCGCCGTGGAGCTCGACAAGGCCTTTTACGATCGGCAGACCAAGGCCCGAGCCTTCCTCGGCATTGTTTTGCGCGAGGGTCCCGCGGCCGAATGGGGACATGACGGTCGGGATCTCATCCTCGGGAATTCCGGGGCCGCTGTCCCGCACCGCCACATATTGACCACCCTTAGTGGTCCAGCCGATCCTGATCCTTATCAATCCGCCTTTCGGGGTAAATTTGATCGCGTTCGACAGAAGATTCAAAATGACCTGGCGAAGTGCTCGCGCGTCGGCCAAAATCTGCGGCAAGTCTGGCTCGATGGCCTTCTCGATGGTGAGATGCCGCTTTTTCGCCCGCAAGCCGAGAAGACGCCGGCATTCCTCGACGATATGAGCGAGCGCGACCGCTTCCTCCTTCAGGTCGAAGCGCCCGGCCTCGATTCTGGACAGGTCGAGAATTTCGTTGATCAGCATTAAAAGATGCTGGCCGCTCGCGTGGATATCATTGGAATAGTCCTTGTAGGACGCAATCTGGTGCGATCCGAACAATTCGCCTTTCATGACTTCGGAAAAGCCGAGAATGGCGTTGAGCGGTGTCCGCAACTCATGGCTCATCGTGGCAAGGAAGCGGGATTTGGCGAGATTTGCGGCCTCGGCGCGGTGGCGGGCGAGATCGCTGTTTGCCTTGGCTTGTTCGAGCTCGGCGATGAGCTCGTCTTTCTCGGCTTGAAACGAGAGCGTTTCGAGCGCGGCGGCATGGAGCCGCCTCGCCAGCAACATGAAATAAAGCTGCGCGCCGCACGCCAGCGCGATCAAGACGAAACTCGCATCGGATGGGCTGGCCGGGCATAGAAAGCCAAGAATGGCCAAGGTCATCGGTGTCAAGGCGCAGGTCACGGCGACGGGAATCGAGGCGGAGATCGTCGCGTTCATTGCCGCGACGAGCAAAAGCAAAACCAGGGCGAAGCTGCGCGCGTCGGGGTCCCCGGACTTGCTGACGAGCCAAACGAGCACCGCCCATGTGGCTCCCTGGACCGTCTCGGCAAAGCTGAAGGTCAACCGCCAGCGGCGGCTGTCAAGCGCGGAGTCTTCCTTAGCCAGCATTTTACCGGCTATATGGGAGGCCAAGAGGAGTGCCGCGATATCAACTGCGAGCCAAAGCAAGACAGTATCGGCGGCGACCCATGTGGTGGCGGCGGCGGCGGCCAGCATGCCCAGCGCAGCCATCGCCGGGCCCGAAGACCGGCGCCCTTTCGCGAAAAGACGGAGCAGTTCAAGCTCGAAGCCATAGTGAGATGGCGCCGACGATGTCAGCTTTTCGCACGCATCGCGCACCTCTGTGGCTAGGCGTCCGCGCGGCATGGCGGCCACTGGCTTGCCAGCGTATCCGAGCGCGATGCCGTCTGCGGTTACATTCGTCATTCTATGCAAGACCTGCTTTGAAAGACCCGCTCAATTTTCGCAGCACTTGAAAGATTGCGGAGACGATGCTGGAAAAAGATTAATGACCCCCTCAAGCAATCCTAAGATTTGTTTGCAACAAAGGCTGGTCTGGACCTGGTGCCGGGAGTCCCGGCGGAAGCCTGGCGCTTTCCATAGGGTCCCGCGGTATGAATGTGAAAGAATAAACGCAATGCCGGTTAGCGCATGCCCAGGACAGGCACGCCGTTCTGGCTGGACCGGCGATTGCCCATGACAAGCGGGGATTCGATCGCGGATCTTCCGGCTCTCGCCGGGCGCATAAAAGCCTGCCGGCTTTGTATCGAGAAACCGCGCAATACGCCGCTGCCGCACGAGCCGCGTCCGGTATTCCGGGTGAGTTCAACCGCAAGGCTGCTTGTCGCAAGCCAGGCGCCGGGAATCAGGGTGCATCTCACGGGACTGCCCTTCAACGACGCCTCGGGCGATCGTTTGCGGCAATGGATGGATGTCTCGCGGGAGGTTTTCTATGATGAGACGAGGGTGGCGATCGTTCCGATGGGCTTTTGTTTTCCCGGCCATGATGCCAACAAGGGCGACCTGCCGCCGCGCCGCGAGTGCCGCGAGACTTGGCATGACGCATTATTTTCGGCTTTGCCTCATATCGAATGTATTTTAGCGATCGGGCGCTTCGCCCAGGATTACCATTTTGCCCGAACGGGAAGACCGTTGCCGAAAGGCCTCAAGGTTGACGAAACCGTTCGCCGATGGCGCGAATTCCTGGGCGAGGCGCCACGCATCATCGCGCTTCCGCATCCCTCTTGGCGCAATAGCGGCTGGCTCAAGCGCAACCCCTGGTTCGAGCAGGAGGTCCTGCCGATGTTGCGAAACGAAGTCACGCGTGCACTCTTTTAAAGCGTAGCGTACAGGAATCCCAGACGAAGATTACTTTAAGCTTGATCGCTTCTGGTTTGGCTGGAAAGAAAAAATCTACACTCTTTCGCTTGCCCCCAATCCGCGCGCCGCACCGGGCAGCCGCCTCACGGCAGACCATTTTCAGGCGCTTCTCAATCGGACCAAACTGTTTCATGTGAAACAGTTTTGTCCGTTTCCGGGCCCGGAATCGGACGCTGGCTTCGCGTTCCGGGTTTGGCTTTTGTGCCAGCAGGTGCAGCAGGCCTTTCGCTCAAAAGCCCACGCCTTTTTAAGGCGAGGGCCGCCATGTTTGCGGGCCGCTTGGTGTTTAGGTCCGGTCTTGCTACACTTATTTTCACCATTTAAGGGTAAGTAAAGAAGAGGAATGCCTGCTAGAGGCTCCGGGGGTGTAACGTGAGGCCAGCGGATGGCGCCGGAACCGGCGGTCTCGAGATTTGCACGCCTCGGGCAAGTTTGCACGAATGCGGGGGTGGCGAGGCGGCTGCCCGCGCCGAGATGTCCGTCGATAGACAGGGGCGGTGCTCCGGACATAAGCACACCTACGCAGCCCTGGATCTCGGCACCAACAATTGCCGTCTCTTGATCGCCCGGGCGGCGCCAGCGGGCGGCGGTCAAGATGGATTTCGCGTCATCGACTCCTTTTCCCGGATTGTCAGGCTGGGCGAGGGTCTCTCGCGAACCGGCGCGCTGAGCGCGGTGGCGATCGACCGCACTTTACGGGCGCTCGAAATATGCCGCGACAAGATGCGGGCGCGCGGCGTGACCCGGGCGCGATTGATTGCGACGGAGGCTTGCCGCTCCGCCAGCAACAGCGCCGAATTTCTGGCCAAGGTGCGCGAGGCGACAGGGCTCGAACTTGAGATCGTGGATCGTGAAACTGAAGCGCGGCTGGCTGCCGCCGGCTCCGCCTCGCTTGTCGATGCCGCCGCCGAAAGCGTGGTTTTGTTCGATATCGGCGGCGGCTCCTCGGAGCTGGTCTGGCTAGGCCGGGCTGCTTCCGCCTGTTCTCAACCGGCCGATATGGCGCTTGATGAGCGCATCCGTTTTTGGGTTTCCCTAAAACTCGGTGTCGTCACCTTGGCGGAAGAATTCGGCGGCAACGAAGTGTCCAGCGCGACATTCGAGGCGATGGTCGCGCACGTGGTACCGGAACTCGAGAGTTTCGTCGCGAAGGTCGATGGCGAGCGGCGCGGCCGCCATTTCCATTTGCTTGGCACCTCCGGAACGGTGACGACCATCGCCGGGGTCTTTCTGGGCCTCGCCCGCTATGAACGCCGCCGCGTCGACGGCTTGTGGATGTCGAGCTGCCAGGTGGATCACACGGTCGCAATTTTGCGCAAGATGACTTACGCGGAGCGTGCCGCCAATGGATGCATCGGCCAGGCGCGCGCCGATCTCGTCCTAGCCGGCTGCGCCATTCTTGAAGCGATCCGGCGGGTGTTCCCCGCCGAACGCGTCCGTATCGCGGACCGCGGTTTGCGCGACGGCATCTTAATCCAGCTCATGAGTGAGGATAGGCTTTGAACCAAGCGCGTCTTCCCTTGCATCCGGTCCAATAGGCAGGATTAAGCCAAGCAAACTATTTATGAAGTATTGGCATCGATTAATTTTTGAATCGCCCAGAGCGCCTTGATGACCAATAGGACCGTCAAGGCGCGCGATCATTGTGAAATGTAGGATTTCATGGCGGCGGAAACCCGGACAAAAGGGCGCACAGGCTCAGCGGTGAGACGCTGCAACATCATGCGCGGGAGGCTGGTCATTGCCGCCTTGATCATGGCGGCGCCTGCCTTCGCGCAAACGTCCAGCCCAGAGCCTGCGCTCGAGGCCAAACCTCCGCATGAGTCCCCCCTTTCGGAGGCGGCCGCGGAGCGAGCCAAGGCGCTCGGCGCCTATTCCGAGGCGCTCGCCGTGACCGCGGCCGCCTGGGGGTCGCCGCTCGTTACCATGTATTGCCTGCGCTACAATGATTCGGTTGGGCCGCAGCCGAAGGCCGCCGTGAACGCGATCTGGCGGATGGAGGACATCTCGACGCCCGCACTTTCGCAAGAGGCGGGCTATGTCACGCCAAACGTCAATACGCTCTACGGCTTCGGTTTTCTCGACCTTGCCGCCGAGCCCGTTATCTTGAGCGTGCCGGATTCGCACGGCCGTTACTACATGGTCGAGATCGTGGATTTTTGGACCAACGCTTTTGCTTATGCGGGCGGCGTCGCGACAGGCTACAAGGGCGGCAAGTTTGCCTTGGTTGGTCCCGGCTGGAAGGGCAAGCTACCGCCGCATGTCAAGCGTATCGATGCGCCGACCCGCTGGGTCCTGATTCAGCCGAGGGTTCATGTCCTCGACGGGAACGATCTGCCGGCCGCCAAAGCCGTCCTCGATGCGATCACCGTTGAAGGGCTCGCCCAAGCGACAGGCAAGCCATCGCCTGTGGCGCCAGCCTACCACTATGCGGCGCCGGAATTTTCGGATCCGAAGCTGCCGGTCAGCGCTTTGGCCTTCAAGGACCCGTTGCAGTTCTGGGACATCCTCGCCGATGCGCTCGCCGAGAACCCGCCGCCAGCCGATCAGGTGACGGCGCTCTTGCCGCTCTTCAAGCCGCTCGGGATCGAGCCCGGCAAGCCTTGGGATCGTGGCATGCTCCCGCCCGTCGTTGTAGCGTCCATGGGCAAGGTTGCGGCGCGGATCGGCAAGGAATTTGCGCTTCTCCCGAATGGCAGTTTCCGCAATGGCTGGGTTGTGCAACCGCCAACGATCGGCAATTTCGGGACGGATTATTATACGCGGGCGATCGTTGCGCGGAATGGGCTGACGGCGAACACGCCGAAAGAAGCCATCTATATCGGCGGCGTCACCAGCAGCGATGGCAATCGCCTATCGGGCGCTAACCGGTACAGCGTGACCTTCAAGGTGACGCCGCCTTTTGTCGAGCCGGGTTTCTGGTCGCTGACCTTGTATGATTCGGCGAACAATTACACCGTCCCCAATCCGCTCGGCCGCTATTCGCTTGGCAGCGATAGCAAGACCCTCAAGCGTAATGCGGACGGATCCTTGACGATCTACCTTCAGAAAAACAGCCCCGGCGACGGGCGTGAAGGCAATTGGCTGCCCGCGCCCGATGGCGGCTATTATTTGATTTTACGCGCCTATGCGCCGGGCGAGGCTTTGATCCGGGCGCAGTCGGAGCCTGACGCCTTTCCTCTCCCGCCGATTGTATTGGTTGAATAGGCGCGCCTTCTAGGCAGTGGCGGAAGGCGGCGGTGCCAATCGTACCAAAATGTTTCACGTGAAACACTTTTGTCCGATTGGAGGGCAAAACCTTACAAGGCCACAGACAGCGGTCTCGTCTGCGATCATGTAAGACCGGCCAAAATTTCAACCGCAACGCTACAGCAAGCTTGGTGTTGCCGCGATGGCCAGCCGCGTTGCCAGAGGCGGTTAGAGATGTAAGGTTGCTCGAAGTCGATCCCTCGAAGCGCAATGGACTGCGGGAATTTTCGCAGATCGCCATCGACAAAATCACGGTCGTTCCCGCTGCCAAAATCGGCGGCGTGATCGGTGAAGCCAGCGACGCTTTGCTCTTGCGGGTCAATCGGGCGCTCGCGCTGTTTTTGGGTTTTGTGTGGTTCACTTACATGCCCGCGACCGCTAGCAGCATCCACGACTCCCGCGTGTGATGCAGTGAGAAGCCAGCAGAAATGTATGGCCATCTATCGAACTAGCGGCGTCTGACGTTTCGGGACCTCTACTCCGGATCTGCGAGATCTGCTGGTGCGATAAAGTCCAGCTCGACCCCGGACAAGTCCAAAATCTGGTGCGCGTATTGGAAGTGGCTCTGCCATTTTTCGTCGCGCTGCGGATTGGCTTCCGGGTGCGGTACGACCAGTCGTCTGATGCCAGCCGCCACAATTGCCCGGGCGCAATCCGCACACGGGAACATGGTCCCGTACATCGTCGCCCCTGTTAACGAGTGGCCTAGTCCCCGAGCGTTGTTGATAGCGTTGCGCTCGGCGTGTTCAAGCATAAAGTACTTCCAGTTGGGGTCCTTCGCGATTGCACGATGGCTTTCCCGAAGGGAAAGTTCGACGGACTCTGGTGGCCGGTTCGATCCAGTTGCCAAAAGGTGTCCGGTAGGACTTGCGATGACGACACCAACTTGCCGATCGGGGTCGTGACTTTCTTTTTTTACAGCTTCACACTGCACTAGGAAGAAGCGATCAATCGACGAGAGTGGCATCGCGCATCCAGCACCAAATATGAAACCTTAAAATAGTATCACATTCATGGGAGTTCGAGAATGACATTGATCGCGGGCGACAGACTTGTCCATAGCCACTTCTTTTCGTCAGGGACGCCGACAGCACGGGGAACCAGCTTTGACCTCACGATCGGCAGCATCTTTGATCATACCGGAAAAAAGATCGATGAGCCCTTTAATCTGGAGCCTGGGCAGATGGTTCAGGTGGTCTCTGCCGAAGTCTTCAAGCTGCCCGACACGATAACTGGTCATGTGACATACAAGACCGAGCTCACGAAAAATGGGATTTGGGCGCTTACGGTAGGAATTATTGACCCTGGATGGAATGGCCCTATCGCGACGACACTTCTGAATTTCAGCAGAGTCGATCACGCTGTTGCGCAAGGAGATAAATTCCTCCGCGTTACCTTCTTTGAGCATGCGGCCGTGCCGCATGAATGCCTTGAGTCATGTGAGTCCGTTAACGATTACTTGCTGAGCGTCCGCAAGACTGCGATGACACGTTTTCCTCAGACATTTTTGAACAAGGAAGAAATCGCAAACAATGCGGGGGATGCTGTCCT
>CAYTRB010000087.1:0-14304 GCA_964440215.1 uncultured Methylocapsa sp.
TTCACGTTAAGGTATCAGTTCATGTCGAACTCCTTCCGTGCCTCTGCAGCACACTCTCGTCGATGAAGACAAGGCGGCGCGGGTCGATCCGGTCACGATAGTGGATCCATCGCCGCCGCCGCCGCGCCACGTCAGGCCGGATCTGCTCGGCGGGCAGAACGGTTTTTTTTAAAGCTTTTGCGCTCGCGCGCAAGAAAGCGCCCCACCGTTGCCGGATGCACCTTGAGACCGCGCCCCGTCAAGGCCTCGGACAGTGCCTGCAGCGTCATATGCGGTGTCTTCTCGATTTCCCGTAGAACAAAAAGCCGGTGCTCACCGCTGATGGCGAAGGGGCGATGACCGCCCATGCGGCCCGGCTCGGCGCTGCCGAGCCGCCGCCGCCGCGCCGCCCATTTGATGACGCTCGATACAGCAACATTCAGCGCCGCCGCGACCTTGGCGCTGCTTTCGCCCGCAGCAAGCCGCGCCATCGCCCGCTCGCGCAAATCCATCGAATAAGGCTTTGCCATCCTTGCCGACCTCCCCCCAGTCAGCAGGTTTGATGATGTGGACGCCCCCGCCCGGGGTCGGCGGTATGATGCCGATCGGCCCCCCAAGGCGGGATGAGGAGCGTTACAATGACCATCAGAACGATTGGACTGGACCTGGCGAAAAGTGTGTTTCAGGCGCATGGCGTCGACGAGAGGGGCGCCGCGACGCTGACGAAGCGATTACATCGCAAACAGATGCTGCCTTTCTTCTCGAAGCTGCCGCCGTGCCTGATCGGGATAGAGGCGTGCGGAACAGCCCATTACTGGGCTCGCACGCTTACTGCCATGGGTCACGAGGTACGCCTTATTCCGCCCTCTTACGTGAAGGCCTACGTCAAGCGGGGCAAGAGCGATGCGTTGGATGCCGAAGCAATTTGCGAAGCCGTGCAACGCCCGACAATGCGGTTTGTGCCAGTAAAGACCGTCGAGCAGCAGAGCATTCTCATGGCCCATCGCGCCCGGTCGCTGCTCGTTCGTCAGCGCACCATGCTCGCCAATGCGTTGCGGGCGCATCTGGCGGAACTCGGTCTCGTGACCAATCCCGGCATCGCCAATCTGGCGAAGCTGGCGCAGCAGGTTCTATCCGACAAGGATGCCTTGCCATCCTACGCCCGCACCGCGTTGGAAATTCTGGTTCGGCAGATCATGACGCTTTCCGAGGAGATCACGACGTTGGATCGTAAGCTCCTCGCGTGGCATGCCGAAAGTGAGGCCAGTCAAAGGCTCACGGCGATCCCCGGCCTCGGCATAATCACAGCCACAGCCATGGCCGCCACGGTCACCGATCCCGAGCTGTTCCGGTCGGGCAGACAATTTGCCGCCTGGCTCGGCCTAACGCCGCAACAGCGTTCCACCGGAGGCAAGACGCAACTCGGAGGCATCTCCAAGCAAGGAGACCGGTACCTGCGCCGGCTGCTCGTTGTCGGCGCCACAGCAGTCATTCGCCATACGAAAGACAAGCCAACGCCCATGGCCAATTGGATCAGGAAGCTCTTGGAGAAGAAGCCGTTCAGGATCGTCTCGGTCGCGCTCGCCAACAAACTGGCGCGTATCGCGTGGGTAGTCCTGACGCGAAAGGAAGCTTACCGGCCCTACCAACTGGCCGCCTGAGGGGGGCCTAGGCAAACCGAATTGGCAATGGCAGTCGATGATGTGTAACGATCGAGCCAATGGTGAGGCCAACCCGTCTGATTCAAGGCGCTTCAGCAGCGCGCCAGCTTGATCAGGGACCTCATCGGCGGATTTCCATCAGGGCCAGCGGCAAAAATCTACGCCGCACAAACAGGCCGGACATATGAAAGCAACCGATCACGCATTCCGACAAAAACGCCTTGCCAAAGGGGGCGTCCACATATGAATCTGATTTGCGATCCTTTGGGAATACCGATTCAATCAAAATGCGACACGCTCTAGCCATTCCGGAACATTCCGAACCGTCAACATCTATTCGATAATGATCCTCTTTTGAACAGTCTCAATGAGAGGTTGCGATGATGTCGGATTTGCTTATTGAGCATTTTGAACACTGGCGCGACCATTGGGGCTGGCTAATAGGTGCAGCCATCATTGCCATAATAATTGCACGATATCGTTCGGCACGGTTATCGCTGCCTCCGCGGGTTTTCCGTTTCGTTGGATTAGTGATGGGGATTGGGATCGGCAACCTGCTTTTCATCCCGGCCATTCCCCGCATAGTCACAGCGTTGCGTCTATTGGTGATCGCACGAGCGCCCGAGGGCACATCCGGTCCATTTCCTGTTGCGACCTCCGATCTCTCGCTTTCATCCGCCACCGCTGGTGACCCGGCGATCCTGGTCCAAATGTGGTTTCCTACGAAAGTCAAACCTCCGGCAGTAGCCAAACTGCCGGACTCCGCGATGCTGCCGCTCTGCGCCAATGTAATTGACCAATGCCACCTGGCCACTACCGAGCAGCAATTTCCGCTTCTCCTTTACGCGCCAATGAATGGTGGCAGAAGGAATGACAATGCTTCGACAGCCGCAGAGCTTGCAAGTCACGGCTATATTATTATGGCCATTGACGACATAGATCTCGACCTTCCCCAGCCCGGTGCTCCAGGCGAAAACCTGCCAGCCTTGGTTTTCGACTATACCTCCGCCGAAGCATTCAAAAGATTCATACAGACCGGAGATCGCAAAGTACGCCGCGAGGCGGAAAGAGCCATGACGGTACTCGACCGGTTAAGAGCCTGCGCCAACGCGGACTGGCACGCGCGGGTCCGTTTCGACCGTGTCGGATTTTTCGGCTTTTCCTTTGGTGGGGCTACTGCTGCCGAGGCCAGCACCTTTGATCCGCGAGTCGCCGCAGCGGCTAATCTCGACGGCGCGTTGTTCGGCCAAGCGGCTGATGAAAGCCCCAAATCGCCTTATATGGTTTTTCTCGTCAAGGATGATATTTTTCCAGAGCCGCAAAAGCTCCAATCCCGCGAGCCAATCGAGCGTTATTACGCGACGTTCTTGGATCGGAATATGCGCTCGGCGGTGCGGCTAGCCAACCGGACGGATGGCTTTGGTTTTCGCATTCGCAAATCCTATCATGAAAATCTTTCCGATCTGATCTTCACCCGCCGTAGCTATTTCAAATCGTGGTTGAGGGTAAACCCAAATCGCGTCAAATCGATACGCGATGCCTACCTACTCGCATTTTTCGACACTTATCTTCGCGGCATAACCTCCCCTTTGCTCACACAATCACCTTCGCCCTTTGACGAAGTCGAAATCTTGAAGGCAAACCAATATTGGCCCGAGGAAGCGGCCAAGAACACGTTGCAAGCCGGCCCCAGCCCAAATTGATTGCGCCAGCGTCGTTTACGCCTGACGAAAGATGCCGCCGCAAGCTTACTGGCTTACGGCGGTAAGTGGCGGCAGCTCGGCAAGTTGAGAGACGGTGCCCGCTTCTTTGGGCGTGAGCATCTGTCCTAATGCGTGATGGCGCCAGGGGTGTCCTCTTCGGTGGAAAGCGGGGCCAGCGGCTTCGCCTCCTCTTCCCAGACGATCGGCACCGGCTGGCGAATCAGGGCGTGGGTCAAGACTTCTTCCATGCGCGAGACCGGCACGATTTCGAGTGCGTTCTTGACGGGATCTGGAATTTCCGCCAGATCCTTGGCGTTTTCCTCGGGAATCAAAATCTTTTTGAGGCCTCCACGCAACGCGGCAAGCAGTTTTTCCTTGAGCCCGCCGATAGGCAGAATCCTGCCCCGCAAAGTGATCTCGCCGGTCATCGCAATGTCGCGCCGGATCGGAATGCCGGTCATGATCGATACGATCGCGGTCGCCATGGCAACGCCGGCCGAGGGACCATCCTTGGGCGTCGCCCCTTCCGGAACGTGCACATGGATGTCGCGGCGGTCGAAGACTGGCGGCTCTATGCCGAAATCGACCGCGCGGGAGCGGACGTAGGACGCCGCCGCCGAAATCGACTCCTTCATGACCTCGCGCAGATTGCCGGTCACGGTCATGCGCCCCTTGCCAGGCATCATCACGCCTTCGATCGTCAGCAATTCGCCGCCGACTTCGGTCCATGCAAGGCCCGTCACGACACCAACCTGATCCTCGGTTTCCGCTTCGCCGTAGCGGAATTTTGGCACGCCGAGAAAATCCGGGATGTTTTCGCCGGTAATTTTGACCACTTTCGTCTTGCCGGTCAAAATCTGTTTGACGGCCTTGCGCTCCAGTTTTGCGAGCTCGCGTTCAAGATTTCGCACACCGGCTTCGCGGGTGTAGCGCCGTATCAATGTGATGAGGCCGCTATCGTCGATCGACCATTCCTTTTCCGCCAGACCGTGCTTCTTGAG
Source organism: uncultured Methylocapsa sp. (assembly GCA_964440215.1). GTDB lineage: Bacteria > Pseudomonadota > Alphaproteobacteria > Rhizobiales > Beijerinckiaceae > Methylocapsa. Next base: position 4,345 of record CAYTRB010000087.1, read on the forward strand.
TCCGGCCGGGATGAGATGACGGCGTGCGATCTCGACTTTTTCATCCTCCGTGTAGCCGGCGATCCGGATGATTTCCATGCGGTCCATGAGCGGCGCCGGAATATTCAACGTATTCGCCGTCGTGACGAACATGACGTTCGACAAATCATAATCGACTTCGAGATAGTGATCGTTGAAGCAATGATTCTGCTCAGGGTCGAGAACTTCGAGCAGCGCGGATGACGGATCGCCGCGGAAGTCCATTCCCATCTTGTCGATTTCGTCGAGCAAAAAGAGCGGGTTCGAACTCTTGGCCTTGCGCATCGATTGGATGATCTTGCCCGGCATGGAGCCGATATAGGTGCGCCTATGGCCGCGGATTTCAGCTTCGTCTCGCACACCGCCAAGCGACATGCGGACGAAATCGCGGCCCGTGGCTTTCGCGATCGACTTGCCAAGCGAGGTTTTGCCGACGCCGGGAGGGCCGACTAGGCACAGGATGGGTCCAGTCAATTTGTTGGCGCGGCTCTGGACCGCAAGATATTCGATAATGCGCTCCTTGACCTTTTCAAGACCGAAATGCTCGCTGTCGAGGACGCTCTCGGCGACAGTCAAATCCTTCTTGATCTTGGAACGCTTGTTCCAAGGAATCGATAAGAGCCAATCGAGATAATTACGCACGACCGTTGCTTCCGCCGACATCGGCGACATCTGACGCAATTTCTTCAATTCGGCGGTCGCCTTGTCGCGCGCCTCCTTGGACAGTTTCGTTGTCTTGATGCGCTCGTCGATCTCGGCAAGATCGTCCTTTCCGTCTTCGTCGCCGAGTTCCTTCTGAATGGCTTTCATCTGCTCGTTCAGATAATATTCGCGCTGGGTCTTCTCCATTTGGCGCTTGACCCTGGTGCGGATGCGCTTTTCGACTTGCAGCACCGAGATCTCGCTCTCCATCAGGGTCAGGCACTTTTCGAATCTTTTGGCGATCGAAATGGTTTCGAGCACCGTCTGTTTATCGGAGATCTTGACCGCAAGGTGCGAAGCGATCGTGTCGGCAAGTTTGGAGTAATCCTCGATTTGGGCAACCGCGGCCACGACTTCCGGCGAGATTTTCTTGTTGAGTTTGACATAGCCTTCAAACTCGCCGACCACCGATCGGGAGAGCGCTTCCACCTCGACCTTATCGAAGGGCTCGTCCGCGATGGCCTCGGCACGGGCTTCATAGAAATCATCGGTGCGCGAATAGCCTTGCACCTTGGCACGAACCTGACCCTCGACCAAAACCTTGACCGTTCCATCGGGAAGCTTCAGGAGCTGCAAGACCGAAGCGAGTGTGCCTGTCGCGAAAATCGCATCCGTCGCCGGATCGTCGTCGGCGGCCGTCATCTGCGTGGCAAGCAGAATGAGCGAATCAGCCTTCATGACCTCTTCGAGGGCGCGGATCGATTTTTCACGGCCGACGAAAAGCGGCACGATCATATGCGGAAAAACCACGATGTCGCGCAGCGGCAGGACCGGATAGCTATCGATCGTACCGGGGCGAGCCGGCTCGCGCGTTTGGGTCATTTCATCGTCCTATTCGAGAAATCGATACCGGAGAGATGGCGGCGGCGGGGTATAGTTTCAAGAAGAACGCGTCCAACTTGCCGCTGGACGCGGCCTCGCGAGGATGGCGTTCCACCCGGGCGCGAACTCACGCGCTCACGCCGCTTATTTCGTTGCGTTCGGCATAGATGTAAAGCGGACGAGATTTTCCCTCAACGACGTCGGGGCCAATGACGACCTGTTCGACGCTCTCTAAGCCGGGAAGTTCGAACATCGTATCGAGCAAAATGCCTTCCATGATCGAGCGCAATCCACGCGCGCCCGTGCGTCTTTCGATGGCTTTTTTGGCGACGACGTTCAAGGCCTCGTCCTGGAAAGTGAGCTCCGTGTTTTCCATTTCGAAGAGGCGCTGATACTGCTTGACGAGCGCATTCTTCGGCTCGGTCAAGATTTTCTTCAGAGCGTCTTCATCGAGATCGTCGAGCGTCGCGATGACCGGCAATCTGCCGACGAATTCCGGGATCAGTCCAAACTTCAGCAAATCCTCCGGTTCGACTTTCCGGAGAACCTCGCCGGTCCTGCGGTCGTCTGGCGACTGGACGGTCGCGCCGAATCCGATCGACGTGCTCTTGCCGCGTGTCGAGATGATTTTTTCGAGGCCGGCGAAAGCGCCGCCGCAAATGAACAGAATATTGGTTGTATCGACCTGCAGAAATTCTTGCTGCGGGTGCTTGCGCCCGCCCTGCGGCGGCACCGACGCGACCGTGCCTTCCATGATTTTCAGAAGCGCCTGCTGGACGCCTTCGCCCGACACATCGCGGGTGATTGATGGATTGTCGGATTTGCGGGAGATCTTGTCGATCTCGTCGATATAGACAATCCCGCGTTGTGCCCGCTCGACGTTATAGTCGGAGGCTTGAAGAAGCTTCAAAATGATATTTTCAACATCCTCGCCGACATAGCCAGCCTCGGTCAGCGTGGTGGCGTCGGCCATGGTAAAAGGCACGTCGAGAATTCGCGCCAAGGTCTGCGCGAGCAAGGTCTTGCCTGAACCGGTTGGTCCGATCAAAAGAATATTCGATTTCGCCAGCTCGACATCATTGTGCTTGGCCGCATGATTGAGGCGTTTGTAATGATTATGAACGGCGACCGACAACACCCGTTTGGCTTGCGGCTGCCCGATGACGTAATCGTCAAGAACTTTGCAGATTTCCTTCGGCGTAGGAACGCCGTCACGGCTTTTGACGAGCGAGGACTTGTTCTCCTCGCGGATGATATCCATGCAAAGTTCGACGCATTCGTCGCAGATAAATACCGTCGGGCCGGCAATGAGCTTGCGCACCTCGTGCTGGCTCTTGCCGCAAAACGAACAATAGAGAGTATTTTTCGAGTCGCTGCCGCCGACCTTGGTCATCGAACGTCTCCGTACCGGCCGGAGTCATGTGCTAACTCCGGTCACTCTAAGTGAAAGTCGGCGGACGCTAACACCTCGCCCACCGGCTGGCGGATCAGCACACGAACCAGCCCAGTTTAGTTCTAACCCAGACTCCCTCACCCGGTTACAATCGGCATCGCCGAAGCTTTGAAACCCTGCATTGCTCTTGCCACGAAACCCGCATCATAGCCATCCAATGGTTTCCATCAACCTAAATGCTATTTGTTCCGATTTGTTGCGACATATGGCAGCGAAAGCCGGTCACATGTACGATTCGTGTCAACTTCATTAATAAGCAATATTTATACCAAACCAATCAATATTCCGTATGCCCGGCGTTCGCAATACCCGGCTAACCACTGCCCGCCGGCACAGTTCCCGCGGCAGCCTTATTCTCGATGCCGTTAAGCCAGCCCCACAGAGGGGCTCGTACGCCACCCTTATCGATAGGACGCGAACATTAACAAAGACATAGAGACGTACCATCAGGCCGATTTGCTGTCCGCTTGCGGCAATTCTTCCGGCCTCTTCACGATGACATGGTCCACAATACCAAAGTCTTTCGCATCATCGGCCGACATGAAATGATCACGATCCAAGGTTTTTTCGATCGTGTCGTAATCCCGCCCGGTATGCCGGACATAAATATCGTTCAGCCGCTTTTTGACCTTCATAATGTCTTCGGCGTGGCGAAGAATATCCGAAGCTTGACCTTGGAAGCCGCCGGACGGCTGGTGGACCATGATTCGCGCATTCGGCAAGGCGTAGCGGGCATTCGCCTCCCCCGCGCAAAGCAGCAGCGAACCCATGGAGGCGGCCTGCCCGGTGCATAGCGTCGAGACCTTGGGCTTGATGAATTGCATCGTATCGTAGATTGCAAGGCCCGACGTCACCACGCCGCCCGGCGAATTGATGTACATCGAAATTTCCTTCTTCGGATTTTCCGCTTCAAGGAACAGCAATTCGGCGATGATCACCGAGGCCATGTGATCCTCGATTGGGCCCGTCAGAAAAATGATCCGCTCGCGCAAAAGCCTCGAATAGATATCGAACCCGCGTTCACCGCGGCTCGTATTCTCGATGACCTGGGGAATGAGATAGTTATCGTAGATTTCTACCGGACTGCGATCGCGCATGGCGGAGTCTTCCCTTATAAAAAAGAAATTGTTCGAACGGCAAGAAGAGCGTGGTTCCGCCGAGTGGACAAGGATAGCATATAGGCATGCGAGTACGAAAAATCTTCCCCCTCGATAAACCTGCCGTCCCATATCATTCGGGCACGGCCTCGGACACGGAATGGGGGATTATTTCGTTTGCGTCTTCGCTGTTCGCCTTGAAAAGCTCGTCCTTCGAAACCTTTTTGTCGGTGAGCTTCACTTGGGAAATGACGTAATCGACGACTTTCTCCTCGTAAAGGGGGGCCCGGATTTCCGCTAGGGCGCGCGGATTTTTCCGGTAATACTCCCAGACGCTCTTTTCCTGGCCGGGATAAGCGCGTGCCCGCTGAGTTAAAGCTAGACCGACCTCTTCGTCGGTGACCTTGATCTCCGCCTTTTCTCCGATTTCGGCCAAAAGGAGGCCAAGCCGGACCCGGCGTTCAGCAATCTTGAGATAGTCCGCCCTCGCCGCCGCCTCAGTCGTGTTGTCGTCTTCGTAGCTCCGCCCGCTCCGCTTTTGCTCAGCCTCGACCGTGCGCCATACCCCGTCGAATTCTCTTGCCACCATCCCTTCCGGCACGTCGAATACATATTTCTTGTCGAGCGCGTCGAGAAGTTCGCGTTTCCATTTTCCGCGCGAGGCCGCGAGATGATCGACTTCAATATTCTCGCGAATTTTATCCTTGAGCTTGCTTAAGTCCTCGAAGCCAAATCCCTTGGCGAAGGCATCGCCGATGTCGGCCTCGGCAGGGGCCGCCACAGCTTTAAGCGTCACATCGAAAGTCGCCGCTTTGCCGGCGAGGCGGGCAGCGCTGTAATTCTCCGGAAACGTCACCGGAAAGGTCCGGTTTTCGCCGGTCTTCATGCCTTCGATTTGCGCTTCGAAGCCGGGAATGAAACTGCCCGAGCCGAGAACGACGTCAACATTTTCGCCGGATCCGCCCTCAAAAGCTTCGCCATCAATTTTTCCAACAAAATCTAGCGTGACCTTATCGCCTTTTTCGGCTGCGGCGACGCCTTCCTTGGCGATATAGGTACGATTTTGCTCCACAAGCCTGTTTAAGACCAAATCGACATCGGCATCGGATACATCGGCAACGAGCCGTTCGATTTCGATGTCCTCGAAGCTGCCTACCTCGACCTTCGGCAACACTTCGAGCGCGACGGTAAAGGCGAAATCCGCTTGCGTAGCGAAAACCTTCTCGATTTCTTGTGAATCCCCGGCAAAATCGATCTTGGGGTCCATGGCGATCCGTAATTGATTGTCCTCGACAATCTTGCGATTGGCCTCGTTCACGGCGTCCTGAACTACGTCGGCCAGGATCGAGCGGCCATAAAGACGCTTGAGGTGCGAAACAGGGACTTTGCCCGGACGGAACCCGGGGATGCGCGCCTTGGCCTGAACCTCTGCGAGCTGGCCTTCAACGCGTTCGGCGAGGTCAGCTGCGGCCAGCACAACCTTGAATTCGCGCTTGAGGCCTTGCGAGTTTGTTTGCGTGACTTGCATTTGAAAAAAACCCTTTTCCCCTTCGTTGCCTTCACCCTGAGAGACCGGTTTCGGCACATCTCTTGCCGACATTCCAAATTCGGCTCTACTCTGGAGCATCGCTAAAGCCATCGTCTCGAGCAAACGCTTTAATGCACCGCTCAAGATTTGGTGCGGGCGGAGGGACTCGAACCCCCACGATTTTCACCACCGGAACCTAAATCCGGCGCGTCTACCAGTTCCGCCACGCCCGCCGCCCTGCCCCCCAGGCATGCACGGTGCAGACTTGGGCGCCTCGGGCTCTATAGCAACGGCAGCGGCCGTGCGCAGCAAAAAACTCTGCGGCCAAAAACACTGGGGCTAAGTGATAGACGGGCGAAGCGCCGCCATGCTAGATTTGTGATTGCGGTCACGGAATACAAGCCAAAAGCGCGACAGACCGCAGGGAGGCCGCCCGGCATGCCATTTGGATCGGGCTATAATGCGCAGGTCATTGCTCCTCCCGCGGCTCTCCTGGCAGGGGTTCTGCTAGCTTCGTTTCTTCTCGATTTGGTGTGGCCAATATCCTTCGTGCCGGTCGGATATACGTTGCCGGGTGGCATTGCCCTGATCTTTCTGGCGGTCAACTTCATGGCTTTCGCGGCAAAGGAGATGATCAGGATCAAAACCACGCTTTCCCTGCAAACGCCGGCGACCGACCTCGCGACGTCGGGCGTCTTTGCGTGGAGCCGCAACCCGATCTATCTCGGCATGGTTTTGCTCTGCGCCGGCGTCGCAGTTTTCACCAATTCCTTGTGGACCCTCGTTTTGACACCGCCCTTCGCGGCGGTCATGCAAAAAGGCGTCATAGGACCGGAAGAAGCCTATCTTGAAAAGCGATTCGGTCAAAGATATTTGAACTACAAAGCCAAGGTCCGGCGCTGGATCTGATTCGAGACGGCGCTGGCCGCAAATGGAGAGACCGTGCAGGAGGTACTGCCCGGCGGCCCAGACGTCATCGCCTTGTCCCCCTTGATTTTGGCCGTGGTCATCGCGCTCGGACTAATTCTAAATTATTTGTGCCTCGCCAATTCCCTCTGGCTTCTGGGTGTTGTCCCGCTATTCGCGATTGTTCTGCAAAACGGCGTGATCGAACCGGAAGAAGCCTATCTCGAACGGAACTTCGGCGAGGACTATCTGCGCTACAGAGCTCGCGTCCGGCGCTGGATATAGCGGGCGATCGTGCCTTAGTCAGCCTCGATGGCGCCCGGCACGACCTTCAACATCAAAGCGCGATTTTCGATGGCGGCGAACGTCGCCCTGTCGGCACCCGAAAGCCAGATCTGCCCATCCAAGCTTTCCACCACGCTAAAGAGCGCATCGCGGCGGACCGGATCGAAATGGGCAGCGATCTCGTCGAGGAGGACGAGCGGCGCCAAGCCGCTCATCACGGACACGAGACGCGCATGCGCCAGAACCAGCCCGGCAAGGAGAGCTTTTTGCTCACCAGTCGAGGCCTGCGCCGCTGGGACTTGTTTCGGGCCGTGCCGCACGCAAAGATCGCTTGCCTGCGGTCCGATCAGCGTCCGCCTGGCGGCGGCGTCGCGTGACCGGTTGTCATGCAACATGCCGCGATAAATATCTTCGGCTTCGAGCGCCGAGCAGGTCCCAAGCAAAGTCTCGACATCGCCTTGCACGGCGAGATCCGCCCATGGAAACGGCGAATCCTTGTCCGCCGTCTCAACAATAAGAGCCGAAAGGCGCCCCACGGTTTCGATCCGCGCCGCCGCGATTGCGATCGCGAGTTCGGCAGTTTCCTCCTCGATCGCATCAAGCCAGCCGCGGTCGGCGCAAGGCCCCTCCTCCAGCAGACGGTTGCGGCCGCGCAACGCGCGCTCGAACACGCTCACGCGGGCCCCGTGATCGGCGTCGATGGAGAGCACGAGCCGGTCGAGGAAGCGCCGCCGATCCCCCGCTGGTCCGGCGAAGAGCCCGTCCATCGCGGGTGTCAGCCAGACAACGCGGACATGGTCGCAAAAGGCGCGAAGGGAAGGCGCTGGTTCGCGGTCGATCCGGTATTTGCGCTGCACCGGCACGTCCGCTCGCGGCCCGAGGCCGGTCCCCAGCTGGACGCTGCCTAGCGGCGTTTCGAGCTCGGCCGAGACCGCGAAGCCGCCGTGCCCGCCGTTGCGCGCAAAATCGCCCAATTCTGCCCGGCGCAACCCGCGTCCAGGCGCAAGCAGCGACAAGGCTTCAAGACAATTGGTCTTGCCAGCCCCATTCTCTCCGGTCAGCACGATGAGGTGTGCGTGAACAGGAAGATCGAGCGAGACGTAAGAGCGAAAATTGGTCAGCGCAAGCCGCCGAACGCCCGTAGGGGCGAAAGCCTTGACGGTGGCGCGTTTGGCCGGTGCCGGCGCCTCGAGTGAGGTATCACTCATCGCCGGAAAAGACACAACCAGGCTATGCAAGGCGTCCATATTTTCCGTGAAACCCTATATTCCCATGAATTAAGGCTAGCATCAACGGCCCGTATCGACGGTATCCTGCATCCGGCCGCCGGCCGGTTGAGCGATAGGGCTGGCGCCGAATCGTCCCGTACGGTTCTTCTTATCGCAAGCAAACAGAGAAAGCTTCAAGCTGTCTCAGCAAGAAAGTGATCACCGAGCTCATGAGATCGAGTGGACAGGAAAGCAAAAGCAAAACCGCCCGGTTTACCGGCATGAAGCAGCAAGGCCAAAAAATCGTGGTCTTGACCGGCTATGACGCGCCGACTGCCAAGGCCGAGGAGGAGAACGGCGTCGATATCATTCTCGTTGGCGACAGCGTCGGCACCAATCTTCTCGGCTACGCCAGCGAGAAGGATGTGACCCTCGCCGATATGTGCCATCATGTCGGCGCCGTCCGCCGCGGTGCACAGAAAACCGCGATCATTGCGGATTTACCCTTCCGCAGCTATGACACGCCCGAGATCGCGCTGGCGAGTTCCCGAATGCTGATCGCGGCCGGAGCCGATATCGTGAAATTCGAAGGCCGGCGGCCCGAGATCGTCGAAACCCTTGCGGCGGCCTCCATCGAGGTCTGCTGTCACTTGGGGCTTGAACCGCAGCACCATGACGACAAACGCCTCAAAGGACGCAAGGCCGAGGAAGCGATGCGGCTGCTCCGCGACGCCATCGCCCTCGACAGAGCCGGGATGGAACTGCTTGTTCTCGAACTCGTGCCTGAGGAGGTCGCCGGTTGCATAACCCAATCGGTCAAGGCCCCGACCATTGGAATCGGCGCTGGACGCTCGACCGATGGGCAGGTGCTGGTTATCTCCGACGTTCTCGGCTTCACGCCAACGAATTTCCAGCACAACCGGCGCTACCAGAACCTAGGCCGGCTTATGCGGGGAGCGGTGAAAGCCTATGCCGGGGACGTCCGCTCCAAAAATTTTCCGGCGGAGGAAAATGTGTTTTCCATGGACAAAGACGAACTCGCGGTCTTTCTGAACAAAAAGCGTGATCTTCTTGATTAGCCGCCGAGCTTCCCTTTGACGAGCGCGCTGGCCTTGCCGAAATCCATGCGACCCGCATATTTCCCCTTGAGCGCGCTGACCACGCGTCCCATGTCCTTGATCGAGGCGGCACCGGTCTCGGCGATGGCGGCAGTGATCGCCTGCTCAACCTCCGCTTCCGTGAGCTGTTGAGGCAAAAAACTGTTGATGATTGCGATTTCCTCGCTTTCTTGCTTCGCGAGATCGGTCCGGCCCGCCTTTTCGTAGATCTCGAACGATTCTTTCCGGCTTTTCACCATCTTCTGGAGGAGCGCCAATATGTCCTCGGCGGACACCGTTTTCCCCTGCCCTCGCAGCTCGATATCCTTATCCTTGAGCGTAGCCATGATCATGCGAATCGTATCGACGCGGCGCCTTTCGCCAGCTTTCATCGCCGCCTTGAGCTCGCTCGAAAATTTTTCGCGCATCTACTAAGTCCTCGCTTGTTGTTCGGATTTGACCGCGGCGCCCAGCCGCTTTATCGCACTGGAAGAGACGGATCTAAAGTGAGCATGACGCAGGAGCAAGGGCACATCCATTCGTTTTGGCGGGAGCCGCGCGCGACCGCGCTTCTTGTATTGGCCAATGGCATGGTGCTCGAAGGGACCGGATTCGGCGCATCGGGCGCGGCGGTTGGCGAAGTCTGTTTCAACACGGCGATGACCGGCTATCAGGAGATCCTCACCGATCCTTCTTATTCAGGGCAGATCATAACCTTCACCTTTCCCCACATCGGCAATGTTGGCACCAATGACGAGGATAGCGAGACAGGCAATCTCGCGGCGAGCACCGGGGTGCGGGGTGTCATCGTCCATGCGCCGGTGACCGGCCCGTCCAATTACCG
>CAYTRB010000088.1:0-14278 GCA_964440215.1 uncultured Methylocapsa sp.
TGAGGTAGGCCGGCTTAATCGAACGTTTGCTATGAGGCGTCTTGCTATGAGGCGTAATAAGCCGGGCTGGTACTTGTTGCCGAGCCGGGACGGCCATTTCAGCCCGTCTGCCGTTTCACGTCAGTCAGACGCCCGGCCCTGAATTGCCCGAGCGAGAAAGCCGCGCCGCGCGCTCGCCAATGGGCGTGGCGCGCAGATATACCGCTTCCCCGAAGATTTTGTTGAACATCCTCGCCCTGCTTATGAATCATCCAATCTCGGATGCAGCAGACATCGAATGGGTCCTATACCTAGGTATGGGTTCCTAATCCAAATGATGCTTTCGCCATCCCAAGGTACAATGGAACGACGGCCGTGATTTGTCTAAATCCTTCATCACCAGACAAAAACGGAGTATCACATCATGAACAGGAAGATCATTGTACAGCGTCTTGCAAAAGTCGCCGGCTCAAAAACCCAATCAAGCTTCGCTGTTATCAAGGAGAATAGCCGGGCACTTCGATCCCTTAAGATAGGACTCGCGGCTGCGGTTTTGGTAGCCACGACGGGTAGTATCACGGCGCAGCCGCTCAACCATTTCCAAGTGGAACAAGATTACGGCACTGATCAGCGCGCACTCAAAATCACCGCTCCTCCACGCTGGGACCGCATCCATTTCGATCATTCGGGAACGCGCGGCCGCGAGGGTCTAGGCGCCAGCGCACGCTATCCTGAAGGCCCCGGTAATGTTAGCGACTAATGTTGGCAGCGGCCATTAAGAATGGAGGCCGCGCTCTTCAGCTTCATGACTACTGTTGCATAGGTTGGCGGAATTGGAAGCCCGCCTCCTTTATGGGCGCGGCCTCGCCGATGGTCTTCAATCGGTCAAAGGCGGCTGTTACGATCATCTTATTGACGGCCCCTTCCCAGGTTGCCTTCGTCAACGAGGGCTCGTTCAGAACATGGGCGGCCGAATTACACGCAAGGCAATTGGTGTTGACCGCATCCGATCCTTTGCCGGGCTGGTTGGCATTGACTTGGCATCGGCACGCGACATGTAAATCAAATGCTGATGGACCGGAATGTGTTCTACGACCGCCACCAGGCACTGCGGCTTAATGCGAGCCTCCTGAGACACACCACACCCAGAATACGACTGCCGTTCCGAAATGTAGGAGTGAAATATCATGACCAAGAGCCAACTCGCCAAAGACGCCCACACACGTGAATATCTGGCGACACCAACGGATCTAAAGGCAGCGGCCACACGCGACATTTCCGCTGCGCTGGGCGGCTTGCTCGCGGACGTCTTCGCCCTATATTTGAAGACCAAGAACTTCCACTGGCACATGAGCGGCCGCCATTTCCGCGACTACCACCTGCTGCTCGACGAGCAATCTGCTCAGATCTTCGCTATGATCGATCCCATCGCTGAACGGGCCCGCAAGATCGGCGGGACGACGCTGCGATCGATTGGCCATATCGCGCGCCAACAGCGTATTCGCGACAACGATGCCGACTATGTCGAGCCCCAGGACATGCTCGCCGAGCTACGCGATGACAACCAGCAGCTCGTTTCCATCATGCGCGAGGTGCACAATCTCTGCGACCCGTACGGTGACGTTGCGACGGCGAGTCTGCTGGAAATGTGGATCGACGAGACCGAGCGGCGCACGTGGTTCCTGTTCGAATCGACAAGGAACGTCTTCAGCGCCAACGACTGATAAGCGGCAGGTAAGACGCCCAGGCGTGAAAGGAATATCCCGCGTCTCGGTTTGTCCAGTTCCCGCCTCGATCATAAGGCGCTCGGGCTTTGGTCCGACGCCCGTGAGAGCCGCGAAGATGCGGTCGAAGACGCCGGGCCGGCTCCACCGGATGAAGCGGTTGTCGAGCGTCTTGTTGCGGCCCATAGCGCTTGGGCGGGTCGTTCCATTGCAGGTCATAGCGGATCACATTGACGATCCCGCGAACGACCCTTCGGTCATCAACACGCGGCACGCCATGCGACAAAGGAAAAACGGATGCATAAACGTCCGGGGCTGCTTGATAGCGGCCCTTCCGGCAACCATGGCGAGCGCCAACGAACAATTTTGAGTCTTGGTCATCATGTTGTTTTCCTTATGCGCGAATAAAGGAATTTTTCCTCCGGCTGCCCGAGAGATGCCCGGCCCGAACGCCTTATCCTTTGTGTAAAGCGATCGACACGGCAGTCACGTCAGTGCCACCTTGAGGCCTTATCGTGACCGATTGCCTTTCACCTTGGGTCCGCACGTCAAGATGGGCGGTGAAGCCCGCGCCAGCCACATTCGCCACGATCTCCGCCCCGCTGGCACGTCCAGAAATATTTCCCGACACACCATGAGTGGACTCAGACCAAGAGCCAGATAAAGAACTGCCGCTGGATATGACATTGCTGCTGATATCAAATCTGTAGCTATCACTTGCGCAGCGCAGAGTTTGCTGAACCGCCTTGCCGTTTGCGTTCACCGAATAAGTTGCCTTGCAGCGGAGCCGTTCGGAGGCGCCGCTCGTCATTGTAACGGAGCCGCTCCCCGACCAGGACCCAGACAGCCCGAGGAACGGTCCTTCTGAACCCGGATCCGCATGCCCCGGCGCAGAAAGAAGTAAAAGTCCAGATGCGATCACTGCCGATGTGAGGCAGCTGGTGGAGGGTCTCAATGAAAAAAAAGCCATGAACTTCGTGCTCCAATTCCCTTTCCCACGGCCGCCGTCGTGTCGCGGGTATGGCCATAATGGCAACATCCGCGCGTATGGATGTGCTTAAGCGCACCGATAAGCTTATCAATCTTGGGCTTTTGCGCCCGGTCGACGCGGCACATGCGCCGAGTCCGGCGAGCGCATAGGGATTGAATGGGCGTAGTTACATTGCTAAGATTTACTCGTCGATAGGGCAGGGCGCCCATGTCCCGTATCTCTGAATTTCAATGCCTTAGGATGTTCGCCGCTGGGCCTAATCGGCTCGGAAATCGCCCATTCTTGGCGTCTGTGGCAATGCCGTTTAAGCGCCATCCGGTATTCGCGGCTTGATCAGCAGGATTTTGTAGGAAATGTCGAAGTAGCCAGGCACGGCGCACCTTTTGACTTTACTGCCGCGTAACAATATTTCGGGTATCCATGCCGAGCCTAGCCCCGCTTTGACCTGCGCGAGCAGGGCTTCCGCCGATGCGCTCTCGCAGGACGGCGATTCCTGAATATGGATGCGATGCTTATTCAGCATCGCGGCAATTTGCATGCCGTAGGCCGTGCCGGGCGAATAGACCATCACGGAACCGTGGAGTTTATTATTGGTTAGAGCCACCGCGCGTTCCTGCGCCGGAGCGCAGACCAGCATCAAACGATCCTCGCCGATCTCCTCAACCTGCAGTCCGAGGAGGCTGTCTTCGCTGCCGAAATGGGGGATCAAACTCATATCGGCATGCCTGCGCTTGAGCGCTTCGAGACAACCCGCGATGGAAGCGACAATCAGCGAGTAATTCTCCAACTTGTTTTCGACGATCCACGAAGCAAGGAAGTTGGCGGCAAGCGTATTGGTCGTGTAAATTCGCAAGGCTTTCTTGAAATGACTGGACGTACTCAACACCGCGCGGCGGGCGTCGAAGATGTCATCGCGCAGACGATGGGCGCGGGTTAGAAATTCCTCGCCGGCAGGCGTCAGGCTGACCGGACGCGACTCGCGGTAAAACAAAGGGGCGCCCAGCCATTCCTCCAGCCTCTGCACGCGGCGGCTGTAGGCGGATTGCGTCGTACAACGCGCCTCCGCCGCACGGGTAAAATTCCGCGTCTGACTCAGGGCAAGGAAATCGTCGATCCAGTCCAGTTCCATGATGCATAAAATGCATCATACCATCGGAAATGACAATTTGATTCTGTAGGTTAGCAGGATTTATATGCTCGAAACTCAAGGAGAGCAGGGGGCACCGATGGCTGTTGATGGAGGCGCTAGAAAGGAGGTTCTGGAATTCAGAGAGCCCGGCGCGTCTTTAAGCCGGTTGCCAAGAAGCGTTCGATTTCTCGGCGAAGTGTCCGCCGGAACAGAGCCTATGTCGCAATCCGCCAACGGCCTATACGAGTTTGAGGTTGTAACGGGAAATGCGGCCTATAGAGAAGGTGAACGTTTTTATTTAACAGCCGCCCAAGCGGAACGCGTTTATCTGTTGGTTCATCATGCCTAGAGCCTGATCCGAAAAAGTTGCTCGACTTTTTCGGTTCTAACATGCTCCAATTCTTTGATTCTGAGCGCTTTTTTCCCAACCAAATGATTCCATCTGGTCGGGAAGCGCTCTAGGTAAGCGGGACGCGGGGCCTGTCTTTGGCGCAGGGTCAGTGCCCCAGCGACAAATGCGACAATCGAAAGAGCGAGGCAACGATTTTGATGGCGACGCCGACCAGGCCAGAGCCACCATAAAATCCGCTTTTGTTCAGCTGGATATAAACAAAGGCGGGTTTGTCGGAATGATTGGTCAATTCGCAGACCAAGACACCTTCGCGGGCTCTCACCGACTCGAAGAGTGTCTTCGATGAAGCCGCAAATTCCCGCAATTGTTGTTTGATCGCATTTTTGCTTGCCTCTTTATTTGATGATGGCAAAGCTTCTTCTTTCCTTGGATCGCCGTCTTCGATGATGGCGGCCTTGTAATCGTCGGGATGACAGAGGCTGGTTGGCCGGAGCTTTGACGAGACATTAATGGTCGCTGCGATGACGTTGCCAAGAGCAAAGTCCCGGCTTTCGCCCGGTTCTAACCGGTCGGACCACACCATCGTCCGGCCGGAAAGACACACGATCGCGGGTTCCGAGAACGTCTTGAGCGGACGGGTCCGGTACGCATAAAGCGCACGTGACCAACTCATGGCGGAGGCGTCGCAGGGAACCGACTGGATCACCAAATTTGCCGATGAACAAAGATAAGCAGTCTGCAGAAATTGAAGTGGCGGCGCGCCTTCCTTGGCCATAGCTGTTAGATCGATTATTTCAACAACGTTTCGATCTCCCGCCGTTAATAAGATTTCTCGTTGCTTTGCCAGTGTTTTGATCTTGTTGAATTTGACATCGCCGCCCCCGCATAAAATGCGCATGAAGGTATTCAACTCATTCCTTATCCACGTGCTCGGCGGTATCGGGTGAGGGCTCTGGCGGGGAACGGTTTTCGTCCCCGGCCACCGCAAAACAGATCTGCCTGGCCGGTCAAAAAACGACGTGTTCGGACCAAGCGTCACCACAATGCCTTCGCCCCCCTCCAACGCCTTAAAATCGCTCTCTCCCTCTTCGAGGAAAAGACGGGTCATATTAAAAAAGGGGTGCCGCATAATCAGAAACTACCTTTACCTATCGTCGCCAGATGACGGACTCTGCGAGACTGAGGTTGCCCTTATCAGAGAGTCTTGGCAATGCGGTCCCTTAATGCCTTGGCTCCCGGCTTGTTATCGGCGGTTCCCCGTTCGCTTTTCTATTTGTAACGGAGTTCTGTGTGTCTGCATCGAGAGTGAAGCGCAAATCCTATATGGCTTGGGAGTTTGCCTTCTTGCTGACCCTCTGAACCAAAGATAAAGCCAACGGCAAGCCGGATCACGCAGGCCGGACATCTCTGGCAGGCCTCGGAAATGCGATTATGGCCGACACGCGCATATGGGCTGGTCCGTTGTTCCTTAACGTTTCGGTGACGGCATTCTGCCTACATGCCACTGGCGTCGGCAATTTGATGCTGGTAAAGCTGCCAATCAGCAGCCGCTAGGCGCAGTGGTGCTAGTGAAAATGTCGCGGGTGAGCCGAACCGCATGACCGAGGTTCGCAGAGAGACCGACAGCCTGGGCGTCGTGGAGGTGCCTGCTGACAAGCTGTGGGGAGCGCAGACGCAACGCTCGCTGGAGCATTTCAGCATTGGCAAGGATCTGATCCCACGGGAGATGATCGCCGCCTATGCGACGCTAAAGAAAGCGGCCGCCAACACCAACTACATGGCTGGCCGGCTCGACGATTTGGTGCATGGGCTGATCGTGAGGGCCTGCGGCGAGATCCTCGCCGGACAGCACCATGACATGTTCCCGCTGCATGTCTGGATGACCGGAAGCGGCACCCAATTCAACATGAACGTCAACGAGGTGATATCAAACCGCTGCTGCCAGCTCGCAGGCACCCCGCTTGGCAGCAAGGAGCCGGTGCACCCGAATGACCATGTCAACATGTCGCAATCGTCGAACGACACTTTTCCTTCGGCGATGTCCATCGCCGCCGCGGTGAACGTGACGGGACGGTTACTGCCGGCCGTCGCTTTGCTGCGTGACGCCATCGCGGCGAAGGCCAAGGAATGGAAGGATATCATCAAGATCGGCCGCACCCACATGCAGGACGCCACGCCGATCACATTGGGGCAGGAATGGTCCGGTTACGAAGGGATGCTCAGCGACAACATCGAGCGCATCGAGGACGCGCTGAAAGGCGTTTACCGGCTGGCGCTCGGCGGCACGGCGGTCGGCACCGGCATCAACGCGGCACCAGGGTTCGCCGAGGCAGCGGCGGCGGCGGTCGCGACGCTCATTGGGTTGCCGTTCGTCAGCGCGCCGAACAAGTTCACCGTGCAGGGCGCGCATGATGCGCTGGTGCATTTGTCCGGCACGTTCCGCACGCTGGCCGTGTCACTCTACAAGATCGGCAACGACATTCGCCTGATGTCCTGCGGCCCCCGCGCCGGCTTTGCGGAGCTGATGATCCCCGAGAACGAGCCTGGCTCCTCGATCATGCCGGGCAAGGTCAATCCCACCCAAGCCGAGGCGCTGACCATGATCGCCGTTCAGGTGATGGCAAACGACGTGGCGGTCGGCTTCGGTGGCGCCAGCGGCTATCTGGAGATGAACGTCTATAAACCTGTCATGATCTACAACATCACGCACTCGATCACCATCATGACCGATGGGTGCACAAATTTCCGCAAGTTTCTAATTGAGGGCACCCGCCCAAATCTGAGGAAGATCAAGGAATACGTCGATCGTTCCTTGATGCTGGTGACCGCGCTTGCGCCGGTCATCGGTTATGATAAGGCGTCGAAGATTGCCCACCATGCGATGGACAACGATCTCACCCTAAAAGCCGCAGCACTGCAACTTGGTTTCGTCACAGAAGCGGAGTTCGATCGTGTGGTCGATCCCGTACAGATGGTCCGTCCCCACGTGGCTCTCAAGAAAACGCCACTTTAATCTTTCATGCCCAGATCTTTCTCACCCAGATTTTTGATGCCCAGGAGTTCAGCATGCCCGCTCCGACCCATGGCCTGACCGGCTATGCGTTACTGCATGACCCGCACGCCAATCGGGGCACCGCCTTCCCGGCGGCCGATCGGCGGGCGCTCGGTATTGAAGGATTGCTGCCGCCGGCGGTGGATACGCTTGATTTGCAGATCGCGCGCGTACATACGCAGATAGAGGCGTTGAGTAGCGATCTTCAGAAATATCTGTTCCTGTCTGATCTGCAGACCCGCAACGAGACGCTGTTCTATGCCGTTGTGATGTCGGATGCCGCGACCTTTATGCCGTTGGTCTATACGCCGACGGTCGGCGAGGCGTGCCAGAAGTTCGATCATATCTTTCGTGCCAGCCGCGGCATGTACCTGCCGATTTCCGCGAAGGGGCGCCTACAGGATCTGCTGGCAAACTGGCCGCAAAAAGACGTCCGCTTCATCGTGGTAACCGATGGCGAGCGTATCCTGGGTCTCGGCGACCTCGGCGTGAACGGAATGGGCATTCCGGTCGGAAAGCTCGCCCTTTACACCGCCTGTGCCGGCGTGCCGCCGCAGTTGACGCTGCCGGTTACGCTTGACGTTGGCACGAACAACCAGGGTCTGCTGGAGGACCCGCTGTATCTCGGCCTTCGCCAAAATCGTGTGCGCGGTGCGGAGTATGATGCCTTCATCGATGAGTTCGTGCAGGCCGTGCAGGCTATGTTTCCGAAATGCTGCCTGCAATGGGAGGATTTTGCCAATCTCAACGCCGTGCCGATCCTGACGCGCTATCGCGACCGCATCTGCACCTATAATGATGACATCCAGGGCACGGCAGCGGTAGCGCTGGCTGGTATTCTTGGCGCACTTCGCATCACCAAACAGAAATTGACGGAGCAGCGTTTCCTTTTTCTTGGCGGCGGCTCGGCGGCCACCGGGATCGCCGAGCTGATCAGTGAGGCTATGGCGATGGAGGGCATCTCGCTTGACGCGGGCCGTGCCCGCAACTGGCTGTTCGACATCAACGGGTTGATGGTGACCTCGCGTACCGATCTCGCGGACTTCCAAAAGCCGTTCGCGCATGACCACGCGCCGATGAACTCCTTTGCGGCGGCGATCGAGGCGATTAGACCGACCGGCATCATCGGTGTCAGCACCGTGCCGAAACTGTTCAACCGGCAAGTGATCGAGGCGATGGCACGGGTGAATGAACGGCCGATCATTTTCCCATACTCCAACCCGACGTCGCGCTCGGAATGCACGGCGGAGGAGGCTTACAAATGGTCGGAGGGGCGTGCGATCTTCGCCAGCGGCAGCCCGTTCCCGCCACTGGAAATTGGCGGACGCAAGTTCATTCCTGGACAGGGCAACAATGTTTATATTTTCCCGGCGATGGGCATGGCGGTGCTCGCCACCGAGGCCGCGCTTGTGACCGAGGAGATGTTCATTGTCGCGGCCAAGGCCGTCGCCGAGCAGGTGACAGAGGAAAGCCTCGCTTCCGGTCTCATCTACCCGCCGCAGAGCCAGATCCTCGACGCCTCGCTGCGGGTGGCCGCGAAGGTCGCGGCGCATGTGTTTGACAAGGAACTGGCGCGAGTGAAGCGGCCGGACGACATCGAGGCGCATATCCGCGCGACCGCGTACCGCCCGGACTATCATGAGGCCGGATGAGCGATGCCGCCTCAAATGTCCGGCTACACCTGTGGCAAGCGCCCGCCCTGCAATCCCTACAGGCCGGCTCATATGGCCGGGCAGCCCGAAGCGCCCCAGCACTCCCATTTTGCCTTTGACAATCGTCTGCGTTACCGTCAGCCGTAATATCCTCTATAAACGCCAAGAATAGGTTCTTTGCAGCAGAAGCCAGGGCGCGCGTTTTGGCGCATTGACATGTCCAATCAACACGCTTCAGGTACCAATTATTGTCAGAGCTACGGAAAGAGTTTGACGGTTTTTAGTTCTCAAGCGGAACCGTCAAGCAAACTTCCATCAATCTTTTCATGAACAAACACCCGCAGATGCGCGGCTTGAAGCATGCGCTTCAAACAAGAGCGGCTGTGATCAATGCTGGCGGCCCGCCGGTGCCATCAGCCTCGCGTCGGACCCCTCAATTCTTCCCGCTTATTCTGTGATCAAGTCTCTCATGATGTTTACCAGCAATCATTTTTTACATAGCCCGACTCATTCTGGAAGTTTAGCTCGCCCTCTCCGAGTGAGTGCTTTCTTCTAGCCCAATACCTGATCTATGTTATATTCATACTTGATCGCTCAAAAGGGGGTAGACCAGCGATGAGGGGCATTACCGATGTTGCTGTTATCGGCGCAGGTCCGTACGGATTGTCACTTGCGGCTCACTTGCGTGCGCGGGGCGCGGATACTCGCGTTTTCGGCTTGCCCATGCAGAGTTGGCGCGACTCTATGCCGGCGGGGATGAAGCTGAAATCGGAGGGGTTCGCCTCCAATATTTCGGACCCGGGCGGCGTACTGAGCCTGGGGGCGTTTTGTCAGGTAAGGAATATTCCTTATGCTGACACAAACATTCTCGTGTCCCTAGAAACATTCGTGTCCTACGGCGAAGCTTTTCAGAAGCGTTTTGTTGCCGATCTTGAACAAAAGAGAGTCGTGCTGGTTGAGCCGGCGCCACATGGCTTCAATGTCCGTCTTGAGAGCGGAGAAGTCGTGGCGGCGCGGCGAACCGTCATTGCAACAGGCATCAAAGCCTTTGCTTATACTCCCCCCGAACTGGTGAGCCTTCCAAAAGGAGTTCTCTCCCATAGTGCCGATTATGGCGATGCCGTTCATCTCGCCGGCCGCGACGTCATCGTGATTGGCGCCGGTGCCTCGGCCACGGACGTTGCCGGCCTTCTGCATTTGCGGGGGGCTCATGTCACACTCGTGACGCGCCGGTCAGCCATCCGGTTCCAGACGCCTCTGGGCGAGCGCAGTCTCTTCGAAAAAATCCGTGCGCCGATGAGCGCCCTGGGGCCGGGCTGGAAATCCGTTTTGTGCGTGAAGGGCCCGCTCCTGTTTCATGCCATGCCGGAACGCTTTCGCGTGGACGTGGTGCGCCGCTATCTCGGCCCGGCGCCGGCGTGGTACGCACGTGAGCAGGTAGAAGGGCATGTGCCCTACATCCTTCAATCGCAGATTGTCGAGGCGCAAGCCACGAAGGCAGGGGCACGTCTCACGCTCAAGCATGCCGATGGCTCCGTCCGCGAAATCGCCGCCGATCATGTGGTCGCCGCCACCGGCTATCGCGTCGACACACAGAAGCTGACTTTCCTCAGCGAGCGGATTCAGGCCGGGCTTGGCCGAGTGGCCGGAGCGCCGGCCTTGTCACGAAACTTCGAATCCACCGTGCCAGGCCTGTATTTCGTTGGCGCCTCGGCCGCGAATAGTTTTGGACCGATGCTGCGGTTCGTCAAGGGCGCCGAGTTTGCCTCGCGCCGGGTCGCGAACCATATCGCACCGGCGATATGGGGACGTTCGTCCGCCTTCAGCAGCAAGGCGCGCGAAACTGCGGGCATCGAGGCTTCGCATCAATGACGATGATCGGTGAACCGCTTTTGGGCAACCATTTACCTCGAGATCATCTGAGGGTTGTCGAAGGCGATGCCTTAGCCAGGTCGGCTACGGCGGATGACCCGTTCCAAGGCCACATCCAGTCAGGTGTGGGAAGCGCGCAGGAAGCGGATTTCGCGTCCGCCTCGCCTCGCGTTCGCTTGCTTTTCGTCGCGCTGTCCAATGACCTTGGAAATGAGCGCATCATCAGCGGGATGGCCCGTTGTGGTGTCGAATGCGCTGTGATGAGCCCGTCGCATTATCTTTGTGCCCGCACCAGGTCGGCAAAGCGCCACTATTCTATCCCCGGCCATCACGGCGTCGGGCTCGGTACTCTGTTCGTCCGCCACCGCTTGGAGGGAGCAATACGCGAATGGCGGCCGCGGCTCATTCTCCCGCTCGACGACATTTCCGCCTGGCTTTTACGCAGTCTTGCGGTCGACCCTTTGGTCCGTCCGGCACTTCGGGATCTCCTCGTGGAATCGCTGGGCGCGCCAGAAGGCTATGCCGCAGCCGTGAGCCGGCAAGCCTTCATGGACGCCGCCGCGCGGCTGGGTGTCTACAAACCGGCGCATTGCGAAGATAGTCATGTCGAGACCGCGCTCACGGCGGCGGAATCATGGGGATACCCGATCGTCATAAAAAGTGAGCACACCTGCGGAGGAAAAGGAGTCGTCATCGCGCACAATGCCACAGAACTTGTGGCGCAACATCCATCGAGAGCAGCCGCCACCTGGCTGCAGCGGTTGAAACTCTCGGCCAAGAAATTCGTGTATCATCTTGCCGGTTTCGGCGCTGGACCCGTGTCAGGGTCCATTCTGCAATCCTTCGTTCCGGGCGTTCCAGCGTTTTGCACGCTCGCTGCCTGGAAGGGTCATGTAATCGCCAGCATCTGCTTTGTCGCGGAGCAGACTTACCCAGCGATTTTGGGAGCCAGCACCATTGTGCGCCACATCAAAAACGACGAGATGAATCGCACTTCCGCGACCATGACGGCAGCGCTCGGATGCTCGGGATTCGTAAGTTTCGATTTCATTCTCGATCGGAAAACCGGCCGCGCTGCTCTGATCGAAATGAATCCGCGCAGCGTAAGCTCCACCCATTTGGGCGCAGTTTTCGGAAGCGATATCTGCGGCGCGTTGGCGGCCAAACTATCGGGTGCGCCATCGCCTGCGGCGCCGCCAGTACAGACGGCAGAGGCTGTCGCCCTCTTCCCGAAGGAATTGGAGAGAGACCCGGACAGCCCTTATTTACGGTCCCCGCATATCCTTCACGATGTTCCGAAAGACGACCCGGCGCTGGTTGAAGCTTATGTCCGGCTGCTGACGGCCGTTCATCCCGCTCAGGCGAATGACTTCGAATGGCTGGCGGCATGGCATTTGCCGGCGGCCGAGGATTGACCGCGTGCCAATCGCCTTTCCAATGTAAATTGCCTCGACACCAAACTGTTTTCTTTGAAGGCTTGTCGAAAACATCATATGGATGAGTTTGCATCTATTCCCAGGAAACAAGATCACTCACGTCAGTATGGCGAGGCTGGAGAACCGGCGGCCCTTCCAAATGGCGCGGCCGCATTGATTCCGGCCGCAGGCGATGCCGTTGCGGAGGCGTGGGAGCGTATCTTCGGTGTGCCAGCGTCCCGGGGTGACCATCTCCTCGATGTCTTGATCAATAGTCACGGCTTGCCTCGCACCATGCAGCTAAACTACCTGCTGGCGGAAATTGGTGACGCTACGGGTGTCCGCCTGCCGCTGACCGTCGTATACGGATCGCCGACGGCAGCGGCGCTGGCGGAGATGGTACAGAAACGCGACTGGCCGCCATATGCGCGGCCGGTACTCGTGCAGTCTGGTGTCGGCTTGTCCTTGTTCGTCCTGCCCGGTGTCGGCGGCATGGGACTCGATGTGGTCACGCTAGCGCGGTATCTCAGTTTTTCCGGCCCGGTCTATTTCAACCCGCCGAAAGGCATTGACGGAACCGAACCCGACCACACGATCGACACCATTGTCGCCGGCCACATCGCTGTCATCAGAAGCGTTCAACCGCATGGTCCGTACTGGCTCCTCGGCCACTCCTGGGGCGGGGTGGTCGCGCTGGAAATCGCCCGCTCTTTGCGGGCTTCGGGCGAAATGATCGCGTTTCTCGGCATGATTGAACCAATGGTGAGCGAACGTAATTGGCCCTACGGTGCGTGGCTCGAATTCATGGGTAAGCGGCTCCGCAGCCATCTTATGGAACTGGGGCAGCTCAAATCCCCAAGCGTTGCCATTCCCTATGTTCGTCAGCGGCTGGTCGCCGTGGTCGGCAGGATCGGCCGCCTGTTTGGATTCAACCAATGGTCGGCTCTGGCGGCGGTGGTGGACGTGTTGCCGGCGCCTTTAGACAAGGTTTTGGCCGCTGAGAGCGAGGCCATTGATGCGTATCGCCTGCACCATTACGATGGCGAGGCGACGCTCTTTGCCATGCGGTCTGGACACGCTTCGCTGTGTGATCCCAAAAAGATTTGGCCATCAAAGTTCAGCCAGCTCGATCTGCAATGGGTAGCTGGCGACCACGAGTCGATTATGATCGAACCGAGCGTGAGGACTTTAGCGGAAGCAATTTCGGCCGTGCTCGCCGTTCACCGGCAAAAGTAGATTTTGTTCCCCCGATAAGAGAGCGGCTTCGTGCGCACGTCTACACTGCCAATGCCATGAATACCATGCCTGCTTGCTGAGTGAGATGGCCGGGGCAAGCAGCACTCAAAACGAGTGCCCCGGCTCCCACCGGTCATAATGCTGTTGCAGACGTTTTACTTCATCGGGGTCCTGTGCTGCGTCTGGGCCGTGCAGCCATTCTTCCACTGCTTCCGCCGGAATTAAGCGACGTCCGCGTATCTTCACGGAATTGAGACGGCCGGCATTGAACTCTTTGTAGACGAAGGTTTTTGAAACATCGTGCTCCTGGCAAAATTCATTGACCGAGAGAGCACGCCGGGATGAATCAATACCGCGAAGGAACGGGTTCACGGGGCAGGACATAGTCATCTCCTCATCGATGCTGCCTGCGGCGGCGGCCCTCGGCAACACGGACAAAATCCCAATGGTCGCGATCTTCACCGGCAAATGAAGTCACTAACCGCATAGGTTTTTGAGCTGGGATGGGTTCGCCTGCCATGCAGTTCATTGGGCACCGTTTGACACAACCGCGTTCGCGCAGTGACACAAGGCTGGCCGGATTGCTTGGGCTTCAATTTGAGCAAAAGCAGCAATCGAATATAAAATCCATATAAAAGTATGAGACTAATATATAAATCCCAAATAAAAAGGAATGCCCAACATAAACATCACATAGAAATAGATTGGTGTTTATCCAATATGCCGGATTAATAATCGCAGTGTCGCCATTCAGCAACACGCCGGAGTTAGTTGCGATTCATGATGCGATTACAGGGCAGCGACCCTTGACGCTACCGTTCTATTTCTGCACCCTAATCAACAACGAACAACTCGGGAAAGTCTAAAGAGTTCCAC
>CAYTRB010000089.1:0-14204 GCA_964440215.1 uncultured Methylocapsa sp.
TTCGCGCTGGGGCAACGCTAGCCATCAGTATCGAGCCACCGGGTGGATCGCCGACGAAGCAACCGACCGGTCCTGTGGTTTTCGCCGGTACATTGAGCGAAATGTAGGCGCGAGTGTTGGTTCTTTGTGGTCACGGTGAGAAGAACTCGCGGCGAGCATATCTCGTCTGCGTCGCCACGATAACCGGAAATCCTATGTGTCCTTGGTCGGGTCTGAGACGCGCCACAAACTGACGTCAAGACTCCAAGGGCTCAGGGCAAAGGTCTATTGCAGCTCTATACGGCACTTAGAGCCGGCCGTGTAATAAAATCGAACCAATGATGTAAAATCGTACTTAAGCATTGAGAAAATCCAATCACTTCAGGAATTATTTGACCTGGCACGCTTCGCTCTCTCAGGAGTGAATTCTGGTGCTGAGTCCCGAGTGAGTAAGTTCTTTTGATCTCTCTCCCGCTTGCCGGTTAACGGCGCCTTGATACTTGCAGCAACGTGGTCGGCGAGAATATCGCTACCCTCTTGATAAAAATGAACGTCTTGAGGTTTTTGGAAGCGGTAAGCAGATTCCATGACAACAGAATATAAATCGTCAATCTGTATTCCATGCTCACGCATCACATTGAGGGCAGCTTCATTATAACGCGTCACGTCTTCAGGAACGCGACTTCTCGCGCCAGCTGGAACAGGCGTCGTTGTGGCAAATACCAGCTTCGCACCCGTATTCTTAAGACGCTCCACAATCTTCACTAGATTCGACCGGTAAGAATCGATTGATACCCACCGAGGGCCCTCTTTGACCGGAAGCATGATTTGCTTTCCAGGCGCAACACCTTCGGACTGGACATGCTCCAAATCATGCAGTCCGGCGTTGAAATGGATCACTGCCCATTTGTTGTGCCCAAGCCAGTGGTCAAGCTTTTCGAGAATGGTCAGGGTGCTTTCGCAATTTGCCACCGGGCGGATCACATTGGCGATCCCCTCTAACCTTTGTCTTACAGGCAACGTATAAGATATGGATATGCTGTCGCCGATGATGAGCACGGACGGCAGATTCGGGTTAACCGGGGCTTCGAAAATGGCAATGCTACGGTTCTCGTCCGGCGCGCGGCCATTATTCAGAGACACTGGAAGTGCCTCGTGGGCCGACGCGTAGCGGTATGATGCAATACAGCCAGCAACCGCAATCGCAACTAAAATAGTAATAATAGTTTTATGCATTGGCCGTTTACGTTTCGGTGCGAAGGGCAAAGTTTTCGCGCTCTGAGCCTCGTCATTGTTTCTGCTACTTTTCCGCGGAGCCGCCTTCGCATTGGAATGCAACGGAGCATGGCGACAAAGGGAGGAAGAATCCGATCTTTGTACTTTGTATAATTCAGCAGACGCGTAGCCGCCATGTGGCCAGTTGCCTCATCAAATGAAAGGGATAGACTTGGCGTGAGCCAATTCGTTCGGGTGGAAATTCCGCCCACGCCTACGCGCGAGGAGCGGGTCGTGCTTTTTAGCGGCCCTGGGAGTAGGAGGTCGAGACCCCTCCCGAAAGCAGTCAAACCTTTTCTCCCCCCGAAAGGGGTTCCAAGGGGCTTAACGCTTAATCACCCCAACAGCGCTCGGGATATGAAGTTTTTGGCGATCCACGCTGTCGCGAGCGGCTTGGCCCGGAACGGACGAGGATTTACAGAAATTTATCTTGTCTATCCAGCGCCGCGCAGGTGTTTCAATAAAGAAAAATGACAAATAGCTCACAATGAGTATTGAAATATAACAAGCAATGACGAGGATGACTGCAGTCGATGTATTTGCATGTGTGAATTTGTCGCCAATGCCGTTGAGTAAAAATGAGATAAACAACATATGCCACATGTAAATCGAATACGTAAGCTGCCCAAGAGGCGCGAAGCGCCGCACCATCACGGACGGGGCGCCTTGGACATCGGACGCAACAGCCGCAATGGCAACCAAATAGACGATGAACAGGGTTATTAGCTGCGATACGCCACACACCATCGCGACGATCAGGCCAGCAGTTGAGACAGTTAGGATGGAGCCTGGGGCGGGAACCCGTGAGACGATGTTGCGATTGTAGAAGAGGGCAGCGCCGACGACGAACGACGGTAACGCCCGCAGGATGGGTGACAGCTCAATCCAAGAACTGTCACGCCAAATCCATCCATGTTGAGAGATGACGAACGTCACCATCACGGCTAGAATTATGAGACCTATGCCAAGGAGCGCCGAGGCACTTCTTGCGCCAATAAATGCGACAACGGGAAAGGCGATATACATCATCATCTCTGCGCTGACGGACCAAGTGACGCTATTGAATGTCCATCCGCACGATAAGAGCGAATGCATAAGAAGCGCAGTCTCCGCGATGCATTGTGGCTTGAACGACGGCGTATTGGTGTCGGTAGAATGGAGAAGCACAAGCATTGACCACATTGCGATAAACGCGACCAGCGTAAGCCAATGCAGCGGGACGAGCCGGCCCACCCGACGCTGAAGAAAGGTCACATAATCAACAACGGAATTCATACGGTTATGGTAGATGTACGCGATCACAAACCCAGAGATGAGAAAGAACAAGTCAACAAATAGGGCCATTCCTGCCCTTTGTTCTCTAATGAGAAAAGGACTTTTGGTAACCGGAAGGAAGAATTCATGCGAATGGTGGTAAACAATGCCTGCCGCAGCGATAAATCGCATTAGATCAAGGTGAAGCAGTTCACCTGACGCCGGCATAAGTCGAGGCAATTTCGCAATTAAGCTCATTCTCGACCTCATCTCCTGCGGGCGGCGACCTCATTAAAGTTCATCCAAAGCAGCCGCCACTCTGGACGAGCGCACAGACCGTTCTCAATCGAACTCAACTACGCCCCGGAAGCTTCTTGCCCCGCAACGATTTCTCGGCCCGAAGTCGAGGACGACTGCACTCCTCATCCTCTTCACGTCAAATTAACTCAACCCCCTCCCTGGAAATGGACCGATCAAGGGGTTTCGCATGTCCTATGGGCGATCATTTCCCCCCGCTACATGCCTTTTGGCATTGTTTGGAATCATAATCGCACAGTTCCTCTGAACTGCCATTGTGAAGACAGGCCTTTTCGTCCGACTTGCACTTATCGATGCAACTGGCGATATCTTGGGCGTAAGCATTGCTGGGGAAATTGAAGCCAAGGGCCAACATCAGTACAGTCGCAGCTACCGTAATTGGATGATCTGAAAGCAGATGAACAAACCTCAAGCGCAAGTTCAAGGGTCTTTCAGCGCAGCTCGCTCGCCCAGAGTTAATTTGAATCATAGCGTAACCTCCCAATGCTTGCCGCAACTATAGCAAAGCTTTACTTTTGAGACTGTCGTCGTCTCTTGGTAATTGGCATGCGCGACAGTCTAACAATTATTTTTACCCGACATCCACTTCGATGACCAGAGAGTTTTCCATTTTGAACGAGAATGAACGAGAATGTATGAGGCAGAAGGCTCTATCAGCGAACGAAACCTAAGCGAGCCATCCGCGCATGGAACCATCTCCCTTCCGCCCGCAGGCGACTCATAAAAGCACAATAGCAATAGAAATGCCGTGGAGTCCGCTTTGGGTCACAATGAGAAGAACTCGCAGCGAGCATATGTTTTCCGCAATGCCCTTGATAGCTGCCTAAAGCAAGCTGTGTTAGCACTTACGTTCAGCGCCAGGAGCCGACCTTCCGCTCTTGGGTTGTGCGAGATGAGTCGCTCACGAGGATTTAAAGCCTACACCGCCGACGCATTAATCCGCGCCCGCACGGGCGAAGGGCGCGCCCGCGCCGAGGCAAAGGGTGTGAAAATGGGGAGGCCGTCGAAACTCACGGCGAACCAGAAGTGAGAAGCGATTAAGCGCCGTGACAAAGAGGGCGAAACCTTGCGTTCGATCAGGCGCGTCTACAATGTCAGCGCCGCGACGCCGCGACGATTTCGAGGCTCGTGCCATGAAGTGCTGTGGATATAATTGTGACTCTACCGATCTAATCAAAGCGCACGTCTTTCCACGGGGTTTTGCTAGAGACATGATGACTGGCACCCACAACGTGCAGGTGTCGATAACAAAAGCTCGCCTGACACAACATGGGCCGTATGACCAGGGAATATTGTGTGCGACATGCGATGGCATAATCGGAGAATACGACGATTATGCCAACAGTATATGTAGAATATTTCCCTTAGCGCATATCGAGCGCGACGGCACATTTGAGACGAAAAATGTGGACGGAAATAAATTTGCGAGGTTCGCTTTAGCTGTCCTTTGGAGGGCGTCAGTTAGCACTCGGAAAGAGTTCCAAGAAGTGAAACTCGGTAACTTTGAAGAGGAAGCGCAAAAAGTGATCTTCGGGGTAATTCCTTTAAGTGCAATGCCCTCCTATCAGCTTATGATAGCCCGATATAATGAGTCTAAGAAGTTGGATGTGGACAAGCTCTATACCTGTCCCGCCCGCCTCGAAACGGCTGGTCGGAACGGCTGGTACTTCGCGCTTAGCGGATTTCGTTTCGTGGCAAAGTTGGACGAGCGACCCTTCGAGGGAATCCCCCCTGAGGCGATTGTGAATGGAAACGACAGGCTGTTTGGTGCTTTTATAGATTATGAAGGCACCTCAGAGCATCAAGCCACAGTAAATATGGTGCAAGCTCACGTGCAGCGCAAAAAACACAAAACTAAATCATGACTGCTACGACGTTCCATATTGCCGCTTACGCGACGTTGCAGATTTTCGTCCCAGGGAAGTCGGGTGCAAACATCATCGCCAAGGATCGACGACCGTCAGCTTGAAAACTGTACCACAGCCGCGCGGCAAGCTTGTGCCGCAAGACCCGACCGATGAGGGCATACATTGATGGAGATTGACCAATCTCGCATTGATGATCTTGTTGCTCGACCGTCCGAGAGCCTTAACGTCGAGTTCAAAAGATGGATCAATCCAGCCGAGCCAGTTGTTGATCAGGAGGCCCATCATCGTGTCATCGAGAAGGCTTGGCAGGCTTTTATCGTGTCGCTCAAAAAAGGGTTGCCTCCTGCACACGCCGATTTCATTACAAACCTATGTCGATGTCCCGCTTGATGTGCCCGTCTCGGCGATTGCCGCTTATGTTGAGCAAGCAACACGTGAGCTTTTCGCTCTTTTTGACGGTTACACCATGCCATGCCAAGCGGTTGAGTATTGGACTAAGAAGCTTGTGGAGCGAAATTTGTAGCCTGTGGCCACGCGCAGTCCCTTTTCGACATGCAGTGTATGGCCGAGGCTGTTCATGCGAAGTAAGTAATTGACATTGATATCTATACAGTAGTGATGGACGATTAAACTGTTGCTATACACGGAAGTGCGCCGTAACCTATCGTGATGAACGAATATGTTTATCCGTCCTGCTTCCTGACTGCGGTGTTTTTGATCGCCATGGGCTATTCAATTCCGATGGTCCTGCTTGGCGTGTTCATCGCCTTGGATACTGTAAACAGACTCTACGGTAGTCGTTGATTTTCCCCGCATTGCCTTATTGGACAATGTCTCCTTCGCTCATTCGCGCCCAGCTTTTGCTCGGGAAAATAGCGCCAACGAGTGACTCGCGTTTTGATTACTGGCGGCCCTTAAGCTTGCGAGATTGCCAGGATGCTAAATTTTTCGCTTCGCGTTGATGAGCTTAAGAGCAAGGAAAAGGAACTTGTGGAGCGCGGATTATGGAGCCGGGTTGGGTTTGAGTTGCACGTCAAAACCGGATGGTGCCACCATAACCAACGCAGGAGGATCACAATAGCCAAAATTGGGACTTGTTGTTGGAACGCTGCTTCCTTGTGGCGGGAGAGGCGCGCCAGTGCAAAGCGTGTAGCCATAGGGGTTCGTCGTGGAGGGCACCAGCACGAAACCGGCAAACAATAGTCCCGCAAGTTTTTTGAAGGACATTGATCACTCCTGGTTCGTTGGCCATTCGCGTAATTGCACGAACGTTGCCGCCAGACTGTCAATTTCATCGTCAATTCGATAGTTACCCACCCAAAGCAATTGTTCGAGCGCATCAAAGCATGAGAACCTGCTTTGCCGCTAGACTAGTATTTTGCGCGAAGGCTTGCGAATTCCTGGGTTCAGCGATCCACGGCCGCCCTCACATGCTGGTCAATGGCATTGATTGCGGCGAAATAGATGCCAGCCAGCAAGGCAATCATCACTAGCACAAGAAACAGGTCAAAGAGCGAGCGGGTTCGCGTCGTCATTGTGCAACCTTTCAATTCGCCCAGGAATGATTTCCGATTGAAACCAGGCCTGGTTGATGCGACAGAGCGCAGGGACGAAACAACCATCGGCGCCCCTCGCGGGCGCCCTTTTCATGCCCGCCACGCTCGCAGGGGCGGCCCGTGGCTGGCCCAGGCGCCTCGGCCGGGTTTGAGCTAGCGCGGACCTGTGCACTGTGCATAGCATTCCAGCGCGGCGCAAAATTCAGCGGCGCTTTCGAAGAGCTATTCCTCCGTCTTAAGGGCGGGACGCGGCTGATGCGGCGCTAGCGGCTTGAGGATCATCGCCAACACTTCGGCGATTGCCCTAGCCCAGAGCTTCCGGCGCGATGACCGAATCATTTCTTTTGAATCGTCAGCGTTGCCGCAAAACGAGTACGGCCGTTGCCGCGAGAACAATTATCGACGGCATCGCAGGCACAATGAACGTATATGCCGCATCCATTATCATTGCCATGCTAACTGCGTAACAGACTGAACAGCGATGATCTGAGCAAAATTGCTCATGTCACAGCTTTAGATGTGACCCGCCCAGAGTGAGCGCTCCCAGCTCGCAGTGAGGGCCGCTGGTTAGCCTCGGGCGCCCCGAATCTTGGACAACGCGGCCGGAGCGTGAGGGAGGAAACGCAAAATAAAATGCCCCTGATCTGGTGATCTGGAGCCAGATCAAGGGCACGAGTCACGAGCTTGGGGAGGAATCCAAGCCGGTACGGATCAAGCAATATTCGCGCCATGCTTGGCGCCGCGTGACATGGCTATAGGCCATGCTTCAAGGCGCCGTAATAAGAACTCACGCGTCAGCGAGGTCCAGCCCGGCCAGGTCCTGCAGATACGCTTCCCGCACGCAGCTGGTAAAGCTCGACCATTTCGCGCCAGCTGTAGGACTGGGTGAAGCGTTTGCACTCTCGACCACGATCAAATCATTGTCCTAGTGAGGCGGGACGCGGAAAAAGTTCGCGGTGGGCGCAGCAACTTGCCGTCGATTTGGTAGCTCTTTCAATCTCTCTCGACACAATTGTTTGAGATGACGTACAGCCATCGCATGCGAGGACATCGCGCAGGCGGAAGCCGTAGCTACCAAAATTTTGCGGGATGGATCCCGACTGGCGAGATGACACTGACCACAAGAATTGTGGCCGACACCGCCATCACACTGCTTGACAAGATCCAGAGCGCAACGCTGTACACATCCGGCCTCATACCTTTGGGCGGGACGGTATAATAGATGGCCACGGTACAAAGACCGCATAGCCAAAGAGCCAAAAGCGCGGTCACGTTTTGCCTCCCCAACATGGCATTGTTGCTGCAGCGGGTTGGCAAGCATGAAGAAGCGGCGATTTGGTGGAGGCGCTACCTCGAGCACGACCGCACTTCGGCGTGGGCCGAACGCGCGAAACGTGCATTGAAATTGTGTGAAATGCAGATGGCAAGCGAGGCATCGTAGGCGCGCACCGAGACGCCTTGATCCCGGAATTGGGCGCGAAACATGCCTGAACAAATGCGGGTCGAGATTTCGGCCAGAGCCGGTATTAGCGATTTTGCTCACGCGGATCGTCGCCCGGATTCAAATATTCCAGGCCCAACGGACCAATGGCCGTTACCTGGGTGACGTACTCACCGGACTTTGCGCAGTGGAAGTGGAACGTATGCCCGGGCGGAACGATGACGCTGCCCGGCGGATACGCTTCCACCTTATCGCCGTCGAACTGATCGCCCAGGCCGATGTAGAAAACGCCGGACATGACTGTGTAGATTCGGTCCTCCGGGTGTCGGTGTGGCATCAGCTTCACGCCGGAGGGCACTTTGACCCTGATCACGTAGGGGCCGGGATCTGAGGGCTGACCGACGAGGACGGCAAGGCGGACCGAAGGTGGGAATGCCGGAAACGGCTTCCAGTCGATGTCTTCAGGCAGGACCGATCTGAAAACGGCTTGGCCTGGCTGATGGGTTTCAACCATTGTGGTCCTCCTTATCTGGACGTGGCCAATTGAAGCCTCAGATCAATTTGGCGTCCAGGGTGATCGCGGCATTGAGGACCTTGGAGACTGGGCAGTTCTTTTCGGCATCGCTGGCCATTCGAGCGAAGGCGGATTCGTCCAGGTTCGGTACTTGAGCGCGCAGGGTCAGAGCCGACCGACTGATGCGGAATCCCTGGCCCTCCGGCTCAAGAGTGACCGCGGCCTCGGTATTGAGCTCTGTGGGAGTATAGCCGGCGCCCTGCAACTGAAAGGCCAGAGCCATGGTGAAGCATCCAGCATGAGCGGCAGCAATCAACTCTTCGGGATTGGTGCCCTTCTCATTCTCGAAGCGGGTCCTGAAGGAGTATGGAGTTTCAGCGAGCACGCCGGAATCGGTTGAGAGATTGCCACCGCCAGCGCGACCGGTGCCGCGCCAAACTGCTTTTGCCTTGCGGATCATGTGAAGTCTCCCTGTTAATGTGGCGATCCGATCACTCCCGCTGCTTCAATGCGGCGGTGTCGATCGGCAGCTTTCGCAAACGTTTTCCTGACATCTGAATTACCCGGGCAAGGCAGACATACTCCGTCCATCCCATCGCGCCTAACCGCGCAAAAGCAGTCGTTTGTAGAGGCGGCCGCTTAGTTTTCTTGGCGTCGCTTGGCAATATCATTGGGCGTCAGGGCCGACGCGCTTTTTCCGAATCGCCCGATCGAATAATTTACGACGGCAGCGATTTCCCGGTCTGAGTAGCCTCCTCCAAATTCGGGCATGAATCCCGCAGTCTTCGCGATCCTAAGGTGGGTACCATCGAGGAGAGCCTGCGTGGCGTTGGTGCCGGCGGGGTCGTTCACGCCTCTTCCGCCCAGCAGCGAAGCATAAGTCGAGACGGCACCCTTACCATCGAGCCCATGGCAACCAGTGCAGGCGCCTTCGAATACATGCAAGCCTCTATTCGGAATGGGCTCAGGAGGATTCGAATTGACCTCCTGCTGCGAGGAGGGAGTGGGTGCTGCCGCGTCATCTCTAGCGTCGCTATTGGATGGTACGCTTTTCAGGTAGGTGATCATCGCATGGATGTCGGCGTCGCTTAGAAAATTCAGACTGTAGTCGACAACCTCTGCCATCGGTCCACCAGCTGAACCCCGGCCATCGGCGTGGCCTCTAGACAAATATCCCTGTAGCTGCTCGTCGGACCAACTGCCGATGCCCCAGGGGAGGTCGGGGGTGATGTTGTATGCCTTCCATCCTTGAGTAATCGCGCCCGCGAATTTTCGATGGTTGTTGAGTCCAAACAGAATATTGCGAGGAGTATGACAATCGCCGCAATGGCCAAGCGCCTCGACGAGATAGGCGCCACGATTCCATTCAGCCGGCTGATCCGTATTGGGCTGGAACCGATGCGCCGGCTTGAACAGCGCATTCCAGAACATCATCAGATAACGTTGATCGAACGGGAACGAGATGTTGTTGGACGGGGGAGTATATTTGATTGGCTTAAGACTGAAGAGATAAGCCTTGATCGCAAGGGCGTCGCTGCGGGTCATGAGCGCGTAGGAGGCATAGGGAAACGCGGGATAAAGATGTTTACCGCCTCTGCCGACCCCTTCTTGCAACGCCCTCACAAATTCATCATCGCTCCATTTGCCTATGCCCGTTTCTGGGTCAGGAGTAATGTTGGTCGAATAAAGCGTGCCGATCATGGGTAGCCTGAAGGCCAAGCCGCCCGCAAAAGGCTTGCCCCCTGGTGCGACGTGGCAAGCCGCGCAATCAGCGGCCCGCGCGAGATACTCGCCACGCGCCACCAAGTCCGCTGCGGCGAGCCTCGCGGGGACGCCGGTCGGGTCAGGGCCATGAAAATCCGCGAGCTCGACTCGCTTGCCTTTCGCAAAGGCCGTGGGATCGCCCGAGCGAAGCGACAGCCATCCGGCAGCCGCGACTGCCACCAAGACAATTCCCAGGATCACGAGTTTATTGGAACGGCTCATTCAGGGACCTGGCTCCACGGGTCGGTGGTGCCGCCAAAGCGGCCTATGTCGAACGCAATTGATCCTTGATGGGCAACTTGCGGATGCGCTTGCCGGTCACCGCGAAGATGGCATTGGCCATCGCCGGGGCAATGCCAATTGTACCCGGCTCGCCGATGCCGCCCGGGGCTTCGGCATTCTTGACCAGATGCACCTCGATCAGCGGCGCTTCGTTGATGCGTAAAACGCGATAATCATTGAAGTTGCGCTGTTCGACGCCGCCATCCTTGAGGGTGATCTCACCCCATAGCGCAGCGCTGATGCCGAAAATAATACCACCCTCCATTTGCGCAACGATGGTGTCGGGGTTGATGATCTGGCCGCAATCGACTGCGCAAACCACGCGCCGGACCCTGACCTCGCCATCCTTCGACACCTCGAGTTCGGCGACTTGGGAAAGATAGCTGCCCATAGCAAATTGAACAGAGACTCCGCGACCTACGCCGGCCGGGAGGGGATTGCCCCATCCCGCCTTCTGGACGGCGAGATTGAGCACGCCGAGCACACGCGGCGATTTGCCGAGCAAAGCACGGCGGAATTCGACGGGGTCTTTCTTCGTCGCGGCGGCCAGCTCGTCGATAAAGCTCTCGACCACGAAGATATTATGCGTGGGGCCGACGCCGCGCCACCAGCCGGTCGTAAGGCCCGGGGGCTCGTCTCGAACGTAGTCCACCAGGATGTTTGGAATCGAATAAGGCAACTCTTTCGCCGCTCCATTGACGGCATCTTCGTCGAGGCCGTTGACGAAGGCCGGAGGGGCCCAGCGCGCTAGGATCGAGGAGGCGGTAACGCGGTGACGCCACGCGACCAGCCGATCTTGTTCGTCGAGGCCAGCCGTGAACCGATCGTAGTAATAGGGCCGATAGACGTCGTGTTGGATGTCTTCTTCTCGGCTCCACACGATCTTCACCGGTCCGTCGACCTGCTTAGCGATCGCTACGGCCTGAGTGATGCCGTCAACGTCCAGCCGCCGACCGAAGCCGCCTCCGATCAGATGATTGTGCACTTGGACCTTGTCGGGGGGGTGCCCGGTCACCTGTGCCGCCGTGGCTTGAGCCCGGCTGACAACCTGAGTTCCCACCCAGATCTGGCAGCTGTCCCTGGTCACGTGAACTGTGCAGTTCATTGGCTCCATGGCGGCGTGCGCAAGGAACGGCATCTCGTAGATCGCCTCGATTTTTTTGACGGCGGCCGGCATCACCTTCGCGACGTCGCCATCTTTGCGGGCGACCACGCCCTCATTCTGCGAGGCGATTTCCATTTGCTGCACGATGCTGGCAGTCGAGACTTTCGCGTTCGGACCGTCATCCCACTCGATGTCGAGCGCGGCAAGGCCTTGCATCGCCGCCCACATATGATCTCCGACCACTGCTACGGCATTATCGAGGCGCACTACTTGGCCCACACCCTTGATGGCCTTAGTTTTGCTGTCGTCGACGCTCGCCAGCTTTCCACCAAAGATCGGACAAGCCGTCACGGTGGCGAACTTCATGCCGGGGACCACTGTATCGATGCCGAACACGGCCTTGCCGTTCACCTTGTCAGGCGTGTCGAGGCGCTTGGCCGGGGTTCCGATAAGGGTGAAGTCCTTGGCATCCTTGAGTGTGACTTTGTCCGGCACCGGCAGCTTCGCCGCCGCGTCCACCAGAGATCCATAATTGAGTCTTTGGCCGGTCGGCGGATGAACCACCTCGCCCTTCTCGGCGCGGCAGGAGGCCGGGTCGACATTCCACTGAGCCGCCGCCGCGGCTATCAGCATCACGCGCGCGGCAGCGCCGGCGCGTCGCAGCGGATCCCACATCCCCATGACCGATGTCGAGCCGCCGGTCACTTGGAATCCGAGCAACGGATTGGCGTAGAGCTTGTCGTCGGGTGGTGCCGCTTCAAGGCTCACCGTTGCCAAGTCGACCTCCAGCTCCTCGGCGATGAGCATGGGCATCGATGTGTACGTGCCTTGTCCCATCTCCACCTGCGGCATGATGAGTGTGATGCTGTCATTGGGGCGAACGCACACGAAGGCATTTGGTCTGAATGTTTCTTCGCTCGAGGGCTGGGCTTTTGCCTCGATCCGGGCAGGCACATAGAACCCGAGCAGCAATCCACCACCGGCGGCCGCGCCCGTTACGAGAAAGGTCCTGCGCGAAATGCCAGGAGGTACAGTTTCCACCTTATCTTTCCCGGGTTTCAGTAGTTTCTCGAAGCCCATGCCGACTCCTGTGTGGGGCGTTTCAGGATGACTGTGATGCGTACTTTATCGCGGCGCGAATGCGCGGATAGGTGCCGCAACGACAGATGTTGCCGGACAAAGCCGCATCGATCTCGGCATCGCTTGGGTTCGGATTGTGCTCAATGAGTGCTGCGGCAGACATGATCTGGCCGGGCTGGCAGTAACCGCATTGGACAACCTCCAGGCTCAGCCAAGCCTGTTGAATTTTTTTGCCGCTCGGGGTCTCACCGATTGCTTCGATCGTCGTGATGACCTTGTCAGCGAGGCTGGTCACGGGCGTGATGCAGGACCGTATCGGACGACCGTCGACGTGCACTGTGCAGGCCCCGCACAAAGCAACGCCGCAGCCAAATTTCGTCCCCGTCAGTCCTAAGACGTCGCGCAAAACCCACAACAGTGGCATGTCATCCGGAACATCGAGGTCGTGCTCCTGGCCATTGATGCGGAGGCTCGTCATCTAGGGCTCCTCCTAAAACTTCAGCTACACGGCCGATTTTAGATTGCGCCTTTCAAGAGGCACTAATCCAATTCAAAACCAAATCTCTGAGCCGATCAACATTGGCCACTGTCGCCCTGTTTTCGCTGATGCTAACACCACTTCCCCGTTAGAGTCGAGACCATGCGCAAGTCGCTTTAGGTTCTTGAAATGGCTTTCTGGCTATGATTCCGTTGGCCGATGCTGCTTTGGAGGGGATCATGGCACATCGGCGGATCGGGCAGGAAGCCTTTCGGTTTGATCAAAAGCCGAGCATCAAACGAGATTTGACGCGCTTGCTCACTCGGCCGGCGGTGGCAGTGTGCGCGTAGCTGGGAATAGAGGGCACCAACGGAAAGGCAATACTTCAAGCCGCGGGCGCCCACAGTGGGCCCACGCGATAGAGAATGATCTGCCCCCAACGCTTGCCCCAGAAAAATCCTGGATGTCCGAATGCCATTGCCGGCCAATGGTGCCTCGACTGTGCGCACTGCACGCGAGGGTAAGCGCGAAACCTAAGTCCGGATTCAGATCAAAGGCAGACTTTGCTGGAGACAGCGCTATGTCGCAGAAGCCGCGCCCAAACAGTGGTTCGAATATTGAGATTCCGCTTGGCAGAGACAGCGCCACCAGACGAGGAGCACGACATGCCCACAGTATGGCTCCCACGAGCAAAAGGAGCAAGATCATGACGGATTCCCGGAGGACGGACTTCCCGGTCTTCACCGAACATCGAGTTCAGCGCGATCGCGGCAGCCTGTACGTCCGCGACTTTCTGGGCAGCGGGGCAGCCTTCGTGCTGCTGCATGGATTTCCGGACAACTCGCACATCTATGACGACCTCATTCCACACCTGGCGTCGGCCGAGCGCAGAAGCATTTCGATAGACTTCCTCATAGATGGCATTCAGCATAGCAGCGGTTGCTCTCTGGACGATTTTGTCCACTAGGGCTGCGAACTCGAGAGGGCGCTGCCGTCCGTCCAGCTTATGAATGTATACCCGCCGCGACGGTAGTGCCCGGTAGGCTCCCCGATGAACCCGCTCATGCAGATCAGTGAGGTTTCGGTCAAGGTCTGCTTCGTAGGTCGGCCACGTCAATCCATCAACCCCAGAGGCGGCGTCGCGTTTGAGGGCGAAGAACGCCATCCGCAGGCTGTCGATGCTGATGTGGTGGAGGAGCGCGGTGAACTTCTCCTTCTTCCTTTGTGCGGCTTGCCGTACGCGTTCCAGCGCTTGTGACACGCGCTCCCGTCCCTGTGTCCGGTGCGTGC
>CAYTRB010000090.1:0-14066 GCA_964440215.1 uncultured Methylocapsa sp.
AACACGATCACGCAGTTCATTACAGGCCCTACAGCTGGGGGGTTAAACAGTCCTTACGGCGCGTTTGGCAGATATACCAATACGAGCACCGGCTGGACGGCCGGCGGTGGCTTCGAATGGCTATTCATGCCGAATTGGAGCTTCAAAACCGAATATCTCTATTACAATCTTGGCAGCGTCCATTACAGCGATGGTGCCTTGTTTAATACCAACGCAGCAGGGGCGATCTTTACCATCGCTGCTCCCATCACCAAGGCAAGCTTCAATGGCAATATCGTCCGAATCGGCGTGAACTATCACTTCTTCTCATGGCCGCCGGTCATTGCGCCGGTCGTCGCCAAATATTAAACCTGCGCTCGAAACCTTTCCTTTCTGGGAAGAGAACCCGGCCCTCGCGGCCGGGTTCTTTGTTATGCCCGGTGCCTTGCCAGAAGCGAGATCGCATTTTGCCCATTTTTCGTTGCATTTCAGCCACGGTGCCAAAAATAACGTCAGTCATCTGCTAACTCTCGTTGCAGTTTAGAGGCAGATGCATAACGATTACTCATCGTTAAATTCCTTTGAAGGAGAATCATGATGATACGTCGTATACTTTTAGCTTCTGCTGGCGCTTTGGCGCTCGCCGGAACGGCCCTCGCGGCCGACCTTCGTCCGCCGCCGCCGCCGCCTTTGCCGCCGCCGCCGGTGTTCAGCTGGTCCGGCCTCTATATCGGCGGTCAGGTGGGTTACGATTGGGGGAACGACAACTCAAATCTCAATGCTTTTGTGGCCACTACCCCTACCACCTTGCTTGGTTCAACGAGCAGCACCAACTTGACGGGTGCGATTGGCGGCGCGCACCTCGGCTACAATTGGCAGTTCAACCAATTTGTGTTGGGTGTTGAGTCGGACGTCGACTCGACGAACCTTAACGGGCACGAAGTCAATGGACTTGGGATCCTGCCAGGCGGGGTCGTGATACCTCTCGCCCTGACGGATAAAGTCCGGTCCACCATAGAGGGATCGTTCCGCGGCCGCGTCGGCTGGGCCTGGAACAATTGGTTGTTTTACGGCACTGGCGGCATCGCCTTTTCCGATTTCACCAGCAATTACCAATTCGCATCAATTCTTACTGACGATCGTACCAGCACACGCGTCGGCTGGACGGCCGGTGGTGGCATCGAGTGGGCCTTCACCAACAACTGGATATTTGGCGTGGAATACCGCTATTCTGATTTCGGCCATTTCACGGATAATGATCTCTTCTCGCTGGGCGCCACGACGGCGGGTCTCGTAGGCACACCTCTCATCGCAGCCAACGAGAGTCATCATCTGACTGAAAACCGCGTCCAGGCTAGGGCGAGTTACAAGTTCGACTTGTTCAATCCGGCGCCGGTCGTCGCCAAATACTAAGATTGACGCAAAAGAAGTCCTTTCCAGCAAACTCAAACCCGGCCTTCGAGGCCGGGTTTTTTTTATGGCACCGCACCGGACCGGGGCATGTGCATGGGCGCGCAACACAAGCAAAACTCATCGCTTGCGAGCCCCGCTTTACTTCTTCCGGGAAGCCGGTACCCTGCGCGGAAATTGTCAGCGGCGCGGATTGAGTCCGCGAGCAAAACCGCCGTGCAACGGCCGGCCATGGATGCGAGGCATGTCACAGGCTGTAGAGAATCAAGGGCACGGCCGCGGCGAGACGCATGGGACCGTGCGAAATATCCTCTGCGTGTTTCCCCGCTATGTCCCTTCGTTTGGCACCTTTGAACATGCCTATCCGCTGACCGATGGGGTTCGCGCCTTCATGCCGCCGCAAGGTCTGCTCGTCATCGCGGCGGTGCTGCCAAAGACTTGGAATGTCCGATTCGTCGACGAAAACATGAGCCCCGCGCGTGCCGCCGATTTCGCCTGGGCCGATGCGGTCTTCGTCAGCGGAATGCACATCCAGCGCCGCCGGATGCAGGACATTTGTGAAAGAGCCCATGCCGCCGGCAAGGTGGCGGTGCTCGGCGGCCCTTCGGTCTCGGCATGTCCCGAACTTTATCCCACGTTTGACTATTTGCATGTCGGCGAACTCGGTGATGCGACGGACACGCTGATCGGCATGCTTGCCGCCGGCGTCTCCCGGCCGCGCGAACAAATCGTGCTGGAAACAAAGTCCCGCCGCGACCTCTGCGATTTCCCCGAGCCCGCATATGAACTAGCCGAGATCGGGCGTTATTTTCTCGGCAGCATCCAGTTTTCGAGCGGTTGCCCCTATACCTGCGAATTCTGCGATATACCGGGCCTCTATGGCCGGGTTCCGCGCCTTAAGACGCCAGCCCAGGTCATCGGCGAACTCGACAAGCTCCTGGCCTGCGGGGTCAACGGCTCGATCTATTTCGTCGATGACAATCTCATCGCCAACCGGCGGGCTTTGCGCGATCTCTTGCCGCATCTCATTCAATGGCAAAAGCGCAATGGCTATGCCGTCAGCCTCTCTTGCGAAGCGACGCTGAACATCGCCCGCCTGCCGGAGATCCTTGCCCTCATGCGCGAGGCGGCCTTCGACACGATTTTCTGCGGGATCGAGACGCCGGAACCCGAGGCGCTGAAAGCGATCGACAAACGGCACAATATGGTGGTGCCGATCCTCGATGCCGTTTCCGCCATCAACCGGCATGGAATGGAGGTCGTTTCCGGAATCATTCTCGGCCTCGACACCGATACACGAGAATCGGGCACTCGGATTCTCGAATTTCTGGAGCAATCCAAAATCCCGATGGCAACCATCAATCTGTTGCAGGCGCTGCCGCGCACCCCGCTTTGGGACCGCTTGCAGCAAGAAAACCGGCTGCTCGACGAGGAGGCGTGCGAGCGCGAATCAAATGTATCATTCAAGCTGCCTTACGATGACGTGCTCGCCATGTGGCAGAACTGCATGGAAAAAGCCTACCTCCCCGAGGCACTCTTTGCCCGCTATGAATATCAGATGCATGCAACAAGGCCCTATCGCCTGAGAAGGCCGCTGAGCCGGCAGCGTCTGTCGCCGCGCAACATCGTCAAGGGTCTCGTGATTCTCACGCGGCTTTTCTGGTTTGCCGGGGTGCGCAGTGACTACCGGCGCAGCTTCTGGACATTCACGCTGCGCCGCCTGCGGCATGGACAAATCGAGCCGATCCTGAGCGTTGGCCTATGCGCTCATCATCTTATCCTGTTTGCACGCGAGGCGTGCGCGGGCAGGGGCAATGCCTCGCATTATTCGGCCAAGGCGCGGGGGCTCGAACTTGAGGCAACGCTGCCGAGGTAATGGCGGGTTGCCGTTCGCGGTCCTCCATGCTAGCTGCCCTCATGCTCGAAGGCCTGCCCCCGAATGGCGCGACGCATGTCATGCGCCTCTCCTGCGACGAGGGGACGGCGCGTGCCGTCGCCGATATCATTGTCGAAACTTTTGACCCAGCGACGACCGCCGCCGCCGCTTTCGAAGAAGCGCCGGACACAAGCGGCTGGAACAAGGGTCCCTGGGCCGTCGAGGTCTATTTCGGCACGCCCCCCGACGAAGCGAATGTGCGCGCCCTCGTTGCCGCCGTCGCGGGCGACGCCACGGCCAGCTCCGCGACTTTCGGGGAAGTGTGCGCGCGCGACTGGGTTGCGAGCTCCCTTGCTGGGCTTGGTCCGGTGCGGGCGG
The DNA here is from genome assembly GCA_964440215.1 of uncultured Methylocapsa sp. Lineage (GTDB taxonomy): Bacteria > Pseudomonadota > Alphaproteobacteria > Rhizobiales > Beijerinckiaceae > Methylocapsa. The sequence continues at coordinate 3,644 of CAYTRB010000090.1, forward strand.
GGCGGTTCCTCTTGCATGGCGCGCATGACCGCGGCGCGGCGGCCGCCAATGACTTTGCCATCGAGATCGAGGCGGCGCTCGCTTTTGGCACCGGCCATCATGGTTCGACACGCGGCTGTCTCTTCATGCTGGACGCTGTTGCGCGGCGGCGGCGACCGGCAGCCATCCTCGATCTTGGCACCGGGTCGGGCGTCCTTGCGATCGCGGCGGCCAAACTCTTCAAGCGTACCATTCGTGCTGGCGATCTTGATCCTGTTTGCGTGAAGACGGCCCTTGCCAATGCCAAGCGCAACCACGTTGCAAGCTTTGTGCGTCCCGTCCTCGCGCAAGGCGCCGCGCATCCCGTTTTGCGGCAAGGCGGACCCTATGATTTAGTGCTTGCCAATATTCTTGCGCGTCCGCTGCGCCATCTCGCACCGCAAATTGCAAGATTAACGGCGCCGCGCGCGGAGATTATTCTCTCGGGGCTCATCGCGCCGGATGTGCCGGGCGTCGTTGGCGCCTATCAAAGGCAAGGCATGGCCTTGGCGCGGCGCCTTGCCGTCGATGGCTGGGTGACATTGCTTATGCAACGGCGCGGCGACTCTTAAGATCAGGCCTAAAGCGTTTTCATCCGCGCAAAGGTGAGGCGCAAACGCGCGAGCATCATGCCGCGCAATCCAGCGACATCCAGCCCCAAAACGACAACAGCGTAAATAATGACTCCTGTTGCGATCTGTTCGAAAAGTGTTGCAAGTCCAGGCTCATAACTGCGCATGGGCAGAACGATCGCGCCCATCAAGGCATTGGCAAAAACCGCGACAGCGAGATCGCGCGGGCGCGGCCATTGCCGCCATGCGGGGATGGCAAAACCGATCAGCACGATGAGAGCGACCAGCATCGCGCCGGTCTGAGAGATGGCGAGGCTCGAGGCGCCGTCGTCCCGATGCAAAAACATCAGGAACAATGGATCGGCGGCGCAGGCCGCCAGCGCCGCGGCGATCAAGGGCAGGGTTTTTTTCTCGATCTGGAAAATTGGATTGATGGCATATTGAATCATGGCCATGCAGAAGAGGCCGGTCATCATCAAAGGCAACAGCACGTCGAAAGGGCCTCGAAACGCTTCCGGCACGACCAGTTGCTCAATCGATGGCAAGGTCAGCCAAAGCCCCGTGCATGCCGGCAGGACCATGGCGATGACGATTGTCATATTGCGTGCGATCTGCTGCCTTGCCAGCGCCGGACCTTGCAATTCATGCGTGGCGACTGCAATCTGGAACAGGACGATATCGAGGGCGGAGCCGATCGCTTGGATAGCCTTGGTGCCGAAATCATAGGCCAAGGAAAATTGTCCGGTTTCGGAAAATCCATCGAGAATTGCGAGGATCGAGCGGTTGGCAAGCGGGATCGCAAGGTAAAGCAGATTGGCGCCAACGATCGGCAGGCTGTAGGCCATCAGTGCGCGCGCGATCGAGAGCCGCGCGAGGTAGGGTTTCGAGGCTGGATCCCGGAGCGCCGCGCGCGCGGTGACGACCGATCCGCCAAGGCTGATGACGGTGCCAATTAGCGTCATCTTGGCCGAACCAAACAGAAAGGCTCCGCCACCCATGAGTGCGAAAGCCACGACATTCTTGACGAGAGCCAGCCTTGCAAAAAGCCGGTCATCGAAGCAAGCGCGAACCAGCGCCGTATGATAATCGAAAAGCCCGTTGGTGAGGGCAACACTCAGCGCCAGGGCAATCAAGCCATAGGACAAAGTAAATTTTATGCCAGTGAACAGAAGCAGGCAGATGCCCACGGCAAGTCCGGCGGCGATGATGGCGAAGCCAAAATCAAGCGTTGCCCGGAGCGCTGGCTCTTCAAAACGAATCCGTTCGGAATAAAACCGCGTCGCGCCAAGCCGGATCCAATCGAAAAAACCGGTTTGCACGAAGATTGCTGTCGCGTAAGCGAGGGCAAACCGGCCATATTCCTCGGGGCCGAGAAATTTCGCGACGAGAAGCCCAATCGCGAAATTGAACAGAATATTGCAGAAGGAGACTATGAAAACCGTCATCGAATGAACGCGCCTGGCCTTTGTGCGTCTGCCTGCACATATGTCCGGACGCAAATTAGAGCATTATTTTGGCGCAAAAGCCGGGTGGTGGTCATCCATTTGTAAACTGGGTATCCCATCGCCGCCATCAAACTCTCCCGCCCCAAATCTGCAATTTACTATAAGCTTCGCAAAATACGGATTTCACGTTAATTTTATGAGAGTGCCGAAATCCTTGTCCCTTCGCAAGGCCTTACCGCTTTTTCCATATCAAAGAACAGGCTAGAAGGGCTGATGCCACATGATGTCACGCTTCCCGTCGCCGCACTTGCGGGCTTTTTATCCTTCTTGAGCCCTTGCGTGCTGCCGCTGGTTCCGCCCTATCTTACCTTTATTGCGGGAACGACCATCGAGGAGGTCGCCACCCGCCGCGAAGCCCGCGCGCGGCGCGACATTGTCCTCGCTGCGGTGCTTTTCATCTTCGGTTTTTCGACCGTTTTCGTTGGTCTTGGTGCAACAGCCTCGGTTTTCGGTCAGGTGCTGCACGAATATTTCTCCCGGCTTGCGCTTCTCGCGGGGATCGCGATCATTGTGATGGGCTTGCATTTTCTGGGCGTCTTCCGGTTTGCTTTTCTTTACCGCGAGGCACGGGTCGACGTGCAAAAGCCGGTCGGAATTTGGGGCGCCTATATCATGGGGCTGGCCTTCGGTTTCGGCTGGACGCCTTGCATCGGTCCAATTCTCGCGGCGATTCTCGCGGTTGCCGCATCGCAAGAGACGATTGGTAAAGGTGTAGCGCTGCTCGCCGCCTATTCGAGCGGTCTCGGCCTGCCGTTTTTGCTGGTGGCGCTGGCCATAGAGCCCTTTATCCGGGTCATCAAGCGGTTCCGGCCCTATTTCGTCGCAATCGAGCGCGTCATTGGCGTTCTGCTTGTGGCAACGGGTATAGCGTTTCTGACCGGATCGATCCAGGATTTTTCGGCCTGGCTGTTGCAGAGCTTTCCGGGCCTCGCTAATTTGGGATAGGCCAGAGCGATGATGCGTCGCGTTCATCGGAGCGGATGCTGTTTCAGCCACGCGATGACCTGACCGGCGCTCTCGCTTGGGGGGAAAACCGGATAGAGCATGGCTTCGATCCGGCCTTTATTGATAATCATGGTCAGCCGCTTGATGAGCCGCATCCCGCCAGCCTCGAATGTGGGAAGTTGCAAAGCATTGATAAAAGCGAAATTCGCATCGCTTAGGATTTCGAAAGGCAGGTGCAAACGCTCGGCCAATTCGCGTTGATAATCGGTTGTCTGAGTGCTCAAGCCAAAAATTTGAACCGCAAAGCTCGCAAGTTCACGAAAGTGGTCACGAAAGACGCAGGCCTGGGGCGTGCAGCCACGCGCACCCGGTATCAAATCCCAGCCCTCCGGCAAAGGCACCCCTGGCACCCCTGTCATGGGGTAGCAATAGAGAATCGTCCGCTTGGCATCGAGGGTGCCGAGATTGACGAAGCGCCCCGCGGTCGAGGGCAGCGCGAACGGAGGCAGCATCAGTCCCGGAAGATGGTCACAGGCGCCATCATCGATGGGCGTGGGCAGATGCGATGGCAACTGCATATAATCGCTCATGATCACACCACTTTTGTTTTGCCGCAGGAACTTTTCCAAGCAGTCTGCAACTTTTCTGCAGAAGACGATTTAAGGCATGGGCTTTGGGCGCGGCTGGCACATTTTGGTCTAAAGTATTATCTTTGCTATCAGGGAAAAGGGTCGGCGCGAGGATGGTGTCGTATAAGATGGAGCTTGGTGAACGCATGGCCGAACGCGAGAACGGAAGCATGAACACATGCGCCGTACCAGGCCAAGGCCTCGATGGAGCGCGGTTCCGCGAGGCGATGAGCCGTGTCGCAGCCGCGGTTCACATCGTCACCACCGGCGGACCGGCAGGTCTTGGAGGGATTACCGCGACCTCCGTCGCTTCGATCAGTGTCGAGCCGCCCATGATGTTGTTTTGCATCAATAAATCTTCGCCCTCGGCGGCAAGGGTGATCGAGAACGGCGTGTTTTGCATCAACACTCTTACTCCCGCGCATGAGGCTCTCGCGAATATTTTTGCTGGCCGGACCGGTCACCATCTCGACGAAAGATTTACCGGGGCCGAATGGATCAAGCTCGTCACCGGCGCTCCAGCGTTGACCAATGCGGCCGCCATATTCGACTGCCGTCTCGTTGAAGTTAAGGAGGTCATGACGCATCTGGTCATGATTGGCGTTGTCGAGGCAGTGGACTATGGCAATCAAGGCAGCAGTCTCACCTATGCCCATCGCAAATATGGAACCCTTTGAGGCGCAGCTAGCAGCCGGAGCGAGATAGGGTTTATTCAGCTTTTCTTTCTGCCGGCTCTCTTTTTTGATGCGCCCGTTTTCTTGCCGGGTCTATTCTTGGAACCTGTCCTTACAATCGTCTTTTTAGCACCGGCTTTTTTTGTAGGCCCTTTCGTTTTGGATTTCTTACCGGATGTTTTTTTCACCGGTGCGTTCTTCGCGGACGCTTTTTTGCGTGACGATGTCTTGGCGGCAAGTTTTTTCGCGGGCACTTTTTTCGCCACCGTCTTTTTCGCCAGAGGCTTTAGGCGGGGCCGAGACGCGAACGCGGCGGTTTCAGGAGCGGTCAGGAAATCGACGGCGGCCTTGGTGAAATTCGCTTCGTCCTCGATATTCGAAATATGCGACGCGTTGAGCGTGACGAATTTGGCGCCAGCGATCGAATTCGCCACCAGCGCGCCCATCTCTGACGGCGTCGAAGGATCATGCCGCCCGGCGATCACCAGGACCTTGTTTGCGATGCTTCGAATGGCTTCGCGCTGATCCATGTCGCGTAAGGCGGCACAGCTGGCCACAAAGCCATGCAACGGCGTCCTTCGGACCAGTTCCAACACAGTTTCCACTTTTTCTGGATGAGTATCGCGGAAAGTCTTGGTGAACCAGCGTTCGGCGGCGGCGCTCGCCACGCCATCCATGCCGGTTTCCCGGGCCGATTGAATACGGCTGTTCCATATATCGGGACCCGGTATCTGCGCTGCCGTATTGGCAAGCACCGCGCGTCCGATTCGCTCGCGTGCATGGATGAGAAGCCATTGTCCGACGATGCTGCCCATCGAAAGGCCCAGCCAAAGAACTTTTTCGATGGCGAGCGCATCCAGGATCGCGAGCGCGTCGCGGCCAAGGCCGTCGATGGAATAGGGTCCCTGATTGGCGGCGCTGAAGCCATGCCCGCGTGAATCGTAGCGCAGGACCCTGAAATGCTTGAGCAAGACCGGAAGTTGCGGATCCCAGAAGTGGAGATTGGTGCCAAGCGGATGGGACAGCATCAAGACCGCTTTGTTCTCCTCACCCTCCAAGAGAATGTTAAAGATATCGCCAGCGATGGAAATTTCAGTCATGCGCGGACCCTTGTGCGCATTGTAGCATGCGGCAAAACAGACAAATAAAGACCATGAGCGCTTGAATATGAAGCGATCGTGATGAAGCGGGCAGTGTCTAAGAGACGTGAACCGCATCTCAGATTAACAAGCTCTTTTCACGGTGCAAGCGCGCCCAAAAGTGCATAGTCTTTATGGCAGGTCCGAGCGGTTCCGGGACCGCTGGCCGGCTCTGCCCAAGGGAAGTCATGAATCGCGATCGGCATTTATCCAGGGACATAAGCCATCGCGGGGACGCCGGCTGCCCCGCGTGCATTGCTTGTGCGACTAAGACGCAACACGGGCAAAATTTTTCGTCCGGCATATGGCTTGCGTAAGCCGAATGCGCAACTCTGTATTAATATGACACGTGTTGAATGGAGTTGGGAATCGTCTTCCTGGCGCTTGAACGGTACGAGGAAGTCCGCCTGCGGGCGTTACCGCGGAGGTTAAAGCTATGGCCACAAATTCAAGGATCGAAACGAACACGGCATCTCCTGATTTTATAAAGCAGCTAGCCGGATATGGGCTCGCCACGGCGGAGATTCTTTATCATTTGCCAGATCACCCACGCTTGCTGCAGGCCTATATCTGGCAAGACTATGATATCGCTCCAGATTTTCCGATTCTCATCAAGTTCTTGACGTTCTGGCGGGAAAAGCTTGAAGGGCCTCTGCATCGCGTTGTGGTCGGCCATTCAAAGCTCATCAAGCCGGCCGAGATCAAGGCGCTTGGCGCGGAATTCCGCTTGCATTGAAGCTCGCTCGAAGCGGTTTGTGCTTTCGATGATCTTGGCCTGCGCAAGCATGGCCTAAATCATCCGCAGTCCCTTCAAGCTCACATGGCCTTGCTTGCCGATGATCAGATGATCATGGACCACGACTTTTAGGGGCTTGCCCACCGCGATGATCTGATGGGTGAGGTGAATGTCATCGGTCGAAGGCTGCGGATCGCCCGAGGGATGATTGTGCACGAGGATGATCGCCGAAGCGCTGAGTTCGAGCGCGCGGCGCATGATTTCGCGGGGATACACTGGCGCATGATCGACGGTGCCGACGCCTTGCACTTCGTCGGCGATTAGACAATTTTTTTTGTCGAGAAACAGCACGCGAAACTCCTCATGGTCGAGAAAGGCCATGGCCATCCGGCAATAATCGACGACCGCTGAGAAACTCGACAGGGGCAGCCGCTTCTCGATCGGGGCTTTCACGAGACGCTTGGCCGCCGCCTCGACAATCTTCAATTCGACGATCGCGGCTTCGCCAAGCCCATCGATCTCACGCAGACGCTCGGGCCGTGCCGACACGGCTTCAGCGAAGGAGCCGAATCGCGCGATCAAGGATTTGGCGAGCGGCTTCACGTCGCGCCGGGGCATGGCGCGGAAAAGAATGAGTTCGAGCAGTTCATACTCGCCGAGCGCATCGGCGCCGCCCTTGCGGAAGCGGTCGCGCAACCGCTCCCGGTGGCCGAGGTAATGCGGGCCGCCCGAGTCGGCGGACGGCGCCGCCTCCGGTTTCGTCATGCGGGGCCCGGCGCGGCGGCCGCATAGGGCGGATGATGCAGACCTTGCGGCGACAGAGTGAACGCTTCATAGCCGGTTTCGGTCACCCCGATCGAATGTTCGAATTGCGCCGACAAGGACCGGTCGCGAGTCACCGCCGTCCAGCCGTCGGATAGGATCTTCACATGCGGGCGGCCGAGATTGATCATCGGCTCGATCGTGAAGAACATGCCGGGCTTGAGCAGCACGCCTTCGCCGCGGCGGCCATAATGGAGAATGTTGGGTTCGTCGTGAAAGAGGCGGCCAAGGCCATGGCCGCAAAAGTCGCGCACGACGGAACAGCGTTCGGCCTCGGCATAGTCTTGGATGGCGGCGCCGATATCGCCCGTCGTCGCGCCCGGCCGCACCGCCGCCATGCCGCGCATCAGCGCCTCATAGGTAACTTCCACGAGGCGTTGCGCCCGCCGCGGGACATCGCCAACAAGATACATTCGGCTCGAATCGCCATGCCAGCCATCGAGGATCAAGGTGACATCGATATTGACGATATCGCCATCCTTGAGCGGTTTGCGGTCGGGCATTCCATGGCAAACGACATGGTTGAGAGAGGTGCAGATCGATTTGCGATAACCGCGATAGTCGAGCGGCGCGGGGTAGGCGCCATGCGCCATCGCGAAATCGAAAACGAGCGTATCGAGAGCCTCGGTGGTATTTCCAGGTTGCACATGTCCGGTCAAAAGGTCGAGCGCTTCGGCGGCCAGTCTTCCCGCCCGGCGCATACCGGCAAAAGCCTCCGGCCCATGCAATTTGATATACCCAGGCTTACGGCTTGCTACTTCAACGGCGTCAACAAAAGTCATCATGTCCGGTTCCGCGCGGTTTTCTGCCGAATTGATCAGTCTGCTAGCAATTTAAGCAATTACGGCGCCGAGGCAAGATTGCTGCCACCGCGGTCCCCACATGCTCTGCCCGTCGCCCAGTGCCTTGATCGCTCCACGAAAATCGGGCAGAGAACCCGCTCGCCGTTCTTGATCCTCTTCCATCGGCTTCTCCGGCTCACGGGCTTTGCATCCATGCCGTCTCCCCTGCGCATCGGTATTGCCGGTCTCGGCACCGTGGGAGCCGCGGTCATCAAACTGCTCGACCGGCAGGCCGAGACGCTGGCGCGCCGGACCGGCCGGCAAATCGTGATCAGGGGAGTTTCAGCGTCACACAGGGCCAAGGAGCGGGGGATCAACCTCGCGCGTTTCACCTGGTTTGACGATAGCGTGGCTCTGGCCAAGGCCTCGGACATTGATCTTTTCGTAGAACTGATCGGAGGCGAGGAGGGGGTCGCGCTGGCCGCCGCCGAAGCAGCACTTGGCGCGGGCAAGGCCTTCGTCACCGCCAACAAGGCGCTTTTGGCCAAACATGGGATGCGTTTGGCGCATCTTGCCGAGGAAAATGGCGTCGCGCTTGCCTTCGAGGCTTCGGTCGCGGGCGGCATTCCGATCGTCAAAACCCTGCGCGAGGGTTTGGCCGGCAATTCCATCGAGCGGGTCTATGGCATCCTCAACGGCACCTGCAATTACATCCTGACCCGGATGGAACGGGAAGCTCTGTCTTTCGCGGCCTGCCTCGCCGAGGCGCAAAAGCTCGGCTATGCGGAAGCCGATCCGAGTTTCGACATCGGCGGTTTCGATACGGCGCATAAGCTTGCGATCCTGACTTCTCTGGCCTTTGGGACGGTGATCGATACGGCCGCGATCGCCGTCGAGGGCATCGAGGCAATTACGCTCGCCGATCTCGATGCGGCGGCGGAACTCGGCTATCGCGTAAAACTTCTCGGCGTCGCGCAGCGCACGCCGGCTGGTATCGAACAGCGCGTTCATCCGACCATGGTGCCCAAATCCTCGGCGATCGCGCAAGTCATGGGCGTCACCAACGCGGTCACCATCGATGCCGACGCGGTGCATGAACTGACCCTCGTCGGCCCAGGTGCCGGCGGCGAGGCGACGGCCTCGGCGATCGTCGCCGATATCGCCGATATCGCGCGCGGCGTCCGGTCCGCGCCCTTCGGGTGTCCGGTGGCGTCGATGACGTCTGCGCGGCTCGCACCGATGCAATTGCATGAAGGCGGTTATTATATCAGGCTTTCGCTGTTCGACCGGCCGGGCGCCGCGGCGGCGATCGCCACCCGCATGGCCGAGCGCGGCATTTCCTTGGAAAGCATCGTGCAGCGCCGCCGGCCCGGCACGGTTGTGGAACCTGGCGGGGCGGTGCCGGTCGTGCTGATTACCCATGCGACGCATGAAAAAACCGTCCGGCAGGCGCTGGAAGCCGCCGTCGCGGATGGTTTTCTGGCCGAAAAGCCGCAAGTGATTCGGATTGAGCGGGAGTGATGTATCTCTCGGTTTGAGCGGAAAATCCACATAGCTGCCATTTGATCCACGCTTAATTCGCCCCATATTGGCGGCATGGCCGACGCTCATGATTCATCGCCACCCGCAAATCAACAGGAAGCGTCGAAGGCCTCAAGGCCTGAGACCAGACTGGTTAGCGAACATTTGGCGGCTCTGCTCAATCCAGCGCTGGAAGGGCAACAGCTCACTATTTCCGAGGTGATACGAGCAGCTAGCGCGCCTTACGCAATCTTCCGGGCTGAAATTGAACGTATCTATGCCCCCTTCCGTGAGCTGGAACGTGTTTTTGCAGCTTTTGCTGAGACACTAGCGCCGATGGCGGAAGAGCGGCGCATTCAACAAAAGATTTCCAACCTCGGTTTCGTTCCACATGCAATTTTGTTCAATCATCTCGGCAATGTGGAGAAGCCCTCAAATCTGACAACCGACGAATTTTCGCAATCTCTAGCGGATGAAGTATGGCCAAAAATAAAGACCTCCTTGCAGCTTTCTATAGAGGATTGCCTCGATGACTCAAAAATCTATCATACCTTTAACGAACTAATCCGAGCGCATGACGCAGGTCTGTACCAATTGACTGCGCCGAGCGCTTTTTTTGTAATTGAGCGTGCCGCAAGGCTCGCCCAGCGGGAGGCGCAAAGAAAAAAAACATTCGATTGGCTCAAGAATGGACTTGGTGACCTGACACTTTACGACGTGCCTGCCCAGTGGCGCCGGGGATGGACAGAAGTTTGGGCGCTACTTTATGAGAAGACGTTCTGCGATGTCCGAACGGATGATGACGCTGATACGTTTCCATTCCCACATCGCCATGCCTCGGCACATGGGATAGGTGGAAAAATTAACGGCAGGCGTGACAGTATTAATTCTGTTTTGCTGGCTCACTTCGTAATTTCTGCGGCGACGGTGTTCCATAGTTTCGCGCCTTCTGAACCGGTGCGACGCCCATAGAAAATCATTGCCAAGATTTAGTTTACGTTTCCAACAGCACCCTTTGATCCTTCCCCGATTCGCCCCATATTGGCGGCATGGCCAAAGCTCCGAAATCCACCAGCGGAA
>CAYTRB010000091.1:0-13838 GCA_964440215.1 uncultured Methylocapsa sp.
GTCTGCTGTCTCCTCATCCCAATCCTTCCACGTTTCTTTCATCCAACGCTCTAAGCGATACCTTGCAAGCTGGTCTAGCTCTTTATGAGCAAATATAACATTCTGAATCTCACGGTACAGATCGTCTTCAATGTCGGATTCAAGCTTCTTTTTAAGAACGTCATCAACAAAAAATAGGATGAACTGAAGTGATCCAGCAATAATTGAATCGTCTTCTCCTTTGTGATCGTACCTATGATGCTCAATACGATTTCTTCGCTTTTGGATTTTCTCTATTACTAATTGCTGATCATTTGGAAGCCCCAGATTGAGATTTTCCAGTCGCACAAGAATATCTTTGATGCCAACTGTGAGGGATTCCTCGGAAATTTTTGCATCGATGTTTTTGTATATAAGTATTGGGTTAATTCTATATAGGTATTCCTTAAGGAACAACTCTATTGAATGGAATAGAGTAAGAATCGCATGCTTTCTGCTGGAGTAGTCTTTCTCCTTCAAGAAAAACTGCATCCCAATTCGTAACGAGTCGACGGCGTTTTGATATATCTCGCTCACGTCAAACTCCCAGCCTCGAAATCGTCGCCTCGCTGACACTGTAGCTGCGCCCGATGTCAACAAGCGTCTCGTAGCTCCTTTCGCATCGCTTGATCGCCTCTTGCTGCTGGTGCGGTGTCAATTTCGGCGGGTGTCCCGTGTGTTGCCTCCGCGCCTTCGCTCTTGCCCTGCCTTTCCCCGTGCAGGCACGGATCAATTCGTGATCGAATTCAGTAAGGCCGCCCTGTATCACGATTATCCGTCATCCAAACCGGCTGCTTCCGGACGCTCTACGCCCGTCAAACCGGAATGCCCCGCCATGAAAAATAGAGCCTTGTGAAAAACAGGAAGGCCGCAAAGAGGATCAAGGTTAGCGCGAAGGAGCGCGCCTGCTCGCTGGAGCGGCCGGGAAAATTTGCTCTAAAACTGTCCCAATATTTTTGCCACCAAGGCACTTTGGGCGGCGGCCGGTGCAGATGAAAATGCGACATGACAAGCTCTCCGCTCACCCCGCGCGCTGCCAACGGTCCATGAAGCCCGTCAGCGGTGCCACCTTCCTCATGCCCCGCCAAGCCAGCGCACAACAGTATCCTCGATCATCTCGAAGGAATTGCCATAAGCGCTGAGCACAACAAACACCCCCGCCAGCACGAGCCCCACCACCAGCATCGTTCCGCCCACCAGCAAAATCCGGTCCATACACGTTCCTCCCTAGCCTTGTGTGCGTTTCTTTAATGTGTATAGCGGAGACCGCGCAAGTTTCGGGGCTCCGGTCTAGCTGGAACGAAAATCTATAAAAAGCACAAGGCCAAAGCTTAATACTATCGCAGGATTTCGCTTGCTCCAAATGCCCGCGCCGGACTTCGCCGCCGCCTGTGAAGGGTCGATTTGGTTAGAACGCAATCGTACCAAAATGTTTCACGTGAAACAGTTTTGACCGGTCGGGGCTCAAAACCGGACAAAACTGATGGCTGAACCATCAATGTCTAAAATCTGGGAATGTCCGGGAAGGGCAGCGCGCCCCCATGCACATGCATCTGGCCCAGTTCCGCGCAGCGATGCAGCACCGGAAACACCTTTCCCGGATTGAGAAGCTGCTTTGCGTCGAAGGCGCATTTGACCGCGATTTGCTGGGCGAGATCGACTGCGTTGAACATTTCTGGCATGAGATCGCGTTTCTCGATGCCGACGCCATGTTCGCCGGTGAGCACGCCGCCCACCGAAACGCAAAGCCGCAGGATATCCGCGCCAAATTCCTCGGCACGCAAAAGTTCGCCGGGCTTGTTCGCATCATAGAGAATGAGCGGATGCAAATTGCCGTCGCCCGCGTGAAAGACATTGGCGACGCGAAGCCCGTGCCGTTCCGAGAGTAGGCGCATTCCGGCGAGCACCTTGGGCAATTCCTTGCGCGGGATCGTCCCATCCATGCAAAAATAATCGGGCGACAGGCGGCCGACCGCCGGGAACGCCGCCTTGCGGCCGGCCCAGAACGCGAGGCGCTCGGCATCGGAGTTTGAAATCCGGCACTGCGCGGCGCCATGCGCCAAGGCGATCTTCTCGACGCGATCGACGAGATGATCGACCTCGACCGGAGGGCCGTCGAGTTCGACGATCAGCAGCGCCTCGGCCTCGCGCGGATAGCCGACATGGACGAAATCTTCGGCCGCCTCGATGGCCGGCTTGTCCATCATTTCCATGCCGCCCGGAATAATGCCGGCCGCGATAATGCCGGCGACGCAGGCCCCCGCCGCTTCGCTCGATGCGAAAGCAATCAGCAAGGCGCGGGCCGATTCCGGGGTGCGGAGGATGCGGACGGTGACCTCGGTCACGATGCCAAGCATCCCCTCGGATCCAATGACGAGCGCAAGGAGATCGTAACCGGCCTGGTCAAGATGGCAGCCGCCCAGCCGGACGATTTCGCCGGTCATCAAAACCAGTTCGACGCCAAGCACATTATTGGTGGTGAGGCCATATTTCAGGCAATGCACGCCGCCCGAATTCTCCGCCACATTGCCGCCGATCGAGCAGGCGATTTGCGAGGACGGATCGGGCGCGTAATAAAAGCCTTGCGCCTCGACCGCCCTTGTAATCGCAAGATTGGTGACCCCCGGCTCGACGATCGCGAAGCGGTTCTCGAAGTCGATCTCCTTGACGCGGTTGAACTTCATCATCGAGATGAGAACGCCATCTTCGAGCGGCAGCGCGCCGCCGGAGAGCGAGGTTCCGGCGCCGCGCGCAACGACCTTCACATTGTTTTCGTGACAATAGGCGAGCACATTTTGGACTTCCGCGACGGTTTCCGGCAGGACAACCACCATGGGCAAGGCGCGGTAGGCGGTCAGGCCGTCGCTCTCATAGGGGCGCCGCCCGGTTTCTTGCGCGATGATTCCGTCGGCGTTGACAAGTTTCCGCATGGCGGCGACGATTTTTGGGCGCCGCCCGAGAATGGTTTCATCGACGTCGATCGCTTTCATCCCATGAAATCCCGGGCCCGAAGCGCGCGGTTCGCCCAACACCGGTCAATCGCAAATCGACACATGCGTCACAAGCCCATCGGTGAACCATTGCGAAAGAAAGCCGGCGGCCTGCAGTATCGTGTCGCTGCCGTTTCTCTGGAACGCGAGCAGCGCGCAGATGTCTCCGAAAGGCAAACCATGTCTCGCCTCCAGCAAGGCCAAGCGTTCTTCGCTCGTGAGGGGACGATAGCAGGCTTGTCCATCGCCCCGCCAGAAGAGAATTGTTTCCTTGCCGTTCTGGGCTGCTGGCGGCTCACCGCCTTGCGTGAGAGCATCATAGATTTGCTCCGTTCCAAGGGCGAGATCGAGAAGCCTAAGGCTTGGATGGAATTCGAGGGTAATGCGCGGCCTGTCTTCAACCCGAATATCCCGCAAGGCGTCAACAGACAAGATTGGCGCGTCGGCGGCATCAAAGGCTTCGGACAAGGCACGCTCGAATCGCGCCAGATCAATGGCCCTTAAGTTCTTTCGCCACGCCAGAGTCTCCGCCATGAAATCGGGCAGGCTGGCGCCATACCATCGCGCATTCGGCTGCCGCGACGGCGCCGACTCGATATAATCTTCGACAAGTTTGCCGAACACTTCATCGCCGATGAAATCCCGGAGCACTGGAAAGTCGTTGGAAAGGAATTCCGCAAGCCTGAATCGGTAAGCATCATAATAGACCGCAAACAGGGTTTCCCGGTCCGTCTTCCGGGAATCCGCTATCGAGGCGAGTATCGTCTTATCGCCTTCTATTATTCCGGCCTGAAACCTTGCTTGAAGTTCGGCAAGCGTCATGCGGCATTCTCATGCGTTTCGTCTGACACGGCCGCGGCGATGGCTCTCGCCCGGTCGAGCTCCGCCATGAGTTCGTCAAACGCTGGAAAATTGCCGTCGCGCTCGATCATCGTGGAGATGGGCCCAAAGCGCTGGCAAGCCTTTTGATAGAGCGACCAGACCTCTTCGCAGACCGGCTGATCATGCGTATCGATCTTATGCGTCACCGCTTCCGAATGGCCCGCGAGATGGAACTGGACAACCCGCTCAACCGGAACCGAGCTGATGTAACGCGTCTCATCGAAGCCGTGATTGAAACTCGAAACAAAGACATTGTTGACGTCGAGCAAGAGCCAGCAATCAGCACGCTCCGCCACCTCGCGGAGGAATGTCCATTCGTCCATTTCCGATTCGCCGAAGGTCACATAGCTCGATACATTCTCGATCACGATGCGGCGTCCGAGGAAATCCTGGACCCGCCTTATGCGGTCAACGATATGAGCAAGCGCCTCGGACGTATAGGGAACGGGCAAGAGGTCATGCAGATTGATGCCATGCACGCCAGTCCAGCACAAATGATCCGAGATCCATTCGGGCTGAAAACGGTGAGCCAGGGCCTTGAGCGCCCGCAGATAATCAAAATTAAGCGGAGCCGTCGAAGCGATCGACATCGAGACACCATGCACCACGATCGGATAGTCGTTCCGGATCCGTTCGAGCATCGCAAGAGGCCGGCCGCCTGGAACCATGAAGTTCTCAGAAATGACTTCGAACCAATCAATCCTCGGGTTCTTGCCGATGATGTCCTTGTAATAGACTGGCCGCAGACCGAGGCCAAAACCCAGCGGCGAAGGCTTCTCCATAAATTGCTCCTTGCTCACTCAGCCGCAGTGAAACAGGCGGATTGCGAAATCCGCCTGTCCAAAACTTGGATCAGCCGACGGTGCCGCCCTTGGCTTCACAGGCGCCCTTGGATTTGGCCGGCAGCCATCCATGACCCTTGCAAGAGTTCTGGCCCTTGCAGGCGTTTTCCGCGGTTTTGCACGCGCTCGTTCCCTTGCAGGAGTTGATTCCCACGCAATGCACGCTTGCTTTCTTGGCGGCAGCCGGTGTCGGGGAGATGCCGCTGGCCGCAAGCGCGATGGCCGCGACGGCGAGAGTGGCACCGGAAACGATTGTGGATTTCATGCTGATCTCCTTGGTATTCGCTCGCCAACCGAGCGGTTGAGGACCCAGGGCCCCCGCAAGGGTATTCGCGTCAATGACGACGCTGTTACAAAGCTCACGGATTCGTGATGCGTCCAGGGCTAAAGTAGAATAATGATAGAACAAAATATTAAGCAATGAATAGCCGCTCATGCTATTGAATAATAATATGAAAATCCCCGCCTTTACAAAAAAAGACATTGTATTCGCAACATGCTCTAAATTCGTTTCACTTGTTGCAAACCGCCGGGCTGATGGGTGTTGCAGGTTCGAGCGCCAGGTGCGCGGCAGTTCGTTTCCAAGAGATAGCCGGTTCACGAGGCTGGAAACCTGTCTTGCCATGATGGCTCTGGCACCCTATAAGCGCTCCCATTCCACACGCGGATCGCGCGGCCCTGCTTCAAGGGTCGCTCCCGGTGGCCTCTCAATCCCGCCAGGCGAGAGAGGTCCATAACGATCCGCGGCGGCTTTAACCGGAGAATGTAAACCCATGGCCTTGCCTGAATTCACGATGCGCGGTCTCCTCGAAACTGGGGCTCATTTCGGCCATCAGTCGCACCGCTGGAACCCGAAAATGGCGCCGTACATCTTCGGCGCCCGCAACAATATCCATATCATAGATCTGGCGCAGACGGTGCCGTTGCTGCATCAGGCCCTGAAAGCCATTTCCGATACGGTCTCGCGCGGCGGCCGCGTGCTTTTCGTCGGCACCAAACGGCAAGCCCAGGATGCGATCGCCGATGCGGCGAAACGGTCGGCGCAATATTATATCAATTCCCGCTGGCTCGGCGGCATGCTGACTAACTGGAAGACGATTTCCGGCTCGATCCAGCGCCTGCGCAAATTGGATGAACAGCTCGGCGGCGGCGCCGTTGGCTTGACCAAGAAAGAGCGTCTCATGATCTCGCGGGAACGCGAGAAGCTCGAAAAGGCGCTCGGCGGCATCAAGGACATCGGCGGCATCCCAGACCTGATCTTCGTCATCGACACCAACAAGGAGCAATTGGCGATCAAGGAGGCGCAACGGCTGCATATCCCGGTCGTGGCGATCCTCGACTCCAATAGCGATCCGGACGGAATCACCTATCCGATCCCAGGCAATGACGACGCCGGCCGGGCGATTACCCTCTATTGCGATCTTGTCGCCCGCGCGGCGATCGACGGCATTTCGCGCGCGCAAGGCTCATCAGGGGTTGATCTCGGCGAAATGGAACGGCCGGCCGCCGAGGCGCTGGTTCCTGCCGAGAGTGCCGAGACGACCGTGGCGGGCGAAGCTCATGAGCCGTCCGAAGGCGTTTTCGAGCTCCTGACCACGCCGCGCGGCGCCCCTGACGATCTCGTGAAATTGCCGGGCATCGGGCCTCAGATCGTGAAGAAGCTCAATGATGCGGGGATCTATCATTATTGGCAGATCGCCGCCATGACGCCGGAAGACGTGGTGAAGATCGATCGCGACCTTAAGCTTGCCGGCCGTATCGAGCGCGACGGCTGGGTCAATCTGGCGCGTGGTCTCGTCGCAGGCTGACGCACTGTGCCTCGTTCTTATAATGCGCCGATGACTTCGTGATTGGCAGATCTCGGTGATTTGCAGATCTTGATGATTGGCAAGTGTTGGCGATCTCTTCGGCTGGCAACCGGCCGTCCGGATCAGCTTTCTGGAAGATGAAGGAAAACCCCTATGGCGAACGTCACCGCGGCGATGGTGAAGGATCTTCGCGAGAAGACCGGCGCCGGCATGATGGATTGCAAGAATGCCCTCGGCGAAACCGAGGGCGACATCGAAGCGGCGATCGACTGGCTGCGTAAGAAGGGGCTGTCCAAGGCCGCCAAGAAATCCGGCCGGATCGCGGCCGAGGGGCTCGTCGCCGTTTATGTGCAGGGCGCCGACGGGGTTGTCGTCGAGGTCAATTCGGAAACGGATTTCGTGGCACGGAACGCGGATTTCCAGGCGCTCGCGAGAAACATCGGCCGCCTTGCCGTCGAAACAGGCACGACCGATGTCGAAGCCTTGAAAGCCGCAGCCTATCCCGGCGGCGGGACGCTCGGCGATGCGATCGCCAACGCCATCGCGACAATCGGTGAAAATATGACATTGCGGCGTGCCGCCGCCTTGAAGATCGGACAAGGCTTCATTGGCCAATATGTCCATAACGCGGTCGCCGAAGGCCTCGGCAAAATCGGCGTGCTTGTTGCCCTGGAGTCGAAAGCGGATCCGGATAAGCTGGCGCCGCTCGGACGTTTGATCGCTCTGCATATCGCCGCGGCAAATCCGCTCGCCCTCGATCCCTCGGATCTCGATCCGGCGATCGTCGCACGCGAAAAAGCCGTGCTTGCCGGGAAGAATGAGGGCAAACCCGCGCATGTGCTCGAAAAAATCGTCGACTCCGGTTTAAAAACCTACTTCAAGGAAGTCTGTCTTCTCGAGCAAAAGTCGATCCATGCCGAACATGCGGACAAGACAATCGGCCAGGCCGTCAAGGAGGCGGAGAAGACAGCCGGGGCGCCGGTCACGGTAAAAGGCTTCGTGCGCTATGCCCTCGGTGAAGGAATCGAGAAGCAGGAAAGTGATTTCGCTGCGGAAGTCGCCGCCGCCGGCGGCCAGCCAAAACGGCCGGACGCCGACGGCACGGTTTGAGCCGCCGTTTTCTTCCGCGAAATGTCATAGGCTGCGCGGATTTGGACGGCGAGTGCCCGCCTCAGGCCATTTGGTCCCGCGTTATGAGTTGATTAAATTTGACTTGCGGACGGTTTCGCGGGAGGTTTCAACAGCTCGCCGCCGCATCGGCGCTACCCGTTTCTCAAGGGAGGATTTCAATGTTTGTTCGCCGGTCGTTTTCGCTTGTCGGCATCCCCGCGGCGTCGATCTTGTTCGGTCTTGCGACCTTTGGACAGGCCGCGGCCCAGGACGTACGTCATCTTTGCAGCGAAAAATATCAGGCCGCCAAGGCAGCGGGCACGTTGAACGGCGATACTTGGCCGCAATTTTATAGCAAATGCACAGCGGACGCCAAAGCGGACGCCTCCGCGGCCGAAACGGCGGCGGCACCGCCGCCGCCGGACACACGCCATATCTGCAGCGAAAAATACCAGGCGGCCAAAGCCGGCGGCACATTGAATGGCGAGACCTGGCCGCAATTTTACAGCCGGTGCACGGCTGAAACCAAAGCCAATCCCCCCGCCGCTGTCGCGGCTCCAGCGCCCGCCGTGGTGCCAGCTGCGCCGCCCGTTGCCACGGCACCGGTGGTACAAGCGCCAGTGGCAGAGGCGCCGCCCGCGCCGCCCCCGCCTGTTGCCGCGCCTCCAGCCCCTGTCGTTGCGCCCGCCCCCGCCAATCCCCTGAAAAAGACTCCGGCGTCTAAGCCGGTGGCACCGGTGGTCGCGGCGGCGCCCAGCACCGCCATCTTTCCTTCCGCAATTTCACCGGCCCATGCGAGCGAGAAGCCCGGCAAGGCACGCCTAAAAACCTGTCTTGACCAATATAACGCCAACAAGGCAACCAATGCCAATGGCGGTCTAAAATGGATCCAGAAGGGCGGCGGCTACTACAGTGAATGCACCAAGCGTCTGAAAGGCTGACGCCGCCTTGCTGACATGTCCTTGCGGCCATGAGCTCGAAAGGACGCATCGCCCCAAGATCACGCGCATCCCGCTCCAAACTCTCAGATTAGATCACGTTCATGACTTTGGATCGATTCAATCCAAAGCCATCGCGATTGGGCGCGGCGCCTTGATGACTGCGATAGTGGGCTGCGCAAAGGTCCAAATCCCTTTGCATCGTCACTCGCGCTCCGGAAGAATGTCCCGCGTTTGATTGGACAGAGGAAGGCCGGAAATCTATAAGCGGGGCCTGCGGCGGCCACGAAGGTTCGAGGTCTCGCCGGATAAGGTACTTGCCGGATAAAGGACTTGGGCAGAAATCATGCAGGACACCAGCCTCGAAGACGCCGGCACGCCTGAGCGTTTGGCTCAATCGGCGCGCCATCGCCGCACCATGGTCGATTGCCAGATCCGGACATTCGACGTGACGGATCAACCTCTTTTGGCGCGGATGCTGGAGGTTCCACGCGAAAATTTCCTTCCCCCGGAACTGGCACCGCTCGCTTATTCCGACACCGCGTTGCAGGTGAAGACTGGCCGTGAGCCGCGCACGTTCTTGCCGCCGCTGGTTCTCGCTCGTCTCATTCAAGGTGCCGGTGTAAGTTCGGCGGACAAGGTGCTGGATGTCGGGGCCGCAACTGGCTATTCGTCCGCGCTTCTGGCTGGTCTTGCGGGCAGTGTCGTCGCACTCGAATCGGATGCCGCTTTATATAATGTGTTGCGGTCCAATCTTGACGCCTTCGGTTTGGCGAAGGTTGAGACCGTCTTTGGCCCGCTTGCGGAAGGCGCCCCCAAGGCAGCACCCTTCGATGTGATTTTCCTTAACGGCGCGGTCGAGGCCAATCTCGATGCGCTCTTTGCGCAACTGAAGGACGGCGGCCGTCTGGTCGCCCTAAAACCGCTTTCCGGTGATCTGACAGGGCGCGCGAGCAAGGCCGTGCGATATGAGAAGGTTGAGGGTGGAACGGGGTACCGGGTCTTGTTTGACGCATCCGCCCCGATCCTCGATGCTTTCCGGCGTGACGAGCAATTCACCTTTTCTTGAGAAGGCCAATGCCACGGGAAGAGGGGCGCCTTCCGATGGGGTCACATTTTTGCGACAGTCTCCGTATTTCTAAGGCAAGGGGCGCAGTCGTAGGTCCCGGATATTTTTAAGGGTAAACTATCGCCAGCAGATCGATCGCATAGCTCCGGCCTGAGGGTCCGCGAGGGGGACCATGGGGCGATTGCGCACATTCCGTGCGGCAAGTCTGGAAGTAAGGGATGAGTATCCGTTAATGAGCCGTGCCGCTTTAGCTCACGCCTATGCCCAGTCGCGGCCGCTTCGGGCAGTGATCGCAGGCCTCGTGGCGGCGCTGGCATTGCCGCCCTTTGTTTCCTCTGGCCAGGCGGAAACAATGTCGAGCGCACTGGCGCGGGCCTATGCGGGCAACCCAGATTTAAACCAGCAGCGGGCCGGGGTTCGCGCCACCGATGAAAATCTTCCGCGTGCGAGCTCGGCCTGGCGGCCCACGGCCACCGCGACAGGGCAATTCGGCTATAATTATTTTGATCTGAGAGCGCCTGCAGCTTCTGGTTCGGCGGCGGTCGGGGGCACCTCGGGGGCGCCGCTTACAACCGGCGGTGCCCGGCTTAGAGAAGCAACGGACCCTGGCATTCTCAGTCTCACCGTCAGCCAAAATCTTTTCAATGGCAACCGTACCCTGAACGGCGTGCGGCAGGCGGAATCGAATATTTTTGGGGCGCGGGAATCCTTGCGCGATACCGAGCAGAATGTGCTGCTGAATGGCGCCACCGCCTATATGAACGTTCTGCGCGATACGGCGATCCTCGATTTGCGCAAGAACAACATCATTGTCCTCGAGGAGCAGCTGCGTCAGACCCGCGATCGTTTCATTGTCGGCGAGGTGACCCGGACCGACGTCGCCCAGGCCGAGTCGAGTCTTGCCTCGGCACGCTCCGATTATTTTACCGCGCAAGCCCTTCTGCAAACCAGTATCGCTTCTTATCGCCAGATCATTGGCGTTGAGCCGACCCGGCTCGAGCCGGCGCGCACGATTGAGAGTTTGCTGCCGCACTCGCTTGGCAGCGCGATCGAACTTTCGAATGCCGAGCATCCCGAGATTCAAGCGGCCTTGCATGCGGTGGACGCCGCCGCCTTGCAGGTCAAGCTGGTCGAGGGCGAACTTGCGCCGACGGTCGATCTCGTCGGGAATGTTCAGCAAAACTATAACCTTGCCGGCGTGCCGGGAGAACGTTTCCTCAACGGGTCGATTGCAGCTAAGGTCACAGTACCGATTTATGAGGGGGGTGAGGTCTATGCGCGCGTGCGCCAAGCCAAGGAAACCCTCGGCCAATCAAGGCTACAGGCTGATTTGGAGCGCGATATCGTGCGCGCGGAGGTGGTTTCCGCCTGGGGCCAGCTCGATAGTGCGCGCGCTGTCATCCAATCGTCCAAAGCAGCGGTCAAGTCGGCCGAGATTGCGCTCGATGGTATCCGGCAAGAGGCGGAAGTTGGTCAGCGCACCACTTTCGACATTTTGTTTCAGCAGCAGGTCTTGCTGAACACCAGGGTCAGTCTTGTTGTGGCGCAGCGCGACCGGGTTGTTGCCTCCTATGCGGTCATGGCCGCCATTGGCCGTCTTGCCGCCGCCAATCTTAACCTGAATGTCGCGCAATATGATCCGACAGTCCATTTCGACCAGGTCAAGGATAAATGGATCGGGCTGCGCACCCCCGATGGGCGGTAATCGGCGGCTCGTCGCTTGGCGCCAGCTTGACTCAAGGCAAATGCGCCAAAGTGTGCTTGTACTTGTCAACGACGGACGAATCCTATCCAGTTTAACCGGCCATCGAACCGGCCGGTCGAAGGGCAACTTGAGCCTGCAAATGCACAGAGTTCTTGAAGGCGTGAGAAGACCATGAGCGCAGCCAATCCTCTCTTGAAAGACGGTTCTATGCCCCAGCCAAGGCCGCAAGAGCCTTCGATGGAAGAAATTCTTGCCTCGATCAGACGAATCATCGCGGATGACCAAGCGCTCTCGGGGACTCAGGATGGGCCGCACGGGGACGCTCCCCGGCCGGAAGCGAATGGCGAAGTCCACGAGCCCGCGTCGCGCCCGGGCGCGGGCCGCGCTTTTGTTTCAAGCGGCACGGACGGTTCCGTCCGCGCGGCCTTCAATGCGCTTCTCGCCAGCCGCTTTGTCCAGCATAGCGATGTCGTCATCGGTCTCACCCGCGAGATGCTGCGCCCAATGCTCAAGTCTTGGCTTGACGACAATCTGCCTCTTATCGTGGAGCGCCTCGTCAGCGCCGAGATCGAACGGGTCGCGCGCGGCGAATAAACGAGGCCCGGACCGGGCATCGCCGGGGAATTTGTCTCACGGAGATTTGCCGCAAAGCCGTGACGCGCGCCTCGGCCCGGGCTTGCTTTTTACCCGCTTGTTTGCCATCGCTCACCGGTGAGGCAGCCGGCCTAGCCGGCTCGCATGAGAGAGCGCCCAGGCGACACGCGGAATGATCCCATGATGGAAAAGACTTTCGATCCAATCGCGGTCGAAGGCCGTATCGCGGCGGCATGGGAAGCGGCGGGCGCTTTCCGGGCGGGCCGCCCGGAGCGGGCAGGGGCGGAACCGTTTACGATTGTCATTCCGCCGCCGAATGTCACCGGCTCCCTGCATATGGGGCATGCCCTCAACTCGACCCTGCAAGATATTCTCTGCCGGTTCGAGAGGATGCGCGGCAAGGATGTGCTGTGGCAGCCGGGCACGGATCACGCCGGCATCGCGACGCAAATGGTTGTCGAGCGGCAATTGATGGAGCGCCAGGAGCCCGGCCGCCTTGCCTTGGGCCGGACAAAATTCCTGGAGCGGGTGTGGGAATGGAAAGCCCAATCGGGCGGCGCGATTATCGAACAATTGAAAAGGCTCGGCGCTTCCTGCGATTGGCGGCGCGAGCGCTTTACCCTGGACGAAGGCTTGTCGCGCGCCGTCACCAAGGTGTTTGTCGAGCTTTATAAGGAAGGCTTGATCTACAAGGACAAGCGCCTCGTCAATTGGGACCCGAAGCTTCAGACGGCGATCTCCGATCTCGAAGTGGTGCAGGTCGAGACCAAGGGCCATCTTTGGCATTTCAAATATCCGGTCGTCGATGATGCGGAAAGGGAGACGGGCGAGTTCATTACCGTCGCGACGACGCGGCCGGAAACCATGCTCGGCGATACGGCGGTTGCGGTTCACCCGGACGATGAGCGCTATAAGCATCTGCAAGGCAAAAAGGTGCGGCTGCCGCTGGTCGGGCGGCTTATCCCGATCGTCGCCGACGAATACTCGGACCCGGAAAAGGGAACGGGGGCGGTGAAGATCACTCCCGCGCATGACTTCAACGATTTCGAGGTCGGCAAAAGGCACGGGCTACCGCTCATCAATGTGCTAGATGTGGAAGCCAATATTCAGCTCAAGAATGACACTTTCTGGTCATCGCTGCCGAGCGGCTTTTCTAATCAGCACATGATCGCCACGCTTGACGGCAAACCACGTGAGGCCGCGCGCAAGATCGTGGTCGATATGATGGAGGCCGAGGGGCTTCTCGACAAAGTGGAAGCCAATCAGCACGCGGTTCCACATGGCGATCGCTCCGGCGTCGTGCTCGAACCGAGGCTAACCGACCAATGGTATGTCGATGCCAAGACCTTGGCGCAACCAGCGCTTGCTGTCGTTCGTGATGGAAAGACGAAGTTCATTCCAGAGAATTGGGAAAAGACCTACTTCCAATGGTTGGAGAATATCCAGCCTTGGTGCATCTCGCGCCAGCTCTGGTGGGGCCATCGCATTCCGGCGTGGTATGGGTATAGGCGCAATGGAGACACGTCGCCGGGTCCTATGAAGTTTGTCGAATCAACAGAAGCGGAAGCGCTTAGTGCGGCAAGCGAATATTACGGTACGAACGACGTAGTGGTTGCGAACGAGGACTTCGATTCAGGCTTGCATCCGGATTTCGTTGGGGGGTTCGCTGCGGCACAATTTCTCGATGACGAGCCGGGCGCCAAAAGGGTCATCTGGCGCGACGGAGACGTCCTCGACACTTGGTTCTCGTCCGCCCTCTGGCCTTTTTCGACCCTCGGCTGGCCGGGTGAGACGCCCGAACTCAAACACCGTTATCCGACGAGCGTCCTCGTCACCGGTTTCGACATCATCTTCTTCTGGGTTGCCCGGATGATGATGATGG
>CAYTRB010000092.1:0-13327 GCA_964440215.1 uncultured Methylocapsa sp.
TCTCGCCTCGCTCCGTGCCGGCAATGCCCTGCCGGAAGGTCTTTTGACGCGCTTTACGATTCCGCTAGGGGAAGGGCCCGTCACGCAAAAAGACCTTTGCTCCCTCACCACGGAACTGCCGCGCATAAACTATCGCTCTTATGCCGGACGCCGCCATCGCTATGTATGGAGCACCTGCGCGGCCAACGGCGGCTTCCTGGACAGTCTAGTCAAGCAGGATATAGAAACCGCGAAGCCCGCGATCTGGAGTGAGAAAGATAGCTTTCCCGGCGAGCCTGTGTTCGCGGAAGCGCCAAACGCCGGAGCCGAGGACGAGGGTGTCTTGCTCTCGGTTGTGCTCGATAGCGAAAAGGACCGTTCCTTCCTTCTCGTTCTCGACGCCGCGACCATGCAGGAACGGGCACGGGCCTATGCGCCGCATGTCATTCCTTTCGGCTTTCACGGAAATTATTTCGCCAACGCCGCATAGATTCATTATCCAGGGGCGCAATATACCAATATCCACGCCAACTGGGACGGCACCCATGAGCGAATCTTTGGACAGCGCGTTACGCGAGCCCGAGGACACCCGCTCCATCGAGGCCGCATTTGCCGCCCAGCGCGAAATCGCGATCGCACTTCGCGGTTCGGACGCCGCAATGCGCATCGAAAAGCTGAAAACGCTTGAGGCGGCCATCCTTGCCCATCGCGAGGCGATTACAAAAGCACTAGCCGCCGATCTGCATAGAGCCGAGGCCGAGACCGAGCTGGTCGAGATTCTCCCGGTCATCGCCGGACTGCGTCATGCGCGCCGGCACCTGAAATCCTGGATGAAGCCGAAACGCGCCGCGCCTACCCTTGCGCTACTTGGAACCAAGGCCCGCATTCACTATGAGCCGAGAGGTGTCTCGCTGATCATCGCGCCTTGGAACTATCCGGTAAGCCTCTTGCTCGGGCCTCTGACGTCGGCGATCGCCGCCGGATGCCCGGCCATCGTGAAACCCTCGGAAATAAGCGAGGCTTGCTCGGAGGTCATGGCAAAATTGATTCGCGAGACATTTGATGCAAAAGAGATCGCTGTGTTCGAGGGCGACGCCACGGTTTCAACGGCACTGCTCGATCTTCCCTTCGATCACATCTTCTTCACCGGCAGCCCGGCGGTCGGCAAACTGGTCATGACGGCGGCGGCGAAACATCTCGCCTCTGTGACCCTCGAACTTGGCGGCAAATCTCACGCCATTGTCGATGAAAGCGCCGACATCGCGAAGGCGGCGCGAAGCATCGCTTGGGGCAAGTTCACCAATTGCGGCCAGACCTGCATCGCGCCGGACCATGCCTATGTGCATGAGAGCCGCTTGCCGCAATTCCTCGCTGCGGCAAAAGCCGCGATCCATAAATTCTACGGCGATCCGGCGCAAAGCCCGGATTACGGCCGCATCATCAACGACCGCCACTTCGCCCGCATCTCGCGCCTCATCGACGAGGCAACCGCCAACGGCGCCGCCATCACCATTGGCGGCGAACGCGACAAGGCGCAAATCTTCATCGCGCCGACGCTGTTGACCGGCGTGGACGAGTCTGCCGCGATCATGCAGGAAGAAATTTTCGGGCCTGTATTGCCAATCCTCACCTACCGCGATTTGGCGGAACCGGTCGCCGCGATCAATGCGCGGCCAAAACCGCTTGCCCTTTACATCTATGCGAAGGACCGCGCGCGGATCGAGCGAATTTTGCAGGAAACTTCGGCGGGCGGCTCCTGCATCAATGCGTCAACTCTACAATTCGTGCATGACAATCTGCCGTTTGGCGGCATTGGCAATTCGGGGCTCGGCAATTCGCATGGGTTTTACGGTTTCCGCGCCTTCTCGCATGAGCGTGCGGTGCTCGAAGACAAGTTCAGCGTGGTGCCGATGCTGTTCCCGCCTTACACGCCGCGCGTCAAACAGATGATCAAATGGACGCTGCAATTTTTGACCTGAGGGTCACAATCACCCCAAAAGATCGATCAGCGCCGGGATCAGCGGCGCGTCGGCGGGCGGCATCGGATAGGCGCGCAGATCTTTTGGCGCGGCCCATTTCAGGGCCTGATGTTCGCGCGCCTCGACAAAACCGCTCCAGCGGCGGCAAATATAAAGCGGCATCAGAAGATGGAAGTCTGGATAGGCAAAGCTCGCGAAAGTGAGCGGCGCGAGGCAGGCTTCCTCGACACTTATCCCGAGTTCCTCGTGCAATTCCCGGATCAAGGCCTCTTCCGGCCGCTCGTCCACTTCGACCTTGCCGCCGGGAAACTCCCAAAGCCCCGCAAGCGTCTTGCCTTGCGGGCGTTGCGCGATCAGCACCCGGCAATCCGGGTCGATGAGCGCGGCGGCGGCGACCAGCAAAATTCTCACTTTTACGACCGGTAGTCGCCGTTAATCGCGATATATTCCTTGGTGAGATCACAGGTCCAAACCTTGGCCGTGCCTTTGCCCAGCCCCAAATCCACGCGGACGAAAATCTCTTGCTCGCGCATGAGGGCGGAAACCTTCGCCTCGTCATAAGCGGGATCGCGCTGGCCCTTGCGGGCGACGCGAATGCCGCCAAACCAGATCGAGAGCTTGTCGCGTTCGGCGCGCTCGCCTGCCTTGCCGACCGCCATCACGATGCGGCCCCAATTGGCGTCCTCACCCGCGATCGCGGTTTTGACCAGCGGTGAATTGGCGATCGAAAAAGCAATTGTCTTGGCGGCTTTGGCCGAGGCCGCGCCGGTGACCTCGACCTCGACGAATTTGCGGGCGCCTTCCCCGTCCCTCACGACCTGATGGGCGAGATCGAGGAGGAGACGGTTTAGCGCCTGCTTAAATGGCGCCAGGCGGCGGTCGTTGGCCGTGCCGATTCTCGGCGCACCACGCTTGGCGGCGGCACCCGTCGCGAACAGCAGCAAAGTGTCGGAGGTCGACGTATCGCTGTCGACGGTGATCGCGTTGAAGGACGTTTGCACGCCCTTGGCCAGCATGGATTGCAAAGCCGCCGAGGCGATCGGCGCGTCGGTAAACACGAAGGCCAGCATGGTCGCCATGTCCGGCGCGATCATGCCGGCGCCTTTCGCCATGCCGGAAATCGTGACCTCAACGCCACCGAGCGTCGCGCTTGCGGTCGCGACTTTCGGAAATGTGTCGGTCGTCATAATCGCCTTGGCGGCGTCGAGGAGACCATCCGGGGCAGCCTGTGCGGAAAGTTTTTCGAGCACGCCGTCGAATTTCGAGGCATCAAGCGGCTCGCCGATGACGCCGGTCGAACCGAGAAATATTTCTTTTGCAGGCAGGCCCGTTGCCTTCGCGGCGATCTCGGCGGTGAGCTTGACCGCTTGCGCGCCAGCCTTGCCGGTAAACGCATTGGCATTGCCGGAATTGACGATCAAGGCGCGGGCCTTGCCGCCTTTGAGCCTTGCGCGGCACCAATCGACCGGTGCGGAGGGGCATTTGGATTTGGTAAAGACTCCCGCCGCCTGGGTGCCCCTGTCGAACAGGGCTAGCATGACGTCGGTACGGCCCTTGTAACGGATTCCGGCGGCGCCCGTCGCAAAGCGCACGCCCTCGATTTCCGGCAGCTCGGGAAAGGATTTGGGCGCGAGCGGCGAGACGGCGGTGGTCATGCGATTGCGGTCCTGGCTCTTGATTTCCTGTGAATGGCGCTTCGCGCCGGCCGGGCCGGAGCATTCTTAAGAGCGCCAGCCCTTCGTATTGGAATCCTTCGTGTTACGCTTCTTCGCGAGAGAAAAGACGGCTAGCTGACTTCGCCGCCCTCCCTTCGCATATCCCTGAAACGTCAAGACTTTCCGTGTCCGCCCGGCAACTGCGCCATAATTCCATGCCGCCGTGTTTATTTCTTGGCCGGCGCGGGCGCTGGAGCCGGGCTTGCCGCCGCGGGCTTGTCGGTTTTGGCAGGGGCCGGCGGCGCCGGCGGTTCCGTGATCTCGACCTTGGCATTCTTGCGCAAATCCGTGACATAGGCCAATTGGGCCTTTTGCACGACATAGCGGCTGACCTGGTCCTTCACCTGATCGAAAGTCGGCGGGGTTTTCTCGCGTTTATCCAAGATTTCGATGATATGCCAGCCGAATGGGCTTTTGACGGGATCGGAAACTTGGCCGACATCGAGCTTGAAAGCGGCATCGGCGAATTCCGGCACCATGCGGTCTTTGGTGAACCAGCCGAGATCGCCGCCTTCCGAGCCTGGATCCTTCGAGAGTTCCTTGGCGAGCTTCTCGAATTCCTCGCCGCCCATCAGCCGTTTCAGCGCGGTTTTCGCTTCGTCCTCGGTCGCGACAAGAATATGACGCGCGTGGACCTCGGTCTCGGGCTTTTGCTTCTTGACCTCCTCATCATATGTGGCCTTGACGAGGGCATCGGTGGCGGCGGTTTTCGCGATTTGCGCGAGAACGCCCTCCATTAGCAGTTTCTCTTTATAATACGCGAGCTTCTTGGCAAATTCCGGGGTCTGGTCGGCCTTCTCGCTCAGCGCCTTTTGCGCGACGAGTTCGCTATTGATCAAATAGTCGAGCAGATAGCCGTCACGCGATTTGTCGTCGAGTTGGGGCGGCAGGCTCGCGCGCAGATCATCGCCGGCGATCTTCAAATCATCGTCGGTAATTTGCTTTCCGTTGACCGTTGCGAGCACCTTGGCCGTTGCCGGAAAGGCGGTAAGGACCGCGGGTGCCGCCAGGGCCAGCAGGAACGCCATGCCAGCAGCTTTAATACGCAGGCTTTTCGTCAGACACATGAAGTTGAGCTCCGCAAGATTAGGCCGCCGCTTCCCGCGCGGCGCCGCATGAAGGGGATTTGCCGCGCGACCATGCACGGACCGGCGGATTTGACAAGCCCCGCCCCCAATCTTATCTGTCGACTGGGCAGCCCCCGGATCGAATTTCTTAAGGATTTTGCCGCCCGCCGCTCGCGGGCCATCCGTGTTTCGGCCCTCCAAGGTAAGCGTTGCAGTGCGGCGGAGATGAGGGTTTCCGGGCAATCGCGCAAGCTTTGAAGCATGATCACCCGCAAGCGGAAACCGTCTGCCAGATCAAAGGTCACGCGACAACGGTAGAGTTTCGGCCGTGATCCAATTTGATGTGATGGGATCGTGCTTTAAACGCCATGGCATTAAATAGAGTGCTCCGGTCCTGTCCAGAAAGGTCGTTTTAGAATGTTGGGCACCTTTGCGAAAAAGATTTTCGGCTCCTCGAACGATCGCCGTCTCAAGGGCTATCGGCCGAAAGTCGCGGCGATCAACGCGCTTGAGCCCGAGGTGCAAAAGCTGACCGATGCCGAACTCGCCGGGCGAACGGCAGCGTTCCGGGAAGCGGTTGCGGCCGGCAAGACGCTCGAGGATTTGCTCGTGCCGGCTTTCGCCACGGTGCGGGAGGCGGCGCGCCGGGTCCTCGGTCAGCGGCACTTCGATGTCCAGTTGATCGGCGGCATGGTGCTGCATGAAGGCGCGATCGCGGAGATGCGCACCGGCGAAGGCAAGACGCTTGTCGCGACGCTTGCCTGCTATCTCAACGCGCTCGCCGGCAAAGGCGTCCATGTCGTCACCGTCAACGATTATCTTGCCCGCCGTGACGCCGAATGGATGGGCAGCATTTATAACTTCCTCGGCCTTTCGACCGGGATCATCGTGCATGGCCTCGAAGACGAGGAACGCCGCCGCGCCTATGCCGCCGATATCACGTACGGCACCAACAATGAGTTCGGCTTCGACTATCTCCGCGACAATATGAAATATGAGCTCTCCCAGATGGTTCAGCGCGGCCATCATTTCGCGATCGTCGACGAGGTTGATTCGATCCTCGTCGACGAAGCGCGGACGCCATTGATCATTTCTGGGGCGTCGGATGACAGGTCCGACCTCTATATCGCGATCGACAAAGTCCTCCCGAACATCGCCGAAGAGGACTACGAACTCGACGAGAAGCAGCGCACGACAAATCTGACCGAGGCAGGCAATGAACATATGGAGCAATTGCTGGGCGAGGCCGGGGTGCTAACCGAAGGCTCCCTCTATGATGCGTTCAACGTCACCGTCGTGCATCACGTGAACCAGGCCTTGCGGGCGCATAAATTGTTCAAGCGCGACAAGGATTACATCGTGCGCAAGGGCGAAGTCGTCATTATCGACGAGTTCACCGGCCGGATGATGCCGGGCCGCCGTTACTCGGAAGGCCTGCATCAGGCGCTCGAAGCCAAGGAGCATGTCGCGATCCAGCCGGAGAATGTAACGCTTGCCTCGATCACCTTCCAAAATTATTTTCGCCTCTACGGCAAACTCGCCGGGATGACCGGAACCGCCGCGACGGAGGCGGATGAATTCGCTGAAATCTATAAGCTCGATGTCGTCGAGATACCGACCAACAAACCGGTTATGCGGCACGACGAAGATGATGAAGTCTACCGCACGGCGGAAGAAAAACTGCGGGCGATCGTCCGCGAGATCGAGGCCGCCAACGCGAAGTTTCAGCCGATGCTGGTCGGCACCACATCGATCGAAAAATCCGAGCAACTCGCGGAGGCGCTGCAAAAGCACGGCTACAAGCAGATCGATTTTCTGCAGCCGGAAGCCTTGCATAAGCTTTACGCGGCGGCGCGGTCGGACAAGCCCTCAAAGCTTTTTGCGGTTTTGAATGCGCGTTTCCACGAGCAGGAAGCCTATATCGTCGCCGAAGCGGGCGTGCCCGGCGCCATAACGGTCGCGACCAACATGGCCGGCCGCGGCACCGACATTCAGCTCGGCGGCAATGTCGAAATGCGGGTTGCGCAGGAATGCGCCACACTCACCGAAGGCCCCGAGCGCGAGGCGAAGGAAGCCGAAATCAGAGCCGAGGTGGAGCAATTCAGGGCCAAGGCGATCGCCGCCGGCGGCCTCTATATCATCGGCACCGAACGCCACGAAAGCCGCCGGATCGACAATCAGCTGCGCGGCCGTGCCGGGCGCCAGGGCGATCCGGGACGCTCGAAATTCTTCTTGTCGCTCAAGGACGATCTGATGCGGATCTTCGGCTCCGACCGGATGGAATCCATGCTCGTCAAGCTCGGCCTCCAGGAAGATGAAGCAATCGTCCATCCCTGGATCAACAAGGCCTTGGAAAAAGCCCAGCAAAAAGTCGAAGCGCGCAATTTCGACATGCGCAAGAACATTCTGAAATATGACAACGTGATGAACGATCAACGCAAGGTCGTCTTCGAACAGCGCCGCGAGATGATGGCGCAAGAGTCGCTCGAAGAAATGATTACCGACATGCGCGAAGGTGTCGCCGACGATCTCATCGCCAAACATATCCCGCGCGACGCCTATCCCGAAACCTGGGACATCGAGGATTTCGCGCAAGCGGTCCATGCCGCCTTCAATCTCACGCTTCCGCTCGCCGATTGGGCCAAGGAAGAAGGGATCACCGAGGAAGAAATGCACGAGAGGCTGCGCAAGGCGGCCAACGAGGCCTATACCGCCCGGGTGGAGAAAAACGGTGCGGAGATTACCCGCTATGTCGAAAAGCAGATCGTTCTGCAAGCGCTCGACCATCTCTGGCGCGAGCACCTCGTGACGCTCGATCATTTGCGCCAGGTCGTCGGCTGGCGCGGCATGGCCCAGCGCGATCCCCTGAATGAATATAAGGCGGAGGCCTTCGAGCTTTTCAGCGAATTGATCAAACATTTGCGGGAGGCGACAACTTCGCAACTCAGTCGCGTCGAGGTCGCCTTCGAACGGCCGCCGCCGATGGAATCGATCGATATTGCCGGTGGCGACGGACCAGCGCCATACCAGGGCGGCGCGATCAACACATCTTTCACCGGCGCGAACGTCCCCGTCCTGCAAACCGCCAAACCGGTTTTCAATGCGTCCGGCGCCGATGCCACCGAAACGCTTGTCCGCGAACCGGCGGAGCAGCGGGCGTCCTATGGCAAGGTTGGGCGCAACCAGCCCTGTCCTTGCGGCTCGGGCAAGAAATACAAGCATTGCCACGGCGCAGTCGCCTGACGAAAGCTTGCCGCTGATTGACCTGTATCAAGATGCGCAGGCCGCTGCCCGCCTAGAGTGACCAGGCTGGAACCCAAAGGGGAGCATTGAAGTTGGCTTCTTGACGGGGATGTTGAAAACCGGGAGCTTGGTCATGAAAGTGCAAATCTCACATCTCTTCTCCGGTCTTTCTTTTGCAGCCCTATTGGCGCTCGCGCCGTTCGCGGCAGCCGCCCAAGATGCCCCCATGATGGGCGGCGGCACGAAGGGCGAGGAGATGATGGGCTCCGGCGGCATGATGGGCGGCGACATGACCCGCATGCCGCAGATGATGACGATGATGCGCGAGAAACTAGCGCATACCGGCGATCGTATCGCCTCTCTTAAGACAGAGCTCAAAATCACTGAGGCGCAAACCCCGGCGTGGAACAAATTCGCGGACGCCGTTCTCGAATCCGCGAAATCGATGGGTGAGGCGATGGAAGCGATGCACAGTAAGATGATGCAATCCGGTACCGCCATGAGCCTTCCCGAAAAGCTCGAACATCATGTGACAATGGCTGCCGCGCATCTTGCCAATCTACAGGCGATCAAGGGTGCACTCGACCCGCTTTATGCGTCGTTCAGCGACGAACAAAAAAGGCACGCCGACGAAAAAAATATCGGCCCAATGGGTCTGATGTGACGAATGTGCGCGCGCGCACTACATCACGGCGCGCACGCTCCTAATCTCCTTTCATGCCGGTCGACATCGGGCGGCTTTGGAGAGGAGAAATATTATGATTAATTTCCGCAAAACCATTGCTGTAGGCCTTGCTGTCACCACCATCGGCATGGGCGTTGCCGCCACATCCACACCGGCCGCAGCTTGGGGCTGGGGTGGCGGCTTTCATCACGGCTTCGGCGGCTTCCATCACGGGGGCTGGGGTTGGGGCGCCGGTGGAATTGCCGCCGGCTTGGCGCTCGGCGCCGCTGCTGCCGCCGCCAGTTCATCTTATGACTACGGTTATGCAAGCTGCTACTTCACCAACCGGCCCGTCTTCGACGGCTATGGCGACATTGTCGGCTATCGCCACATCCGCGTTTGCAACTAAAGCGATCGTGAATCGACCGGTTTCAAAGACTTGAAGCAATTCCTTATTGAAAACGTCAATGTTTTTCGGACACGCTCTAGAGCATGATCCGTGAAGGCCAAGATCGCTTTCAAGAGGTTTCGCCGAAGACTACCGGCGGCGCGGAGGCATGTTTTCGCAACGTCTTTCCAAGTAGGCTTCGGCATCTTACGCATAAATTTAGCGCCTGACCACAGGCACGCAAAACCTTACGAAGCACGATCCAATTTGACGAGAGTACAAGCGTACTTAGACCACGATCGTTTTATTGGCGATCGTGGTCTTTGTTGTTTCATTCAACACCCGGGTTTTGTCGAATAAACTGGCGCCGTTTGGAAATCCCATTTCCGTGAATGGTGCTTGCGCGGCACTGGACTGGGAAAGGTTTTCCTGCGCATGTTGAGCGCCTATGATGCTTTGCCGCGGGGCAATGATCGCCGCAAAAGCTTCATGAAGAATAAACTCACCCAGGTAAATCCGCTAAGTAAAATCTCTGATGGACAATCTGCTCGCGCTCGCCGCCGATCCCTCGGCCTGGCTCGCCCTTGCCGCGCTGATCGCGATGGAGATCGTGCTTGGCGTCGATAATATCGTCTTTGTCGCCATTCTCTCTTCGAGACTGCCCTTGGCGCAAGCGGCGAAGGCGCGGCGCATCGGGATCGGCCTATCGCTGATTTTCCGGGTGCTGCTGGTTGCTGGTGCTGCCTATGTCGTCCATCTCACCACCCCTTTGTTCACGATTGTGGGCAAGGATTTTTCCTGGCGCGACTTGATCCTGATCGCAGGCGGTCTGTTCCTTGTCTTCAAGGCGACGGCCGAAATCCATCACACTGTCGAACCAGACGAAGACACCCTCGCGACGCCCCGGACGGCCAAAGCATTCGCGGCGACGGTCGGCCAGATCGTGCTCCTCGACCTCGTCTTCTCGATCGACAGCATCATCACGGCGGTCGGCATGACCGACCATGTCGCGATCATGATCGTCGCGGTGATCGCGGCCGTCACGGTCATGCTGATCGCCGCCGGCCCGCTCGCCAATTTCATCCATCGCAATCCAACCATCGTGATGCTGGCGCTTGGCTTTCTTTTGTTGATCGGCACTGCCCTCATCGCGGACGGATTTGGTTTTCATTTTCCGAAAGGCTACATTTATACCGCCATGGCATTTTCCGGCGCGGTCGAAGGACTCAACATGCTCGCGCGAAAGCGGCGCAAACACCCGCCAGAATGATAGATTTTGTGAATGTCAGAAGGCACGAAGGCTAATTTCGTGGATGACGGCACCGCGGTCGCGGATGTCCTTTTGCCGGTCGCGATCGATCCTTCCTATTCCTATGCCGTGCCAAGCGGCATCCCTGTCGCGCCGGGCGATTTTGTCGAAGTGCCGCTTGGCACCAAAATGACTCATGGCGTCGTCTGGGAACTGCGGCCGGGCGCCACCGGACGCGCCAATCTGAAATCCATCGCGGCGCGTCTCGCGATCCCGCCGCTCTCCGGCAATACGAAGAAATTCATCGACTGGGTGGCGCGCTGGACCTTGAGCCCGCGCGGCATGGTCTTGCGGATGGCGATTAGCGCGCCATTGAACGCCGGACCGGAACCGGCGCGTATCGGCGTGCGCCTCGCGGGACCACCGCCGCAGCGCATGACAAAAGCCCGCGCCCGCATCCTCGAAGCAGTGGAAGGCGGCCTTGCCTTTTCCAAGGCCGCGCTCGCCGGGGCCGCCGCTTGTTCGAGCGGCGTCATCGACACGCTGATCGACGAAGGCACGCTCGAGACAATCGCGCTGCCGCAGGAGCCTGTGGCGCTTCGCTGCGATCCGGCTTATGCGAGACCCTCCCTTGAAGCCGCGCAGCAAGAGGCCGCTTCCGTTCTGACGAAGCATGTCAAGGCGCGCGCATTCTCGGTGACATTGCTGGAAGGCGTCACCGGCTCCGGCAAGACGGAAGTCTATTTCGAGGCCGTCGCGGCTGCGCTCGACGCCGGGCGCCAGAGCCTGATCCTCATGCCGGAGATTGCACTCACCGCGCAGTTTCTTGACCGTTTCGCGGCGCGTTTTGGCGCACGTCCTGGAGAATGGCATTCGGGCGTGAGCGCGCGCAAGCGGGCGCGGCTCTGGACTGGCGTGGCGCTTGGTGAAGTCAAGGTCGTTGCCGGCGCGCGTTCGGCGCTCTTTCTTCCCTTCACGGATCTCGCCACGATCATCGTCGATGAGGAACATGAAGCCGCCTATAAGCAGGAAGACGGCGTTCCCTATCACGCCCGTGACATGGCCGTGGTGCGCGGCCAAATCGAGAATTCTTCCGTCATCCTCGCCTCCGCGACGCCTTCGATCGAAAGCCGCGTCAATGCCGCGCAAAGCCGCTACCACCATGTCCGGCTGGCGACCCGGTTCAACGCAAGGCCGCTGCCGGAAATCACGGCGATTGATCTTCGCGTCGAGGCAGCCGCCCGCGGAAAATGGATCGCGCCCCGCCTCGCCGGGGCCATTTCAAATGTACTCGCGCGCGGCGAGCAGGCACTGCTGTTTCTCAACCGGCGCGGCTACGCGCCCCTGACGCTCTGCCGTGCTTGCGGTCATCGTTTTCAATGCCCGAACTGCACCGCATGGCTCGTCGAGCACCGTTTCCGCCGTGCCCTGATGTGCCATCATTGCGGCCATCTCGAACGAAGGCCGACGGTTTGCCCGGCCTGCCAGGCGGAGGATTGTCTTACCGCCTGCGGACCCGGCATCGAGCGATTGGCCGAGGAAGCCGCAACGCTTTTTCCGCGCGCAAGGATCCTTGCGCTTTCCTCGGATTTCCCAGGCGGCACCGAGCGTTTGCGCGCTGAAATCGAGGCGATCGCGCGCGGCGATTTCGATATCGTGATCGGCACCCAGCTTGTCGCCAAGGGCCATAATTTCCCGTTTCTGTCGCTGGTCGGCGTGATCGACGCCGATATCGGCTTGACGTCCGGCGATCCGCGCGCGGCCGAGCGAACCTTTCAATTGCTGCAGCAGGTGACGGGACGCGCGGGGCGATTTGAGACGGCGGGCCGCGCCTATGTCCAGACCTGGCAGCCGGAACACCCTGTCATGCGGGCGCTTTTGTCCGGCGATTCCGAGCGTTTTTACGCGGAGGAAACAAACCAGCGCCGGGCGGCCTGCCTGCCTCCCTTCGGGCGCCTCGCTGCTTTGATCGTTTCAGGCAAGGATAGCGCCTCCGCCGAAGCCCATGCGCGCGCCCTCGCCCTCGCCGCCTATAGTTTGCCGTCTTCCGGGGGCTGGGCGCTGACCCCGGCCGGCGGCTGGCCCAAGGACAATGAGCTGACCCTGCTCGGACCCGCCGAGGCGCCGGTCGCCGTCATTCGCGGCCGCCACCGTTTCCGGCTGCTTGTACGGGCGCCGCGCGCGGCCGATCTGCAAGGATTTTTGCGTGCCTGGCTCGCCGCCGGGCCGCAGGCAAAAGGCGGCGTGCGGGTCGCCGTCGATGTCGATCCGCAAAGCTTTTTGTAGCCAGGGGCGCGGCGCACTCAACTTCTGCGGGCCGTCTCCGCCGATCCAGGCCCCTTATTTTTGGCGCGCAACTGGAAGGCGAGCGCGAGCAGGCTTGCCCCGAAAAACGTCGCATAGGCGCCAACCCACCAGCTCACCACGACGGCGCCGAACCTCGGCGCTGCGATCAGCACAATTCCGAAGACAATCGAAACGATCCCGCCGAGCGTCAGCCACACGCGGCCATGATCTTTCTCGAGCCTATAGGCGGCGCGAAGCTCAAACACCCCTGAGACGATCGCCCAAGCCGCGAGAAGACCGACAAAAACGAGCACGGTCAGGCCAGGCACGCTCAGGGCAAGGATCCCAGCCACGATGCCGACGATGCCCTCGAAGGTCAGATAGCCCCAGTCTTGCTGATGTCTTGCCGCGCGGACGGCGGAAGCAATCGCGAAACCGCCATCGATAATCAGATAGAGCGCGAACAGGGTGACGAGCGACAGCAAGGTCGGTCCGGGGAAGAAAAAAGCGATGAAGCCGATGACCAGCCCCAAAAACCCGCGAGCCGCAACAACCCACCAGTTGCGCGCCAAGATTGGACCAAGGAAAATGTCGGGGGGATCTCCGAAGAAACTCATGGTGCGGTTCCTTTCCACTAAGCGCTGCCGCGGGAAAAATGCCTCGCAGCCTATCATCCTTAAACGTAATGCTGCGCGGAAAAACGTCGAGAGGTGTTGACACACGTCAAGTTTTTGCGCGCATTCGGCTCCGGCGAGGC
>CAYTRB010000093.1:0-13312 GCA_964440215.1 uncultured Methylocapsa sp.
AGGCGCTGATGTTCGATTGGCCGATGTCGTCGCCCCAAATGATGATGATATTGGGCTTGTCTGCCACTGGCGCCTTTGCGGGCGATGGCGCAGGAGACTGTACGGCTGCGGGCGGCGGCGGGCGCTTCTTCAGCTGCTGCGCTGGGGACGGCGTTATCGCGCCGAAAAACACAGCGAAGAAAACCCATCCGAATACCTGCGCTCTTGAACCCACGACGTTCCTCCGAGATTCGCGCCCTTTAAGGCTGGCGTCCCGGGGTAAAACGCCTTGCATTAAATAGCAACGGGGATTTGTAGATTCCCGTGAGCAGGTCAGGCTAAAGTTTGAAACTCAGCGAGGCGAAGATCGAATTTCCTTGGACCCGATGGGTCACATCGAACTCATGGAACCAGCGGCCGCTAAGCGTGATCTCTTGGTCGCCCGCCTTGAGCGTGTAGGAGAGCAAGGGCCCTATCGCCGCCACGCGCCCCCTGAAAGCGCCGATTCTATCTCCCGAGCCGCCATCCGCCGTAATTTGCTGGTAATAATAGCCGCCGACGCCAGCCGCGAGGCCGAAGGGCAAGTGCTCATTGAGCGCGGCCTCGATATGGAGTTCATCACCGCTCTGGTAGTCCGTCGTGGTGTTGATCATGTTGAAAGTGACGCCGACCGCGGCGGACGCCTCGAAACCAGTCTGGAGACTAAGATACGTGTAGCCAGCCTTGAGATCCACGGCTGGCCGGTGCAAGCCTGTGAAGGCTAGTGCGGTCGAGGAATAATAGCCGGTCGGGGCGAAGCCTGTCAGGGTCGCGTTCCAGTGATGCTCCCCCTCATCCCAGCCAAGGAAGGCAGCGAAGGCGCTATCACCCAGAGCACCTTCTGAATCGGTGCGGTCAAATTGCCGGAAATTGCCCAATTGGCCGGTAAATTCAAGACTCGCCGAAGTGCGCTCACCGCCGAATGGAACCAGCGCCGCGAAGCCGAGCGATCCGCCAAGCACCTTGACGTCCGTGACCCATGCGATCTGATCGATGTCGAACAGGAAATTATAAGTCACGCCCGCGGCCGTATTTTTGCCTTCCGGAAAAGTGATGTTGGCGCTCGCGCTGCCTTCATAGAGATAGAATGTATCCGAGAAATAAAATCCAGGCGGCGGCGTGTAGCCGGCCAGCGGAAGACTGTAGCCAAGCAGATAGTCGCCAAGACCATATTCGGTCGCGCGCGCAGGCAGGGAAGAGGACAAACTTCCGGCAAGACAAAGGGTGGCCCACAGGGCTTGTGCATTGGCCCGCAGGATGACCGGTCTCATGCGAACCTTCGCGCTGGGTAATTCGACCCGCAACATTTTCGCCTCGAATGGGAAAATGCATATCCTTAGAAAGACAGCCTGAACGGCGCAAGCTGCTCACCGGTTTTCTTTCTGGTTGTTGCAGATGGGACACAGAGCACGGCTGGACTGCTGGTCGCCAATCCGGGTAACGTCTGATGACGAAAGAGACGCGCAGCGTAAGGCCCAGCGAAAACGGGCGCCCCGCTTTGGGGCGTCCGCGTCTCGCGTTCGCGTTAGGCTCGCTTCGCGCGGTCAGTCGCTCGGGTGACCGGCTTTCTTCATCGCGTCCAAGATCCCGGTGAGGTTGTAGGTCTCGGGAGTCTAAAGAGGCGGGAACTCCTTGTAGGACTCGAGTTCCTTCTCCCAGAGCAGCTGACCAATCGGGAGCATGTTCCAATCATAGAGATAGGCAGTGCTCGGAGCGGCGAGCGCGCCACCTAAGCTCAGCGCCGTCTTTTGGTCCGCGCCGACCGCCTGCTCGAAGGGATCGCGTTTGATGTTCTGGACCATAGTCCAGTGATAGTTGACGAGCGGCTG
The DNA here is from genome assembly GCA_964440215.1 of uncultured Methylocapsa sp. Classification (GTDB taxonomy): domain Bacteria; phylum Pseudomonadota; class Alphaproteobacteria; order Rhizobiales; family Beijerinckiaceae; genus Methylocapsa. The sequence continues at coordinate 1,848 of CAYTRB010000093.1, forward strand.
AAGCCAGCCGGTGGCGCCGGGCGCCGACATCGAGTAATAGAACTTCCAGTTCTTATAACGCACCGCGGAGGGCGTTACTCCCGAGTAATAGAAAAAGACGTCACGCGCCGATTTGTCAGACTTACCTTCGAGGTATTCGCGCTGGTCGACGCCGTCGAGCGTCGTCTTGACGATGCCTGGATATTTGCCAGCCTCGATCTCCTTTTTCAGCGCGTCGCCTTTGGGGCCGCCGGCGATATCGACAAATGTCGGCAGCCAGTCAAGAGCCGCGAACAACTGGTTTTTGATCGTTCCCGGCTTGATATGGCCCGGCCAGCGAACAACCTGGGGCGCCCGGTAGCCGCCTTCCCAGGCCTCGCCTTTCTGGCCTTTGAAGGGGGTGACGCCACCATCTGGGAACGTGATCGCCTCGGCGCCATTGTCGGTGGTGAAAACGACAATGGTATTGTCGAGCTGGCCCATGTCCTCCAGTTTTTGCAACACATAGCCGATGTTGTCGTCCATCTGCTTCATGCCGGCTTCCTGGATGCCCCAATCCTTGCCACCCTTTTCGCCAAGCATGGCCTCGTATTTCGGCGGCAGCATGGTGGTGACATGCATGCGCGCCGGGTTGTACCAAACGAAGAAGGGCTTGCCGGATTTCTTAGGATCGTTGCGGTCGAGGAAGTCGATGACCTTGGCCGAGATCTCCTCGTCCACGGTTCGAGACCGGTCGAGCGTCAGTGGGCCCTCGTCCTTGCACGACTGGTTCTTCTCCGTGCCATCAGAGGAGTGGCACCATAAGACGTTGCGGGGCGGCGTCAGGCACGTCGTGGATTTGGGATCGACGGCGCCGGGGACTTCCGGCACGCCGGGGATCGGCGTGTTCTTGCACGGCGGCGCGACGGTCTGCTCGGTCGTGTTCTTGTTGATGTCGGGAAAGCTCACCTGCTGCATCGCGTCGAGATGATAAAGATAGCCCCAATATTCCTCAAAGCCATGCGCCGTAGGCAGCGACGCGGTGTGGTCGCCGAGGTGATTCTTGCCGAATTGGCCCGTGGTGTAGCTGAGATCATGCAGGAACTTGGCGAGCGCCGGTGTGCCAGGACGCAAATAGGATGGGCTGCCCGGCAGTTGCGGCGGGAACATGCCGGTGAAGAAGGCGTTGCGGCCGGAGGTGCAGCTCTGCATGGCGACATAATCCATGAAGATCGCACCCTCTTGGCCGATCCGGTCGATGTTGGGCGTCTCTCCCACCATCAAGCCGCGATGGTAGATGCTCGGCTGCATAAAGCCGATGTCGTCGCCCATGATGAAAAGAATGTTGGGTTTCTCGTCGGAAGACGTCTCCCCGGCGGCTGTCTGCGGCTGTGAGTGCCTTTTTGTTTGCGCTTGCGCGGCGCCTGCCAGCGGGGGCAGTGTGAGAAAGATTGCCCCAGCGGCGAGCCCGCCGAGGATGGGGCGGAAATAATTGCGCATGATTATGCTCCTCCCTTAAAACGGTTTCTTTAGAACCGTCGTTTGAAGCCGGCCGATCGAGCGAACCGGACTTAAGCATATAACGTTCATGACGCGACAAACGAGACATTGCGGCGGCTCAAATTCTCGATCGGATTGGTGCAGTGCCGCGAAATTCAGTATGATCCCGGGAGGAAGCGGCCACCGTTATCACTCAGCCGATCAACATTAAGGGAAATGGCTGACATCACGAAACGGTAAGTACTATGAGAACGCACTGCGAGTGCGCTCAATCCTCGCTCCTTTGATTGGCGAGATCGACTTCGCGCAGATCGAGTTCCCGCTCGATTTTCCGCCGCGCCTCGTCCTTGAGTTCGCCCTTGCGATAGAGCTCGTTGATGTGCTGGCGCTCGGCGGCGATCAGCAGAAGCTCGATCTCATCATGAAGCTCGGTGAGTTTTCGATGGCCGTCATGTCCGTCGCTTCTGAGCTCGATGTGCGTGAGACGGTCGCGATGACGGGCGCGAAGCGGCCGCACGATGTCTTCGGAAAGATTGCGCTCCGATGTAATCTGGTCGAGCCGGTCGAGTACTGCCTCGATCCCATGCCGCCGTGCCTTGTGCTCCTCGATTGAGTCGTTGCGGCGCTCTTGACGCCCGGCATGGGCGAGACCGAGCGCCCGGATCAACGGCGGAAGCAGCAAGCCTTGGCCGACCAGCGTCACAAGAATGACGGAAAACGTCAGAAAAAGAATCAGATCGCGGTCAGGAAAAGGCTGACCATCCGCTGTTGCAAAAGGGATCGCGAGGGCCGCCGCAAGCGAGACGATGCCGCGAACGCCGGTGAAGGCGAGCACGAATGGCCATTGCCAAGGCGGCGAGGGATCCCTGCGCTTGAGCGGAGGATACAGCCAGCGCGGCAAATAGGTCGCGGGATACATCCAGATGAAACGCGTCACGATCACCACGGCACTGACAACGGCGGCGGAGATGGCCAGCTCGGATAAGGAATGATTGCCGATACGGGCGATCAGCGTGCGCGCCTGAAGACCAGTGATGAGGAACACCATGCCTTCAATGAGATAGATGAAGAAATCCCAGAAGAAAATGCCCTGGAGGCGCGTCGCCGCGCTGATCAGGCGGAGGCCGTTCCAACTGATGTAGAGCCCAGCCGTCACGGTGGCGAGCACGCCGGAGCCGCCCAGATGTTCGGGCGGCCAATAGGCCAGGAACGGGACCAAAATCGAGATCGTGATCTCGATGCGCGGATCATGGACCCAACGCCGCAGACGCAATGTCAGCCAGCCCACTCCGATTCCCCAGACAATCTCGCCAGCGACAATGGCGGCGAACATGCCCGCGGCCTGCCCGATCGAAAATATGCCAGCGCTCACAGCGGCGACGGCGAAACGATAAAGGATCAGTGCGGTCGCATCATTGGCAAGCCCTTCGCCTTCGAGGATGACAAGAATGCGCCTGGGGAGCTGCATTCTTCGAGCGATGGAGAGCGGGGCCAGAGCGTCCGGCGGCGAAACAATGGCGCCCAAAACGAAGCCGACTGGCCAGGCGAGACCGAGAGCCCAATGCGTTGCCGCGGCGACGGCAATGGTCGTGAACACCACGCAACCCACGGCCAGCAGCGAGATCGGGCGCAAATTGAACCGGAACTCGCGCCAGCTCATCGCCACCGCCGACGCGTAGATGACGGGCGGCAAGACCAGAAGCAGCACCAGATCCGGGGCAAGGGTCAGGGCCGGCAAGCCTGGGATGAGCGCTACGACAACCCCGGTCAGCACCAAAAGAATGGCCGGTGGAATCTTAAGTCGCGCCGCGAGAACCGCAACCGCCGTAACCACGGCCAGGAGCAAGACCAGAATCTGGATCGTCGAAATCATGCGTCTACTTGTCCGCGATGCTGGCAAAATACAAGCCAAATGAACTGGCATTTTGCCCTCAAGCATTTCCTTCTCGATGCACGATCGAAACGGAAACGCTCAGATTCAAAGACTTGGAGCATGTCAAAACTGAAATGGCCAAGCAACTTTTTCAGAACATGCTTTTGCATGATTCATTAACTGTTCGACACCTCGGAGGACATGGACTATCTGTAGGTTGCGGGGCCAGCCGACTTTGGCGCGGTCGAAGCACAAGCTGTGATGCCGGCGGCGATGGCATGCACCTCACGCGCTGCGGGAATCGGCGGCGCCAGTGTCACCTATGGGCGCCTCGAAAGAAAAGCTGCGCCTTCCTAGCACCGGACCGGAGACGATAGGCATGCAGGAACTCACTCCCGAAGGGCGCAAGATTGTCGAAGAATTGGCGCGGCGCCATGGAGTCGGCAGCGATGCCGTGGCGGCCTTGCTTGGCGCCCTTGAACTCGGTAATGGCGCGCAAGCCCAGTTCAATCATCCTGACCTCGGCGGCATGGGTCAATGGTCGCAGGGCGGCATGATCATGATTGGCGACATGTTCAATCAAGGCCTCAAATACCGTGTTGACGCGCTCTGCCGCGAGATCGCGAGTCTTCTGCGCATTCAACCGCAACAGAACCAGCCCGAGGCAAGCTCTGTTCAATCGCAAACCCAGAGCGGCGGTCACGCCGGCATCAGTCTCTTTATCAAGGGATCCAGCCAGTCCTCGAACAACTGGTGGCCAGCCGAACTTGGCAGCCCCGCCTCGACCGGCGCGCAGAACAATCTACACTATGCTTGCTTTCCTGCCTCGCGCCGTCTTGCGATCCGGCATGGCGCAGAGGTGAGCGTTTATGACACAGGCGACCATCGGATCACGGGCTTTTCCCAGCAGCAAAGCGGCGATCAATCACTCACCTTCACGAGCCAGTTCGGACTTGTCCGGGTCGCCGATTTGCCATTGATCATTGCCGAGAATCACGGCTCTAACGATGCGTCCGCTGTGGAGTCCGGCGAACTCGCGCGGGCTAAGCAGCCCGTTGTGGCTCCGGTGGAAACCAGGCCCTCACAATCGGCTGCCACGCCGGCAACCGCTCCAGCGGCAACTTCATCGGCGGCTCAAGCACCGTCTTCAACGGACGCGATATTGACAACAATTGAACGGCTTTCGGATCTCCGCCAGAAGAACATTCTCACCGAAACGGAATTTGCCGCGAAAAAGGCGGAGCTTTTGAGCCGCCTATAGGAGTGGCGAATTTAGCCGACCGGAGGCTAAGGCTAGCTGCGTCTCCGCGACTTCAGAGCCATAGTCGGCGCTTTGGACTGGTCTGCTACAAACACGTTCAATGCTTTGCCAGCGGCTCCATGGCCTGTCCTGAACAGTAGGGACGGAGATATTCCGTAAGTGCCGAGGCGAGGCCCGATACATAGGGCCGATCTAACATCGAGCGATGTCCTCCGGCAATGACTTGGACTTCCAGATCCAGCACCCGGCCGCGCCAGAGAACGTTTGGATCGAGGGTCATTGGGCCTGGAATTGCTGCGCTGAAATAAACCATCTTGCCGGGGTAGTAGCCGGGACAAAAGTTGGCCGCTGCGAGAAGCTGATAATTCCATATTTCGTTCAATTCCGGCGCCAGCTCTTTGTCCGGCGATATCTTATTATTTGCGAGGCGGAGATAGACGAGGACCCTGTTGAACATCATGATTGTGGTTCGAGCCGTGTAACTAGCAATTTCTTTTAGGGGCAGGGCAAAGATAACGGACTGATGATGCCGAAGCCGCTGCAACAGCACGGATAGGAAATAGGAGAGCGGCCAGAATGCTTGATGGATTGGCGTATCGATAAGAATCAGCGCGCCGACCTCCGCACGCAACCGCCGAGCCATCTCGAACGCTACCAAACCGCCGAAGGAATGGCCGCACAAGAGGTATGGACCGTTCGGCTGCAGCCTTTTCAACTCTGTGAGATAGTAATCCGCCATCTCTTCGACTCGTGTATCGGGCGGACTCTTTCCATCGGCCCCGCGGGGCTGGAACGCGTAGATCCTCAATGGCAGCAGGATCAAAGCGCAGAGCTCTGCCAGCGCGTCGGTCGTGCCGCCCAATCCGGGAAAGAGAAACGCGGCCGGGAGCTTGTCGGTGCCGTCCTTGAGTCTTACGGCACAGGCTAAAGTGGGTGGGGCCCGCATAACGGTCGATGTCAAACCAAATTCCCTCGCCCGAACTTTCTCACCCTTCTTATGCGCCGCGTCTAACTTATGCGCTGCGTCGGCGTGAGAAGCAAAGCCTATGGCATGTTCCCTTGAAACCAGCAACCGCTTGCCGCGAGCCACGCAGCTTCTACGTCACCGGTCGCTATGTCAATCCAATAAGAATGATATAGCTAACGGGATAGGGAGGGCGCGGCATCCTTAAACCGTTCACCAGAGTGCGAGGAAGCAAGTCGACAGGGGATAGGCCAAGACAATCCCTAGTGCCACGCCGCCAAGGACGTCGCTCGGATAATGATGGGCCGTCGCCATCCGCGACCAAGCCATGGACAGGATCAGTGCCGCCGCCGACACCGCTATGGAGGGCCATGCAATCACGATCGGCACGAGCACCCCGGACAATGTCATCGTGTGGCCGCTCGGGAACGAGTGCTCGTCGAGAACTTTTAGCAACACAGGGAGGTGCGGATCGGCATGAAACGGGCGCGGCCTGCCGATGTAACGCTTGATATAGGGAAACAGGCAGTGCAGCAATGCCGCATTGAGGCCTGCGAGGACGATGATTGGGAGTCCCTCGCGGCCCGTGCATTGGAACGTGATGACTCCTAGGATCAGATAGATCCAGCCATTTCCCAACCTGCTGATGATGATCGCCAAAGCCCGGCCGACCGTCGATCGCGCGGAACGGGAAACGATACGAACAGCGGCGAGGTCGGCGGCAAGGAATCGTTGAGCCCAGATCGCCGTGAAAAAATCGTCGCTTTTGCTCACGACCAAAGGAACGTGGCGTTCCAGCAGTGCAAGGCGCTTCGGTAAGAACTCCATGGCTCCTAGGTAAGCGATTGATGCTGCATTTTCGTGACATCAAGGGGGATGAATGAATGCCTAAGCAGTTTCCGGCGATGTCATCGATTTGTCAATCCCCGCGTTTTCCCCTCTACGAGTGGCTGTGAAAATGGTTTTGAGATAAGCCCTGCGTCATAAGAGCCGGATGGTCCAGCGTGCTTTCCTTGCTTCATGGGTTGCATCATGAGTCCTATGTGGTGGCAGACCGGGACGATCTATCAAATCTATCCCAGATCCTTTCAGGATTCGAATGGGGATGGCATAGGTGATCTCGATGGTATCCGGCAGCGGCTTGATTACCTTGTCTGGCTCGGCGTCGATGCGATCTGGATTTCGCCGGTCTATCCCTCGCCCATGCATGACTTCGGTTACGATGTCACGGATTATTGCGGGATTGATCCAATCTTCGGCTCGCTTGATAGTTTCGACCGCCTCATTGAGGAAGCGCATCAAAAACGGCTCAAAATCATCCTCGACTTTGTTCCAAACCACACCTCGATCGAACATCCCTGGTTCAAAGCCAGCCGGCGGTTGCGCGACGATCCGAAACGCGACTGGTATATCTGGCGGGATTCGGCATCCGATGGCAGCCAGCCGAACAATTGGATCAGCAATTTTGGGGGCAGCGCCTGGACATGGGATGCAGGCACGGGCCAATATTACTACCACGCCTATCTGGCCGAGCAGCCGGATCTAAATTGGCGAAATCCCGATGTGCGCGCCGCGATGCACGAGGCGCTGCGTTTCTGGCTGCGGCGGGGCGTAGACGGCTTCAGGGTCGACGTGATCTGGCATCTCATCAAGGATGCGGCGTTTCGAGATAACCCGCCAAATCCGGCCTGGACCATGGCTGATCCGGACATCGAGCGTTTACTCCAGAGTCACTCGACCGACCAGCCCGAAGTGCATCAGGTGATCGCCGGGATGCGGCAGGTGCTTGAGGAATTCGATGACCGGGTGTTGATCGGCGAGATCTATCTGCCGGTGGAAAAGCTTGTCGCCTATTACGGTTTGAACCTCAGGGGCGCGCATCTGCCATTCAACTTCCAGCTTCTAAATGTGGCGTGGACGGCGCCTTATATCGCCGCGCTCATCGCGCATTATGAGGCGGCTTTGCCGCAGGGCGGCTGGCCGAATTGGGTTCTCAGCAATCACGACAGGCCGCGCATCGCGGCACGCGTAGGACCGGAACAAGCACGCCTCGCGGCCATGCTGCTCTTGACCTTGCGCGGCACGCCAACGCTCTATTACGGCGACGAACTCGGCATCGGCAACGTGGAGATCGCGCCGGATCGTATCAGGGACCCTTGGGCGAAAAATGAGCCCGGTCTCGGCGTCGGGCGTGATCCCGCACGAACGCCGATGCAATGGGATGCAGGCGATTTCGCGGGCTTTTCAACTCATGAGCCCTGGCTGCCGCTCACGCCAGATTATGAGGCGCGCAATGTAGCGGCTATGAGCAACGATAAAACGTCGATTCTTTTCTTGGTGCGAAGCCTGCTCCAATATCGGCGCGGCCATGCGCCGCTCTCCCAAGGGGAGTGGCGCCTCTTATCATCGGATAGCGATGTGCTCGCCTATGAGCGCCGCCATGGCGATGGCCGGATATACGTGGTCCTCAATTTTGCCGCCAGTCCGCAGGCCTGGTCCGCTCGTCCAGCGACTAAGACCAGGGTCGCCATTTCCACCTATGGCGACCGTCGCGGCGATTCTGCGGGATCGATGGTGAGCCTGCGCGCCCATGAGGGCCTGCTCATCGAGCCCGCATGAGCTAACGCGGCAAGGTCACCCCGGCATCCTCGGCGGCGCGCTTTGCGAATGCCGACCAGTCGAGGTCGCCGTCGGCGTGGGCGAGCGCGGCCAGAAACCGGTCACGCACAAGCCCCGCGAGGGGCAGGGGCACCTCAAGCGTCTCGGCGGCAAGCTGAACCAGCCGATTGTCCTTCTGACCAAGCGCCATCTTGAAGCCGGCGGGCGAATAGCGCCCCGCCAGGATGATTTCGCCATAGGTCTTATAGACCGGCGCGGCGAAAAGCGTCTCGGTTAGGAACTCGTGAACCTTGCTGGTTTCGATCCCGCCTTTCGCGGTCAGGGCGAAGGCTTCGGCGAGACTTTCGATGACGCAGGTGATGAGAAAATTGCCGGTGAGTTTGAGCAAATTTGCCTGCGCGGGCGTATTACCGATGACGAAGCTTCGCTGCCCGATCGCATCCAGTGCCGGCCTGATTGCTTCGACCACATCGGCGGCGCCGGCCGCGGCAATAAAGAGTTTGCCAGCTGCCGCCGCATCAGGCCTGCCAAACACAGTCGCACTGACAAACTGCTGACCGCGTCCGGCATGAGCCGCAGTCAGACGCTCGGACAGCGCCACCGAGATCGTGCTCATCGAGACATGCGCCGCATCTTTGGCGAGCCCATCAGCAAGGCCGTTCGTGCCGAGCGTCACGGCTTCGACTGCTGCATCGTCGGCGAGCATGGTGATCGCGATTTCGGCGCGGCGCGCCGCCTCAACCGGGGTCGCGGCGATCTCAGCACCTTGCGCATGGAGCGCGGCGGCGGGCCCCAGACTCCGGTTCCACGCGATCACCTTGTGACCGTGCTTGATGAGGTTGCGCGCCATGCCGCCGCCCATCCCGCCAAGCCCGAGGAATGCAATATTCATGGCCTTAATCCTTTGTCTGCGATTCGGGGGGAAACGCCGAAGGTCGCCATCCGTGCCAGCCTCCGGCAGCCTGGGATCAGTTCAGCGTGCTAGCCTTGAGAGTGGCTGAAGCATTGCTGGAAAAGACATACTATGACGATTCATATAACACCACTGCACAGGCCGGAACTTGATGATTCATTCGCGCTGTGGCGAACGCAATATCCACAATATAGTTCGCTGATCGATGCGGGAGCGCCGCCACTCACAACTCTGCGCTATCTCGGATTGGTGCTGTGGCGGGACGGGCGTTTAGACGATGCGGCGAGCGTCCTGACCAAGGCCGCGAGCTTAGCGCCGGACGAACCCGTGATTTTAGGTGAACTCGGCAGCCTTCTCCGCGCCGGTGGCCGGAAGACCGAGGCGATGCACTATCTAACTGCCTCGCTGAAACTGGACCCGAAGCAAACCCTGGTCTGGCTCAACGTCGCGGGCCTCTTCAATGAGGCTGGCGACAAGACCTCGGCCGAACAGGCGTTTCGCGCGGCTCTTGAGCTTGATTCCACTTCAGCCGAGGCGGCGGCGGGCTTAGGCCTGCTCTATATCGAAATGCGCCGTTTCGAAGAAGCCGCGCGCCAGCTGAATGCTGCCGTCGAACGCGGCGTAACCGCCATGGCGATCTATGCTTGTCTTGGCCAAACTTTGTATCTGCTCGGGGATTTCTCGAAGGCGAGCGCGGCTCTGGAAAAAGCCGCGCGTGCTTGTCCCGACGAAGCACGTATCGTCCAGAAATACGCCTTGGCGCGCCTGACTGAAACAATGCTCGAAAGTTCCGCGGAGGAAGCAATCGCGGTCTATCACGCAATCGCGGGCCGCCACTCCGAAGAAGTGTCCGGCGTCTGCCGTACCGCCTTCCAAGCGCTCTGCGGATATGGGAGAAAAGAGGCGGCGATACGGCTTGCCGAGGCGCTGCTCGAGCGCGTGCCGGACGATCCGATCATCTCCTATCACCTCGACGCACTGCGCGGACAAGCGTACGAGTGCGCGCCCTGCAACTATGTGAAGGCCAGCTTTGACAAATATGCGCCCGACTTCGACCGGCACCTCGTCGACGTTCTGGACTACCGGATTCCTGATAAACTCCACCCATTCCTCGTCGCAACCGGCATGACCTTCTCACGCATTCTGGATCTTGGTTGCGGTACAGGGTTGGCAGCGCCGTACCTGGCGCCCTTCGGCGGAAATTTGACCGGCGTTGATCTTTCTCCGTGCATGCTCGACAAGGCGAGAGAACGCAATCTCTACGACCGGCTGATCGAAGACGAGGCGATCCACTATCTCTCGAAACGAGAAGAACAATTCGATTTGATCGTATCGCTGGATGTCCTTGTCTACATCGGCGATCTCACGACCTTGTTCACTGCGGTAGCCGGGCGCATGGTTTCTGGCGGTGTCTTCGCGTTCAGTTTCGAGACCGGACAAAACGCTGATTACAGGCTTATGCCTTCCGGTCGCTTCGCCCATGATCCTGCCTATATCGAAAGACTTTACGGAGAGAATTTCAACTGCATCTCTTGCGTCCCGACAATGTTGCGGCTCGAAGCGAACCAGCCAGTTGCGGGCTGTATCGTCTTGTTGCGACGCTTATGAGAAGGAGCAAAGACGGTATGGCCGCACCGGCCGGATCTCGTGCTGAATGAGAGATGGCTAGCGGAGGTCCTCGGGCGGCCGCTCAAGCAGGCCTCTGACGAAAATCCTGACCGCCTGGCGGGCGCGGCGTTCGAGCGTCTCGGGTTCCATCTGAACGCCAAGCAAGGCCATACGCGACACCCGGCCGAGAACGATGCTGAGAAAGAGATCCGCAGCAAGCGTCAGATCATCAATCACATAGCTATGCGTGCCGGAGAAGCTCATCAGAATTTTTTCGATGATCAGGATTTGCCGGTACAACCCTTCCTGAACGGCAAGCATGCCGAGTTCCGGAAAGCGAGCGCCTTGCGCGGCCAGGATGCGGCCCAAAGCGATCGCTGAAGGCGACAGCGTGAGCTCGAGCAACCGGCGCGCCACGATCAAAAGCGTCGCCTCCAGGCTTTTGCCTTTCAAATGATTTTCGAATTCCGCTTCAAGCGGGCCATAGGTCAAGAGAATACGGCGGCGTAACACGTCGGCGAAGAGCGCGCCCTTGTCGGCATAGCGCGCATAAAGCGTGGCCTTGCCGATCATCGCCGTTTCGGCAAGCCTTTCCATCGATGTCCCGTCGAAGCCATGCTCCATGAACATTTGGGCGGCGATTTCAAGCAGACGCTCGTCGCGCTGCACCGCAGCCGCCTTGGTCGGGCGGCCGCCGCGCGTCTTTGGCCGCCATTCCACAGGTTTCTCCTCGATGGTCTCGTCCATTGCATACTCTATAGTTTTAGCT
>CAYTRB010000094.1:0-13112 GCA_964440215.1 uncultured Methylocapsa sp.
ACGCGCTGCGCTTTACGCTCGCCGCCATGGCGGCGCAGGGCCGCGACATCAAACTTTCGACGCAGCGCATCGAAGGCTACCGGAACTTTGGCACCAAACTCTGGAACGCGGCGCGTTTCGCCGAAATGAACGGCTGCGTGCGGCAAGCTTCCTTCGATCCGGGCCAAGTCCAAATCACGCTCAACCGCTGGATTATCGGCGAGACCGTGGAAACCATCGCCGAAGTCACGAAGGCGATCGAGGCCTATCGGTTCAACGATGCCGCCAACGCCGCTTACCGTTTCGTTTGGAATATTTTTTGCGATTGGTATCTCGAACTTGGCAAACCACTTTTGCAAGGCGCGGATGGCCCGGCCAAGGACGAGACGCGCGCCGCGACAGCTTTTGTTCTTGAAGAGATCATCAAGCTCCTGCATCCCTTCATGCCGTTCATGACCGAGGAGCTTTGGGCGCTCACGGTCACGGACGGGCTGCCCCGCGCGACCCTGCTGGCGCTCGCGCAATGGCGGACGAATTCGGAACTCGCCAGCATTTCGAATTCTCTGGACGGCGGACTAATGGTTAAGGGCGCGTCGTTTGGAGACAACTTTGACGCCCTCGGTGTCCCCAAGGCCGAGATCGGCTTCATTATCGAGCTGGTTTCAGAAATCCGCTCGGTGCGCGCGGAGATGAACATACCCCCCGCCGCGCAACTGCCGCTCGTGCTCGTTGGCGCCTCGCCGGAGGCCCAGTCCCGTGCGGAGGATTGGGACGAAACCCTCAAGCGTCTCGCCCGCCTATCGGAAATTTCCTTCGCGGCCGAGGCGCCGGAAAAATCCGTGCAGATGATCGTGCGCAAAACCGTTGCCGCTTTGCCGCTTCACGGCATCGTGGATTTGGAGGCGGAAAAATCCCGGCTGGCGAAAGAAATCGCCAAGCTGACGGGCGATGCGGGCAAGATCGAAGCGAAACTCAACAACGCCGATTTCATCGCCCGCGCACCGGAAGAAATCGTCGAGGAAAACCGCGAAAGACTGGCGGAGGCTTTTTCGCGCGTGGAAAAGCTTGAAGCGGCGCGCGCCCGTCTCAGCGGCTTATGACGCTGTCCCGTTCTACACCCCCAAGAACGGGACAGGCACACCGAATGTCTGCAACAGAAGGATCGTGTTGAGAAGCACGACCACCGCGGTTCCGGTAATCGCGGCGACACGGGTCACCCGCCCATTCGCGAAAGAGCCCATGATGTCGGCGCGTTGCGTAAACAGCAAAAGCGCGATCATGGGGATTGGAAGGGCAAGGCTGAGAACAACCTGACTGATGACGAGCGCGCTCGTCGCGTTGACGCCGTAGCCGACGACGATAAAGGCGGGCACCATGGTGACGAGCCGGCGGACCCAGACCGGGATTTTGAAGCCGACGAAGCCCTGCATGATCATTTGGCCGGCCATGGTGCCGACCGCGGAACTGGATACGCCGGAAGCAAGCAGGGAAATCAAGAAGACGGTTGAAGCGCCCGCCCCAAGCAGGGGACGCAAGGTGTGGTAGGCCGTCTCGATCTCGGCGACGTCACTGTACCCGTTGTGAAAAGCGGCGGACGCCATGATCACCATCGCCATATTCACCGCTCCGGCGATCGCGAGCGCGACAATGACTTCCCCGTTCGAGTAACGGAGGAGCTTACGCCGGTCGGCATCATTATGCACTGTGAGCCGGACCTGGGTGAGGCCGGAATGGAGGTAGATGGCATGCGGCATGACGGTGGCGCCGATGATGCCCACGGCGATCGTAATCGCCGCCGCATCGTCGAGCTGGGGGACCACCGTGTGAAATGCCACGGCCGCCCAGTCCACCGGGGCAATGAAAACCTCGATCAGATAACAGAGGCAGATGATTCCGACCAAGGCGCCGATGATCAGCTCGATCGGTCTGAAGCCTTGCTTCTCGAAGGTCAGAATTCCATAGGTCACGATCGCGGTGACGATCATGCCCCAGAAGAGCGGCAGATTGAACAGGAGGGAGAGTCCGATGGCTCCGCCGAGGAACTCCGCGAGATCGGTCGCCATCGCCGCGATCTCGCTGACCACCCACATGGCAAAGACGAGAGGCCGCGGCAATTGTTCACGGCATATTTCGGCGAGGTTACGGCCGGTCACGATTCCGAGTTTCGCCGACAAACTCTGAAACAGCATCGCGATCAGGCTTGCAACCAGAGCGACCCAAAGCAAGCCATAGCCGTATTTCGCGCCGGCCTGGATATTCGTCGCAAAATTGCCGGGATCCATATAGGCGATCGACACGATGACGGCCGGCCCCGCCATGGGAAGAACGGCGCTCAGGCCGCGGCGGCGGCCTTCGAGAACTTCGCGAATGGCGGCCTGCGTCCGTTTCGTCCGATTCACAGGGCGGTCTTTGACGACGACATCCGTCATCCGGCTTTCCTCGCTAGCACTCGCAACAAAATAGAAGCTAGGCAAATCGGTGAGAATTTGCCCCCTCCGGCCAAAAGCCGGCCGTTTCCTCCACGCGATTTTCACGCCGTGCTGCTTGAACCCGGCAGCGCTTGAGCACCCTTGACGCGGCGCTTACAGCTGGCGAAGCCTGAAAATGTAGCCTAGGCTACAAAAAGTCAATTGATTTTGTGATTGACTTAGGTTCGTATTTTTTTCGTAGCTATGGTCCGGCCAACGCATATGCCGCCAAGGAATGACAGCCAGATGACCGCGAAACCGGCGGCAAAAACACAATCATCCGGCGAGCTTCCGGTGGAGGCGGTGCAGGCCCGGCGGTTCGAAAAAGCGCGGTCGGCCCAGGCGACGGCGGTGCTTGAGGATTACGTCGAACTGATCGACGATCTCCTTGCGAGCGGCGGCGAGGCGCGTCCGACCGATATCGCCCGAAGGCTGGGCGTCACTCATGCGACCGCGATCAAAACGATCACCCGCCTCAAGCGCGAGGGGCTTGCCACATCGAAGCTCTACCGCGGCGTTTTCCTGACGCCGGAAGGCCATGGTCTCGCCGATCGTGTCCGCGCCCGGCACCGTCTCGTCGTCGATCTTCTGTGCGCCGTCGGCGTCCCCGAGCAATGCGCGGAACTCGATGCAGAGGGCATCGAGCATCACGTGTCCGATGACGCGCTCGCCGCTTTCGCGCGCTTTTTGAAGCGTCAGGGTCCCTTGGTTTGAGACGGCCAGCTTGACCTTCAGGCAAACCGGCCTGTCAAGCCGGCGCTCTAAGGCCCTCCCCCAATTGGGTCTTGTTTTAGACTGCCTAAAATGATTCGTTTAGACGAACCTTGATCTTGGACGCTTTGAAATCTTGTTGAAATATTAATGAGGGAAATCTTCGAGCCGCAAACCGGCGGGCGTGGCGGAAAATCGCTGGCTAGGTGCCGGAATTTGTGGTTTTGATGTCACAGGGCCCGACGAGTTATCTTTGACTTGGTGCTCTAAGAAGATGCCGCTTTTTTAGTCTATAGCAACTTGCTAATGTTGCTCTTGAAATAAATCTCATAAGCGCTGCTTCGGGTTTGCTGCGCATTGCATGACAGGACATTTCGCCCGCTTCCAGGCGGGGTCTCTCAATTATTTTTTACGGCGCCTGTAATCGAACAATCAGATGTTTTGCCCGGCAGATTTCGGAACCTTGTTCCATGGACACTCGCGTTTTCGATAAATCCAAGCTTTCCAGCCGGCATGTGACGGAAGGCACATCGCGTGCGCCGCAGCGGTCCTATGGTTGCGCCATGGAATTAACCCGCGAGCTAATTCATCAGACCCTGACCGGCGCGGGCCTCTGCTGGAACGAGGCTGCCCCCTGCAACATCTCTCTGCTGCGCCAAGCCCAGGCTGCAAAGAGAGCTGTTGCCGCGGCTGGCGGCGGTCCGTCGTCGATGAAGACTTTATTCGATTACGGCATCCTGCGCGGCGATAGCCTGACCGTCACCGGACTTACGGTTAACGATAACTTAAGGAAAGTCGTGTCGAACAGGGATCAAGGTGTTAACAGCTTCAATGGCAAGCCTGCCGCGGCGCGCGGATTTTGCGCCGTCCGCGACGGCGACGTGATCGAGATCAATGCGGTCAGGGGAACCATCGATCTTCTATTGGGGGATGCCGAGTTAGAACAAAGAAAAAAAGATTGGCGTCCGCGTAAAACTAATTTCGGTTCTCGTGCGTTATCCAAATATGCGCAGATGGCCGGCCCAGCCGCCGCCGGCGCAGCGATGCATCCGGGTGCGCTAAATGAGACATATGTCTATGCTGAGATCTAACCGTGTGACAGGGATCGTGCTTTTCAGCCTGGCGGCTTGTTTGCCGGGGACGCGTATTGGCGCGTTCGAAGGCACCGATAGCGCACGGTTGGATAAGGCCCCGCTCCAGACGTTCGCGACACCCCGGGCGGCATTGCAAGCGGGTATCGAGGGTTATCGTTCGGGCGGAAATACTGCTGACGCGATCGAGGCCTTGAAATATGCCGCCAGCAGAGGTGAAGCACTGGCGCAGTGGAAGCTCGCCCAAATTTATGCCCATGGCGATGGCGTTCCCCGCGACGATCTCAAGGCTTATGATTATTTTTCACAAATCGCCGCAGACTATGACGAGGACAACCCGGACCGGCGCGACCTTGCGATTGTGTCGAGTGCCTTCGTCGCCCTTGGGAATTATAATCTGAACGGGGTAGCCGACAGCAAGCTGCGCCCCGATCCTCAACGCGCCCTCCAAATGTTCCAATTCGCGGCAACGACGTTCGGCGATGCCAACGCCCAATATAGTTTGGCGCGGATGCATCTTGAAGGTGCCGGCGTGGACAAGGACGGCCGGGAAGCGATCCGGTGGCTGTTTCTCGCCGCCGACAAGGGACACCTGCAAGCCGAGGCTCTGCTCGGTCAGACGCTTTTCTCGGGCCGCGACGGTATGCAACCGCAGCGGGCGCGCGGACTCATGTGGCTGACCTTGGCGAGGGAAGCCGCGATCGATTCCAAAAAGGACAAATGGATCATTGATCTCTATGACAATGCGGTCGCTTCGGCGAATGACGCGGACCGGCAGGACGCGCTTAAATATCTCGAAGATCATCTAAAACGGCATTGAGCTCCCGCGATGGATTATGCGCCGGATTGTTCGGTCGCTGCTTTGCCTTGGATTGGTGCTCGGCGACGAAGTTGTCAGCCCATGGCTGACCATGGGCTGCCGCGGGCTGCGATATAGAGCGCTCACTCCTCCGGGTTCGGTTTCGGCTGACGTTTGTTCATTTCCTTCATCCGAAGTGACATCTTGATCGCGCGTCTTGCTTCAGCGCGGTCTCCGGCAGGCTGGAGGAGTTTCCGGAATTCGTCGCGCTTCTCATGGATCGAGGCGATCACCTCGCCCATCGGGATGCCCATGTCCACGAGCACGGCTTCCGACAATTGCAGGCTTGCCTCGATTGTCTCGGGGACGGCGTCGCTCACGCCGAGACCATAGAGCGACGTTGCATGATGCGCGTCGCGGGCTCTCGCGACAATGGTCAGATCGGGGTGCGCGGCGCGCGCATCGCGGACGATGTCTTCCGCGTCGGCGGGTTTGTCCATCGTTATGATTAGCGCCTTGGTCTTGTCCAAGCCGCACCGGGCGAGGTATTCCGGCCGCGTTGCGTTGCCCCAATAGATGTCGCGTCCTTCGGCGCGGAGCCGTTTCACCAACCCGGGATCGGTATCGATGGCCAAATAGCGGATGGCATGCGCATGCAGCATGTCGCCGACGAGCTGGCCGACCCGCCCAAAGCCGACGATGATGGCGTCGGGCGCCGGAGCATTAACCTCCGGAGTCGCGAACCCCGCGGGTTCCGCCGCCGAGGGGCGGCTCGGCAGACTCTTGGCGAGCACGCCCATGAGCGGGATGGCGAACATCGAAAGTGTCACCGCGACCATCGCGTCCGCGCCGCCTCCGGAGGGCAGAACTTTCGCGGCGGCGGCGGCCGTGATAATGACGAAAGCGAATTCCCCGCCGGGGGCGAGTAAGAGCGCGGTCTCGGTTGAGATGCGCGCCGGCAAGCGCAAAATCAAGCCGGCGATCCAGTTCACGCAA
This sequence comes from uncultured Methylocapsa sp., assembly GCA_964440215.1. Lineage (GTDB taxonomy): Bacteria > Pseudomonadota > Alphaproteobacteria > Rhizobiales > Beijerinckiaceae > Methylocapsa. Next base: position 6,045 of record CAYTRB010000094.1, read on the forward strand.
AACTTCACAAGGATAATGCCGAACGCCAGCTCGAATGCCTTGAGGGGAGCGGAAAACACCCGCGAAAGATCGAGGCTGGCGCCGATCGACACAAAGAAAAGCCCGAGCAGCAAACCTCTGAAGGGCTCAATCGTCACTTCGATCTCCCGGCGGTACTCGGTTTCGGCGAGAAGAATGCCGGCAATGAAAGCGCCAAGTCCCATCGACAAGCCGCTTGCGGCGGTGACGACTCCGGTTCCGATCACGACAAGAAGGCAGGCCGCCATGAAAAACTCGGTCGATCCGGCCGCCGCGACGTGTCGAAACAGTGGCCGCATCACCAGCCGGCCGCCGAGTACGATGACGCTGAGACCAGTCAGCGCGGGGACCAAGGTGGAAACGACAGCCATACCGAGACTGCCGCCATGAATTCCAAGCATTGTCACCATGAAGAGGAGCGGCGCCACCATGAGATCTTGAAAGAGCAGAACCGCGAAAATCGTGCGGCCCGCCGTCGACCCGAGCCGTTTGGACTCAGCAAGCACCGGAATCACGATGGCCGTGGAAGAGAGGGCAAGCGCAAATCCAAGCACGGCGGCCGAGGTCGGAGGCTCGGTGAGGCTCAAGGCAAGGGCACCGAGTGCTGCGGCCGAGCCGAACATTTGCAGGGCGCCGAGGCCGAACACGAGCCGGCCGATGATCGCCAATCGCTGCCACGATAATTCAAGGCCGATCATGAACAGGAGAAAGACGACGCCGAATTCCGCGATGGGCGCGATTTGCTCGACATTGCCCAGCGCGAAAGGGGCGAGCCAGCCGACCCGATCCTTGAGCGCCCCAACGCCGAAGGGGCCAAGCAAAACCCCAGCGCCAAGGAAACCGAGAATCGGACTGATCTTCAGACGCCGGAACAGCGGCACGACGACGCCCGCCGTCGTGAGAAAAATCAAGGTTTCCTTGTACTGCTCCGGTGCGAAGGCGGTCATGGTCCTGCTTATCCAGAATTTTGTTTGAAGGCGCACCTTTACACGTTTAGGGGGCCCGCCAAGAGGCCATGTGCGCGACACGCCCGCTCAGCCTGGTGTCCCATTACCCAAAGTGATGCGGACGTGCTCTTTCCTATGGCGCCGGAATCCGTCATGTTCGCGCCATGTCCGATTTGCCCAAATCCGAATTGCCCAAGTCCGAATTGCCCAAGACCAATGCGCTCGAACTCAGCGTCAGCGAATTGTCCGCTGCCTTGAAACGGACGGTTGAGGATCGCTTTGGCTTCGTGCGCGTGCGCGGCGAAATATCGAACTATCGCGGGCCGCATTCTTCCGGCCACGCCTATTTCAGTTTGAAGGACGAGTCGGCCCGTATCGATGCGGTCATCTGGAAAGGCGTTTTCGCGAAATTGAAGGTCAAGCCGCAGGAAGGCTTGGAAGTCATCGCGACCGGCAAGGTCACAACCTATCCGGGCAAATCCACATACCAAATCATTGTCGAGGCGTTGGAGCCAGCCGGGATCGGCGCGCTCATGGCGCTTGTCGAGGAGCGCCGCCGCAAACTCGCGGCGGAAGGGCTTTTCGACGAAGCGCGCAAGCGGCCACTGCCGTTTCTTCCCGCCTGCATCGGCGTAGTCACGTCGCCGACCGGCGCCGTCATCCGCGACATCCTGCATCGCATTTCGGAACGGTTTCCGCGCCACGTTCTGGTCTGGCCGGTGCGGGTCCAGGGTGAAACCGCAGCATCCGAGATCGCCGCCGCCATCGATGGCTTCAATGCCTTGCCGGAGCACGGGCCTTTGCGGCGGCCGGATGTGATTATCGTCGCGCGGGGCGGGGGGTCACTCGAAGATTTGTGGAGTTTCAATGAGGAAATCGTCGTCCGCGCGGCGGCGCGAAGCCAGGTGCCGTTGATTGCGGCGGTCGGGCACGAGACGGATTGGACCTTGATCGATCATGCCGCCGATCTGCGCGCGCCAACCCCCACGGCGGCGGCGGAAAAGGCGGTGCCGGTGCGGGGCGAACTCGCCGCTGCCCTCGCCGATCTTGCCCGCAGGCAGATGGGCGCGGCTAACCGTCTCCTCGAGCGCCGCCGCAGCGATTTCCGCGCCCTGTTGCGTGCGTTGCCACAAAGCGACAGCATTTTCGCCCTTCGCCGTCAGCTGCTCGACAATCTCGAAAGCCGCCTCACGGGGGCGCGTTCAAAAGCCTATGATCGCAGACACCTCGGTCTTGCGCGTCTGTCGAATCGCCTCGCGCAACAATCGCCGCACGCTCAACTGGCCGGCAAGAAGCAACATTTCAATGCGCTGGAACAAAGGCTGAAGCGCTGGCGAGGCGTGGGCTATGAGGGAATCCGGCAAATTGTCGTGCATCTGGAGGCGCGGCTCGCGATCGCGCGGACCGCACGGGTCAAACTCGAGAGCGAGCGAGCGGCCGCGGCGCGCCAAAGGCTTCAAGCGTTGGCCAGCCGGATGCGGAACGGGTTTCAGTCTCGCGTCGCGGCAAGCCGGGAGCGCATCAAGGCTTTGGAACAATTGCTGGGCAGCCTCGGCTACCGGCAAGTCTTGGCACGCGGCTTCGCACTGGTTCGTGATGGTGAAGGGCAACCTTTGCGGAGGGCGGCCGGGATAGCGGTGGGGGCGCGTCTCGATATCGAATTCGCCGATGGTCATCAGACGGCGATCGCCGCAACCCAAAAAGACGCCGCGCCTGGCAAGCGTCCGCCGCGCGATGGCCGGCGGAAACGGGAACAAGGTTCGCTCTTCTGACACGCCTTCCGCCGGCGCTTCGGCTCCTGCGCCAGACGGATGTTGCGGGGCGTTCTCATCGCAATTCGCGAAAGTAGCGTTGCAAGCAGAGGCAAAGGGGGCAGCCGAGCCAGCGGAAGCGCCGCCGGTGCAAATTCCTTTTGAAACGTGCGGGTGACGCCCTTCGTTAAAAAAGCTTGCAAAAAAAAGCTTGAACGAAAGGGATTTTCCGTTGTTAACCGGTTGCTGCCGGCCAACCAAACGGCGAACACCGGTGGACTCTATGTGCTTGTGCGCGCGGCAGGTACGGCGGTGTGCCGATTTGAGGAAATCTATTGGCTAGACCTGCGTAAATACAAAAGTGTCATTTGGACCGGCCAGACTTTGTCATGGAGGGTCCCGGCGCCACTTCATTGTCTTGTTGGCGCCGAATTGAGATGATTTTTCGAAACCAATCGTCCATGACGGATTTCCCGGTGCAAATCATTGTACCTTGCCGCGCTGGCCCGGAGTTGCGGAGTCCATGATTAAGCCAGTACGAATTGCCCTTGACGCCATGGGCGGCGACCATGGACCCGAAGTGATCGTTCCAGGTGCCGCGCGTGCGCTGCAACAGCGGCCCGACGTGGAATTTCTGTTTTTTGGCGATGCTGCCAGGATCCGGCCGCTTCTTGATACTCATCCGGGGCTTTCCGCGGTATCATCTTTGCGCCATACGGACGTTTCGGTGCGGATGGATGCCAAGCCGAGTGCGGCGTTGCGCGCGGGGCGCCGGACATCGTCGATGTGGCTTGCCATCGAAGCGGTGAAAAAGGATGAAGCCGATGTTGCGGTTTCCGCCGGCAATACCGGCGCCTTGATGGCCATGGCGAAGATTTGCCTGCAGATGATACCGGGTGTCGACCGTCCGGCGATCGCCGGTTTTTGGCCGACGATACGAGGCAAATCGATTGTCCTCGATCTTGGCGCAACCATCGGTGCCGACGCGCGTCATCTCGTCGATCTCGCGGTCATGGGCTCCGCCATGGCACGGATCGTCCTTTCCATCGAACGCCCAACCGTGGGACTGCTCAATATTGGGGTCGAGGAAATTAAGGGCATCGACGAGGTCAAGACGGCTTCGCGCTTGCTGCGTGAGATCGGCCTGCCGAATCTCGATTACCGTGGCTTTGTCGAAGGCGACGACATTGGCAAGGGGACAGTCGATGTCGTGGTCACCGAAGGCTTCACCGGCAACATCGCCCTCAAGACGGCGGAAGGCACGGCCAATCAGATGGTGCAATATCTGCGCGAAGCGCTTGGCCGCGATTTCATTTCGAAACTAGGCTATTTTCTGGCACGCCGGGCCTTCGCGGCCTTGAAGGCCAAAATGGATCCGCGCACTGTCAATGGTGGGGTGTTTCTAGGCCTGAACGGCGTTGTCATCAAGAGTCATGGCGGTTCCGATGAGGTCGGCACGGCACACGCCATAGACATCGGCTATGCCATGGCGCGGCATCAACTGTTGGGCAAAATTCGCGACTCGCTACCGCTCTCGCGGGACAAATTCCCTATCACGTCAAGGCTCGATGCGGCGGCTGCGCCAGCCATTGTGCCGTCCGAGTCCTGAGCGGCCGTTGTTACCGATGGATCATTCCGTGCATCATCCAGCGTCAGGCAAGCTCCGTTCGGTCGTTTTGGGGCTTGGCTCTTATCTTCCCAAGCGCATCGTCAGCAATGCCGATCTCGAAAAATCGCTGGAAACGACCGATGAGTGGATCGTGCAGCGCACGGGCATAAGGCAACGCCATGTCGCAGCTGAGGACGAGCCAACCTCGCGGCTCGGTCTTTACGCGGCGCAAGCGGCTCTTGCCGATGCGAAACTCAAAGCCTCGGATCTCGATCTCATCATTGTCGCGACTTCGACGCCGGACTACACTTTTCCCGCGGTCGCGACGCAAATCCAGGCCGGGCTTGGCATGACGAATGGCGCGGCGTTCGATCTTCAAGCGGTGTGTTCCGGATTCGTCTTCGCACTTGCCACCGCCGACAAGTTTTTGACATCTGGCTCCCACCGGCGTGCCCTCGTCATCGGCGCGGAAACTTTTTCGCGTCTGCTTGATTGGACCGACCGGACAACCTGCGTTCTCTTCGGCGATGGCGCCGCCGCCCTGGTCCTCGAAGCGCAGCGCGCGGAGGGAACTGCGCAGGATCGCGGTGTTCTCACCTCGCATCTTCGCTCGGACGGACGCCACCGTGAAAAGCTCTATGTCGATGGAGGCCCATCCACCACACGGACAACCGGACATTTGCGGATGGCCGGCCGGGAGGTTTTCCGGCATGCGGTCGGCATGGTGACAGACGTCGTTACGCAAGCCTTCGAGGCGACCGGAACGAGTGCGGCCGAACTCGATTGGTTTGTGCCGCACCAGGCCAATCGCCGCATCATCGACGCGTCGGCTGAAAAACTCGGGATAGCGCCTGAAAAAGTCGTCGTTACCGTCGATTTGCATGGCAACACATCGGCCGCGTCAATTCCACTGGCGCTCGCGGCCGCGCGCGACGACGGCAGGATCAAGCAAGGTGACCTGGTCATGATCGAAGCCATGGGCGGCGGCTTCACTTGGGCGTCGGCCCTTATCCGCTGGTGAGCCTCGCGGCTGAGGGCAACCCCAGGAAGGCCTTGATTTACCGCGAATTTTGTTCCAAAGTTTCAAACCTCCTTGGCCTCGTTCTTCGGCCAAGGGGCTAAACAAATGAAGGCGGTAAACCGGAACCGGACAACGCCTGTGGATAATGAAAAGATGGCCCCCGAGTCCACAAGTCACTCGTCAATATTCTGTAGTCAAAATATCGATAACAAAATACATACGACGAGCATTTGTCCTTAACGAGGGATGACCGGCTGTTCGAGGCAAGTCGTTCTCCTTCTTGTCGAAATGGCGTGGTTCCTCAACGCTTGAACGGGTTTTTTCGATCGAGGGACGCCTCGGAATGGGGTCTCTGCCGCCTAACTCTTCGGGCATTCGGTTACTTTTGAATTGGTCGAAGCCCATTGGGCGGTTGTTTCATTCGTTCGATTTCGCAATCGGAACATGTTACCGGGATTCAAGGATGACAAAGTCCGAAACCATGGCTGCAGCAGGAGCGCCTGGATTATTGGCGGCGGAAAATACCGCGCATGCGCCGCAAACGGCAGTGTCGCGAACTGTCACGCGTGTTGATCTCGCCGAAGCTGTGTACCGGTCTGTCGGCCTATCGCGCAAGGAGTCGGCTCTTCTGGTGCAAGCGGTCTTAGATGAGTTGGCCGACGCTTTGATCAAGGGCGAGCCCGTCAAATTGTCTTCGTTCGGCCGGTTCGCCGTGCGTGAAAAGCCGGAACGCGTCGGGCGTAATCCCAAGACCGGGATTTCGGTTCCAATCACACAGCGGCGCGTCCTTTCGTTTAAGCCGTCGAGCGTGCTCAAGGCGCGGATCAATGGGCAAACCGTCACCGAGGATGACACGGAGGATTGATCAGTTTGCGATTCGCGGTGAGAGCAGACTTCGCTCCTTCGAGAATTGCAAAGCGTTGGAGCATGTCTGGATCGTAAAAGCCAAGCAGCTTTTTCAAATCGTGATCAAGTCTTGGAGTTTTAGAGCGGGATGCGGGCGGAACGCCGGTACCCAGTGTTCATCATCCGCTCTAGGAGCTTGCGAAGGATGAACAAAAACGCCGATGCATTCCGGACGATCAGCGAGGTTGCGGAGGAGCTTGATCTGCCGCAGCATGTTCTGCGGTTTTGGGAGACGCGTTTTCCTCAGATCAAGCCATTAAAGCGCGCCGGCGGCAGGCGCTATTACCGGCCGCGAGATATCGAGATTCTGCGCGCGATCAAACATCTTCTGTACCGGGAAGGTTATACGATCCGGGGCGTGCAGCGTGTTTTGAAAGAGCAGCCTAGCGCAGTTGCGGCGATGACCGATGTGGCGGATGAAGGCGGTTCGGATTTAACGGTTCCCTTGGCGCGAGACGTGCCGCATCCCCAAAACGCACAGCATCCGGAAAGCGAGCCAGTTGGAGACAATTTTCAGACGGCCCGCTCCGGCAGGCAAACGCCGGCCGAACTCCGCGTCAGCGCGGATCGAGACGATGCCGGCCGCATCGCGAGAGAGGGATCCGCGTGGGCTTTGGCCTTGACCGCGGAGGATATCGGACGCTTGCGGGCGGCCTTGGCCGAGCTTGTGGAGTGCGGAAACATCCTTGATGCCGCGCGCCGCCGATAGAGCATGGCCCGAAAAACTTGCCCGGCTTTTTCGATTCCAGCACGTTCCAACGCTTAGATTTTGAGCGCTTCCGTGTCGAGTGGATGATGCCGCAATGCTCAGCGTCC
>CAYTRB010000095.1:0-12841 GCA_964440215.1 uncultured Methylocapsa sp.
AATTCGGGCGCCCGGCTCGCTCGCCATTATGCTCGACGCAGGCAATCCGTGCGCTCAGACCGCGGCGGCGGCCCCGCCCGCCTCGGTCTTCAGCCAGGCGGCGCCGCATGCCTTGGCGAGATCGCGCACCCTGAGAATATAGCTTTGCCGCTCGGTGACCGAGATGACTCCGCGCGCGTCGAGGAGGTTGAAAATATGCGAAGCCTTGATGCATTGATCGTAGGCGGGCAGCACCATCAATTGCCGTTCGCCCGCGTCGCCCCTCTTCAAGAGGTCATTGCACGCGGCTTCCGCATCCTTGAAATGCTGGAAGAGGACGCCGGCATTCGCGGCTTCGAAATTATAGCGTGAATACTCCTCCTCGGCCTGTTTGAAGACATCGCCATAGGTAACTTTTTCGGCTCCTTCGGCACCGTTGAAATTCAAATCGAAGACATTGTCGAGGCCCTGCACATACATGGCAAGCCGCTCCAGGCCATAGGTCAATTCGCCAGAGACCGGCGCGCATTCAATCCCAGCGACCTGCTGAAAATAGGTGAATTGCGACACCTCCATGCCATCGCACCAGCATTCCCAGCCCAGTCCCCAAGCGCCGAGCGTCGGGCTTTCCCAATCATCCTCGACGAAGCGAAGATCGTGGAGTCCGGGATCGACGCCGATGGCTTCGAGCGAAGCCAGGTAGAGCGCCTGAAGATCTGGCGGCGAAGGTTTCAGGATGACCTGGAACTGATAGAAATGCTGCAGCCGGTTCGGGTTCTCGCCATAGCGCCCATCCTTGGGCCGGCGCGAGGGTTGCACGTAAGCGGCCTTCCAGGGGCGTGGCCCAAGCGCGCGCAGCGCGGTCGCCGGATGAAATGTGCCGGCTCCCATTTCCAGATCATAGGGTTGCAGGATCACGCAGCCTAGCCCGGCCCAGAATGTCTGGAGGGTTAAAATGAGCTCTTGGAAAGAGCGCGTTGGATCGGGCAAATCAGAGCGTAGTTCGCTAACCGCGCACGTCTCACTCCGCATGATTTGGCTGCCTGATTTGGCCTTGCTGCATGAGAACCACGCTTAACTCTCCGCGCCCCCGCGCGATAGGGGCCCATCCTGCAAGGGGCCGGTGATAAGATCAAGCCGTAGAATATTTCGTGCGATTTGCACCTATAGACCTGGGCAAGGGCTTGCCGGCGCCTATCTTGTCAAGGTTGCCTCGCGCGAGTCAAAGGGAAACATCCTTGTCACGATTAAAACCCCAGGACATTCAAAGCGGGCGGCGCTTTAACGGGCTCAAGAAGTTTGACCCGAAGGAGGGAAAAATGAAACTTTTAAGTATAGTGGTCGTTGCCGCCTTGACCGCCTATGGAGGTATGGTCGGCACTGCCAGGGCGGCACCTGCGGCGGGACTCTTTACTGGGGCGCCGATTGTGCGGACCTTAGCAACACCAGCCCCCAATACCTCGGTCGAAAAGGCTTGGTGGTATAGAAGGCATTATTGGCACAGGTGGCATAGATGGCATTATTGGCATCCTTATTACCATCGCTACCATTATTGGCATAGATGGCATAGATGGCACTACTGGCATCGGTATTGGTAATAAACCAGATAAAAGTCATCCCGTAATTGAAAAGCCGGCGCAAGCAGCCGGCTTTTCTATTAATAACTATTAGATTAGATTGTCTTTCTAACGAAAGATGGCTTGACCTAGGTGAGATTATCGAGCATCTTCATCATGCTGTTTGCAGTAGTGTTGTAAATTAACGAAGGTCCTTACATCACGTTTTTGTGATCACGCGGTCTTACCGCTTGGGACAAAAGCAAATGGCTATTTATTGTTCCCAACTTCACGCTTTTCGTAGGGAGAAAGCAAAATGAGGGTACCAAACAAATTCGGATTTGCCGCAGCGACACTCCTCGCCTCTACTTTTGGTTTCGTTGGTTTGACCCAAGCAGCGCCTTTGGCGGGCATGGCGGATACGGTTATCGCGTTGCAAACAGGACCGCTGTCCAACGAGACGGATGGCCTGATCCAGAAAGCTCACCATAAGACGAAGACGGTCCATCACCACCATCATCATCACCACAATCACCACCATCACCACCACCCAGAGAGCACAGAGGGCAAAGCCACCTAGGGCCCGGAAGATTATTTTGACAAGTCGGGTGTCTTCGAAACCCGGAGACACCCCATCTGCACAATCTTGATCCTTCGAGTGCTGCCATGGCGCCGTCACTACCGGTTCTACCGAGGAAGTGATGCTGTTTGGAATACCGGCTGAGCATCCTTCAGAAGGCGTCACGGCAAAGCGTCTCTGGAGACTCACTTGCGGCTAAAATTCACCAATCAATCAGCAAAGCGCCGCGGTGAATGGCTTCGGCAGCGGGTGTAAACCTCTTCCCTTCATGCAGGACGAGCGGCGGCGCGATCGAAAGCGGTGCCCGGCTGCCTTTTTTTCCGCGCACGAGAATGCGCGAGGCGGCGGCCCCACGGCGGGGATAAACCGGCAAGACCGTGATTCCTCCAGCGCGCCCCGCCAGAGTCGCAAGGATCACCGGGAACGCGTCGGGGCGATGGATCAAGAGTATCAACCCCCCGGGCGCAACCAACGCCGCCGCCGCCGCGATCCAAGCAGCCAGCGCCGCCGGGCCGGCGGTGGACATCGCATGTGCACGCCGCTTTTGAAGGTCCGGCGAAAGCCGCGCCCGGCTAGGATCGAGAAATGGCGGATTGCTGATGACAAGACCCGCGCTTTCGTCGTTAAGCCCAGCGGCGCGTCTGCTAGCGGGCGACAAAAGATCGGCTTCGACGACATCACCGCTGTCCTGCAGCCCATTTTGTAAGAGATTCACCCGCGCCAACCCGGTAAGGAAGGCGTCATTCTCCAAGAGACCCAAGCGCGCGCCGGGCCGCATAATCGCCAAGGCCAGGCCAGCCGCACCCACACCGGCGCCCGCGTCGATGGCAAGGCCCGAAAAATCACCCGGAGCCGCCGCCGCGAGAAGCACGGCGTCAGTCCCGCAACGGTGGCCGTCGGCCGGCTGGCGAAGCAGCAGCCGGCCGCCAAGAAAAGCATCCGTGACAAGCGGGGGCGGATCTCCGGCCGGCGCCTCAGCCATCGCGCAATTCCGGGCCAAGACCCGCTTCCGTCAAAACTTTTCGCGCCCGCGCCTCTGCATCGGCCGGCACAAGCAGCCGGCGCGGCAAAAAAGACAAGGACCCTTCGAGCGCGCTCATATGCTGGTCGGCGAGGAACACAGCGATGCCGGACTCCCCAAGGATGGCTTCAACCCTTGAAATCAGCACAAGGTCGTTGGTGCGAAGAAGTTCGATCAAGTCTGTTCCATCCGCGTTTCGTGAGTCTGTCATATATGGCCTTATTCGGAGACATGCGCCAACTCATTGACTTTGAGTGTTTCCTTTTTTCTTGCAACTCCTACACTCCGTATATTTGCGATCGAACAAACTGTCCCCCCCTGCATGGGCGGCTTTAAAGTGCGAGTCCTTTCCAAGTCCGTTTTCCGGATGCCGGCGTCTACCGTTTGGGAAAGCGGCCGGTCATGCCAAAACCGGCGCACGGACCCAGCATCCTCCGCTTGATGATACGTGACGATTTCTGGCTTTTTATCAGCCGCATGTCGATAAGTTGCACTTGGAACTTGATTTGACGTTTGTTCCATGCTGGGCATTAAAGCCTTGAACCGGGGGGTGCCGGGTGGCCCGTTGCGCGGGAAAACAGCGGCGTTCAAAGCGGCTGAATCACACGCCTGGTTGCGAAGCGCTTTACCGCGTCCTATGACTAGATGCGTCCTTACTGACGCGGCTTAAAACTTGTCACTAAACAAAGAGCGTGAGACCATGAGCGATTCATCTTTAAGCGATCATGATCTAGAGCGCTTGCCCGCCAGATGGACTCATCTGATCGCTAGGAAACCACTCGGAGCCGAAGAACTGAGGCCTGCCGGAATCTAAAAAGCCGGTCAACTTTTTCGGAATATGCTCTAACGAAGAAATGCCGCCGGCATCGGAGAATTCAATCTTGGGCGTTGTCATCCCCCTCGAAGAAAAAATGCACGAGCCCGGCATCGACGGGCTGCTCGCTTTGGTGACCGCCGACATGGACCGCGTCAATCAGACGATCCTCGCGCGCGCCGCTTCCGATGTTTCGATGATCCCAGAAGTCGCCAATCATTTGATTTCGTCGGGTGGCAAACGCCTGCGCCCCATGCTGACCTTGGCGGCCGCCGGACTTTGCGGTTACACGGGGTCAGGTCATATCAAACTCGCCGCCTCGGTTGAATTCATGCATACCGCGACGCTTCTCCACGACGATGTCGTGGATGAGAGCGATATGCGCCGGGGCAGGCTCGCTGCGCGCATGCTATGGGGCAATGAGGCAAGCGTTCTCGTCGGCGACTTCCTCCTCGGCCAAGCCTTCAAGATGATGGTCGAGGTTGGCTCGCTCTCTTGCCTCGACGTTCTCTCCTCCGCCGCCGCAATCATCGCCGAAGGCGAGGTCATGCAACTTTCCGCCGCGAAGGATACCGAAACCAGCGAGGATGATTACCTCGCGGTGATCCGCGCCAAGACGGCCGCCTTGTTCGGCGCCGCTTCGGAAGTCGGCGCCCTGCTCGGGCAACGGCCCAAGCCCGAGATCGCAGCATGCCGCGGCTACGGCTTGAATCTCGGCATCGCTTTCCAGCTCATCGACGACGCGCTCGACTACGGCGGAACCTCGGCCAAGCTCGGCAAGAATGTCGGCGATGATTTCCGGGAAGGAAAAATCACCTTGCCGGTGGTTCTGTCGTTCCGGCGAGGTTCACAAAAGCAACGGGAGTTCTGGCGCCGTACTCTGGAGCAAGGCGAGATCACCGAGACCGACCTCGAGACTGCGATCGCGACCCTGCATTTGCACCGCGCGCTAGAGGATACAATCGAGCGCGCCCGCCATTACGGGGCCATGGCGCGCGACGCCTTGGAGCTGTTTCCCGCCTCGCCGTGGAAATTCGCCTTGAGCGAGGTCGTCGATTTCTGCGTCAATCGGGTCTACTGAACCGGCCTTGCTTCTCGTGCCCCTCTCGTGCCGCCGAGGGAATTGCGGCAGCACCAGTCTCCGTTACGACAAGAGGCGCCAGCCAATCGTGACTCGACGCTGGTGCGGCCGCAGGCGCTTGAGACCGCACCGAGTGAAATGTTGGCGCGTGAGATAGTGGTAAGTGCCGCTTGATCTATTGAACCTCTTGAAGATGGGTCAAAGCGGCTTCGGCATGCGGTGTTGCCAGTTTCGCATCGCCCTTTTTACCTTCATCGATGGCTTGATTCAGATGTTTGATGGCTTCTTCAGTGTGAGGATTAGCCTTGGCCTTCTCACCGGCCTTCGCATGGGTAAGCGCGGCCTCGGCGTGGGTGGTTAGTTGATCTGCTTGTCCCTGCTTGCCATGATCGATGGCTTGCTTGGTGTGCGTAATGGCTTCGGCGATATGATCCTCCTCCGCGAGCGAAACCTGCGGCATCAAAAAGAGAGCGGCGCTAAGGCAAAATATAGCGGCAACGAATCTTCGAGACATTTGCTGATACTCCTCAAATTGCGAACACAACCAACTAATTCCATAGATTTAATATAATGTCTACTGCTATCCGCGCGCGTGGGATTGGGCTTTTGTCAGCCTCAAATCGGCTCTCCGGAAAACGAAGGGCGGCGGCATCCTCGATCTGTAACTCTGCCTGTTCACCAGGACACTCTTCCCCGCGACGCATCTCGCGGCGTCGGGTGAACCCTAAAATGTGCGGCGACGGCGCGGGAAACGGCAAGGCGTGCCGCATGATTCGCTTTACTCGATTGCGATCTGCCCCATTCTGGCACGCCGCTCACCTGCCTTTCGTAACCTGATCTCAAGCTTACCCGACAATAATTCTTGCGAGATTTATGGCGAGCGGGCGGCCGGTGGCGCCACACCTGCCGGTGAGCGTGAGACGCGCATGGGGTATTCACGGATCGGTTGGGCGGTGGGCGTCGTCGCGCCATGGTGCCTTGGCATGGCGCTCGCTGTCTCGATCAGTGCCGACGCCGGCCAGGAAGCCTCATATGGAGCGTCATGGGCGCCCGTGCCTTTGCACGCGCCGGCGCCGCCAGCTGTGCTGGTTCCGGGTGAAACCTTAGGCCGGCCCTCTGAACTTTCCGTCGATTTTGGCGGGCTCTCGGGCGAAGCAGGCAAGATCCTGCGTGAGGCAAGTCTGTCGATTGGCACCGACGAAGAGTTTCACCGCCTTCCCGATGAAATCGAACCGCGCGCCATTTTGAAACGGGGCGCGCAACTGTTTCCTTCGATCGACCGCACCCATAAGGGAGACCCCTTGGTCGGTTTGCGGCCGGCGTTCGACTCGCGTCTGCTCCAGTCCCATGGTCTCGCCAAACTCCGTGCCGAAGATTTGCTCTTCCACCATGACGAGAACCTGCCGGCGAACGGCTTCGCGGTTCAAGACAACGTCGCCTCGGCCTCGGACAGCGCCGCCGCATTTGAGCCATGGCCCAATGGCGAGAGTTCAACCACGATGCATTCCAGCGCCGCTGCCTCCCCAGGCCAGAAAGAGTCGCCCGTGACAGCGCGCCCGGCCGCCATCAACGCGCGCCTGATGCAGGGCGCCACGCCGGCGATCAGCCGCGCGATCGCGCTCGGATCGACGACACCCGCTCCGGCCGATTCGACGCCCGTCGAAGTCGTGGCGCTCCGCGGCGAACTTCGGGGGACGGCGCCCGCCATGGGTGAGGCCGCGGCACAAGGGACCCGGCCAAGTTACGCGGTGCTTCTCGACGAGGAGAAGACGGCGCGGGAAAATCGTTGCCTTGCCGAAGCCATCTATTTCGAAGCCCGCGGCGAATCCGACGAAGGCCAGGCGGCTGTCGCGCAAGTCGTCTTGAATCGCGTAGCGAGCGGCCTTTATCCGGCTACGATCTGCGGCGTCGTCTATCAAAACCGGCAACGCTGGCATGGATGTCAATTCTCTTTCGCTTGCGAAGGCAAATCCCTGCATGTCAGCGAGCCGGAGGCATGGCAGAGGGCCGTGCGGGTCGCCGCCGAGGTGACGAGCGGCACGACCTATGTCTCCGATATTGCTGGCTCAACCCATTATCACGCCAATTATCTTCGTCCGCGCTGGGCAAGAAGACTTGAAAAGATGGACGTGATTGGGCATCATATATTCTATAAGCTAAGGCCTGGGCAGAGCTGATCGTCGCGCTTTCGCGTCAACGCCCCGAACGGCCCGTAGAGCGTCTGCCCGGCAATTGGAATTCTCTGATCGATAAGGAAGCGCTCAGATTCGAAAGAGTTGGAGCCTCTTACGAAAAAGTCGCGCAACTTTTTTGGAACAGGCTCTTAAGGCGTGATCTATGCGTGATCTCAAATGCAGGATCCAAAAAATGGCAGACATTTTGGATCAAAACATGCGAGATAATGAAGAGCAGAGACTGTGACCGGCAGCATTCGAGGCGAACATCGCCGTGGCGCCACCTGGACTGCTCCGGGTTTGCCCGGCATCCAGACATCCCTCCAAGCCGCTGTGCTAGCCTCTTGCGCAAGCCTCTCTCGAAGCAAAGTTGGGCGGCGCTAAGTTCGAAATTGACCGGGGCAACCTAAAACGGCCATGTTCGTCGTGAGAAATTCATGGTGAACCCCCGGCGGCCGGGAAAACGCCTCTTGCACGGAAAGACGCTCCGCATGCCGAACGAAGATGTATTTGCCAGCAAAGCTTATGGCCGCCATTGCCGTCCGCGCGCCTTGCGCGGATTTGCGGCGGTTTGTCTCGGGGCATTGATTGTGCCTGCCGCGCTTGCGGGCGCCCAAGCCCGGACACGCGAGAACGTGGCCATTGCAACGCCTTTCGAGGTCGGCGAAAGCCCGTCCGGCAATTATCTTGCGGCCCTCGTCGCCGGCGCCGAGCATGATACGGTTGCCGCGGCGACATTCTTTCGCGAGGCGCTGCGGTTCGATCCGCGCAATACAAATCTGATCGAGCGCGCCTTCATCGCGGCGGTCTCGAACGGCAATATGCAAGATGCTTTCGGCCTCGCCGATCGTCTGATCGTGCACGATCCGAACAATAGCCTTGCGCGCCTCGCGCTTGGCATCAAGGCGATCAAGGCAAAGCAGTTCGCCGCCGCCCGCGCCTATTTCACCAAAGGCGGTAACAGCAGCCAGCAGCGCGATATTACCGCCACGCTGCTCACCGCCTGGACCTATGCAGGCAGCGGCGAGACAAAGCGCGCCCTCAGCCTCGTCGATAAGCTCCACGGTGAGAATTTCGGGGTTTTCCGGGATTTTCATGCCGCGCTCATCGCCGATGCCGCCAATGATCCGAAGGAAGCTTTGAAGCGCATAAAGGCGGCTTACGCCGTCGACAAGAATACTTTGCGTCTTGTCGATGCCTATGCTCGCTTTTTGATTCGCCACGGCAACCGCGACGAAGCCATTGCCGCCTATGAGGCCTTCGATCAAATTCTCCCCAACCATCCCATCGTCACTGCGGCGCTCGCCAACATCAAGGCGGGCAAACCGGTCGAGCCGCTGGTCAAGGATGCCCAGGAAGGCGCGGCGGAAGTGCTCTATGGCCTTGGCGCCGCCGGCGGCCAGCAAGGCGACGAAATCGCCGCCATGATCTACCTCCGTCTCGCGCTCTATCTGACCCCGCACAACAGTCTTGCCATCATCACCCTTGGCGACCTCTGCGAGCGCGTCAAACAGAACGAACAAGCCATCGACGTCTATGGATTGGTGCCGGAGAACGATCCTTTGCGCACCACGGCCGATATCCAGACCGGCCAGATTCTCGAAACCTTGGAACGGCCGGACGAAGCCGCCAAATATCTGAATAAGATCGTCGACGAAAACCCGAAGAACGAGGATGCTCTCTCCGCGCTTGGCAATCTGCAGCGTGCCCACAAGCATTATGCGGAGGCGATCGAAACTTATACGCGGGCCTTGGCCGGGAAGAGCAAGCCCGAGAAGACCGATTGGCCGATTTATTATTTCCGGGGGATTTCCTATGAGCGCGAGAAGAGATGGCCGGAAGCGGAGGCCGATCTCGTGCAGGCGCTCGCCCTTTATCCCGATCAGCCGCTCGTCTTGAACTATCTTGGCTACAGCTGGGTCGATCAAAATATGAACCTCGACGAGGCCTTCACCATGCTGCGCCGCGCCGTCGAACTGCGCCCCACCGACGGTTATATCGTTGATAGTCTTGGCTGGGCGAATTACAAGCTCGGCCGCAACGAAGAGGCCGTGAAGCAGCTCGAGCGCGCGATCGATCTCAAGCCCTCGGATCCCGTGATCAATGATCATCTTGGCGATGCCTACTGGCGGGCGGGACGTGAGCTCGAAGCGCATTTCCAGTGGAACCACGCGCGCGACCTCGATCCCGAGCCGGAGGACAAGGTCAAAATCCTGCATAAGATCGATCATGGCCTCGACGACGAGCAGCACCCGGCCGCGGCCGAAGCCGGACCGAAAAAAAACGGGGGCTGATCGCGGCCCCCGCACACTAAGGCGCCAAGCACCTTCATGCGGCCCATCGCGCCGCGTGTGCGCTTTTTGATCTCATCCCACGCATAATCCTGGAAAGTTGCAGATTTTCCAGAGAAGATCCTACGATAAATCCAGCGGACTTTGACCGCGGTTCCCCGTGCCAAAAATCCTCACTGAACGCGCGCCTGCAAAAGTCAATCTGACCCTGCATGTCCTCGGCCGCCGCGCCGATGGTTTTCACGCGCTGGAAAGTCTAGTTGCTTTTTCGCGCGGCGGCGACACGCTGACCTTGGCTGAAAACAAACCAATCGGCCTAACGGTCGAGGGTCCGGCGGCAGCGGCCTCGGGTTGCGTTGAAGACAATCTGGTTTTGCGCGCGGCAGGCCATTTCGCCAAACGTTTCCCCAGCGCCAGGCTCGGCGCCTTCCATCTCGTCAAACGCTTGCCGGTGGCGGCAGGCCTTGGCGGCGGATCGTCGGACGCCGCCGCCGCGTTGCGGCTGCTCGCCCGCGCCAATGCGGTTGCACTGAGTGACCCGCTGCTGTTCGACGCCGCGAAGGCGACCGGCGCCGATGTTCCGGTGTGTCTCATGGCCCGCGCGCGGATGATGCGCGGCACCGGGGACGAGCTTGGCCCTCTCCTCGCGCTGCCGCCGCTCATTTCTCTTCTGGTCAATCCGGGCGAGCCCGTCGAAACAAAAGCGGTGTTCGCCCGTATGAAGATCGCAGCTGGCGAGGCGAGCGGGTTCGGCGGCCACCCCGAACTGGGCCCGGCCATGCCGGCGGAAGCCTTGGCCGCGGTGCTGAACAAAGGCCGCAACGACATGGAGGCGGCGGCGTGTCTGCTCGCGCCGGTCATTGGCGATGTGCTTGCGGTGCTTGCCGCGGCACCCGGCTGCCGCCTTGCCCGCATGTCGGGGTCAGGCGCCACCTGTTTCGCCCTCTTCAAGGATTGCCGGACGGCCGCGCGGGCCAAGAAAGCGATTCTCCGCGCGCATCCTTCCTGGTGGGTGAAGAGTTCTGTTTTGGCTTGAGGCATGCGGCTTGGTCACTCAACGACATTGGAATGTGATAAGGATGCCGGACATTCATGACGCCGCCGCCAGCGGTTACAGCAAGGGAGCGGCGACCTATGTCAAAGGGCGGCCTGACTATCCCGCGGAGGTGGAGGTTTGGCTGCGTGAAGGCCTCGCATTGGGCCAAGGCAGAACCGTGCTCGATCTTGGCGCCGGCACTGGAAAATTCATCCCGAAACTGCGCAAGACTGGCGCAAAGATTATTGCCGTCGAGCCTATCCCGGCAATGCTGGCGCAGCTCATCGAACTCAATCCCGGCATCACGGCGAAGCAAGGTTCGGCGGAACGGATCCCGCTCGATGACGCTTCTGTCGATGCCGTCGTCTGCGCGCAGGCGTTTCATTGGTTCGCGCGGCACGAGGCGCTCGCTGAGATCCATCGCGTCTTGAAACCGGGCGGCGTTCTCGGACTCATATGGAATGTCCAGGATGAAAGTGTCGCATGGGTTGCCGCACTCTCAGAAATAATGCACCCCTATGAAGGCAACACACCCCGGCACCATACGCAGGAATGGAAACGGTTGTTTCCGGCCCATGGTTTTGGTCCGCTTGTCGAACGGCGTTTTCCAAACAACCACACCGGCTCGCCGGAGCATGTCATCGTCGATCGCGTGCTATCGACAAGCTTCATCGCCGCGCTTCCGGCTATAGAGCAGAATCGCGTCGCCTCCGAAGTCAGAAGATTGATTGCGACGTCACCCGGTATCGCCGGGAAAAGCGAAGTCAGCTTCCCCTATGTGACAGCAGCCTACAGCTGCACAAGGATCGGGTGAGAATCACATCAGAGCTCGCCTTGCTTGGCTGGCACGGCCACTTGCATCTCTTTGATCAGCGTCCACGGCCGCATTCAGAGCTTGTCTTTGTTCTCCTTCGGCCAGCGTGCCCAGTCGATAAGCCCATGGTCCTTGACAGCCTCGATGGCACCCGGACCCAGGCGATCGCAGAACAGGACGAGGTTGCTGCAAGCCCATCTTGCACTCGGGACCAAAAGCCCGTCGCAGTCGAGGAAATGCGCGACTTCCGCGATTTCCTGGGTCCGCGGGTATTCCTGGTTCCGCCCGTCGTAGGAGAGCTGGCCATAGCGCGACGTATCGAGACCAAGCGCTGCGAGATCCGGCAGGGTTGCGAAGTGCAACTTCTCGGATAGCGTGACCTTCAGCTCGTGCAGTTGGTGCCGAACCTTCGACGGAAACACCGGTTGCCCGCGCAGGAGGTGGAAATACATCTCGGCGATGGCACCGTCACCATCGAGCGCGGTATAGAGGACATCGAAGCTGCCGTCGTCCCACCGCCCTCCGGATGCACTGCGCTGGCAAGGGTCGCGGCCTTCCCGCACGGCCCGCCAGACCGTTCCCTTAAAAGGCGAATGCGGCAGCGCATCGAGACGATCAATGAGCCGGCTATCCCGAAGTGCCGGTCTCAGTGCCATCGGTTACAGGAACACCCCAGCATCCAAACGCTCAAGGACGCGCAAGACATCGATCGATTTATTCTGGTGGATCAAGTCTATCGCGCGCTGCCCTTCGAGCTGCGGGTGGCGCGCGTATAGCCAGCTGCGAATCTCGTCCGGGGAATAATATTCCTGAAGCCTGCCAACGATGTAGGTGAGATCGGAAAGAATAAGCTCGTTGCGCGGGTGCGGTTTCATGGAGCCCGCTTTCCAGCGCGAAACCGTCGCCTTGGAGACATCCGTGATATTGGCAATATCGGTGCCTTTCAGGCCGCCGATGTCCTGCAATTCTCCCAGATACCGCACGACCGCACCCTGCTGCGTCGCACTCACTTCACCCTTGGGAATGTCCGCTAGTGCTAAACGTTTCTGTTTCATAGAACTATGTTATGAAACCGAAACGCAATATCAAGTGGCAGAATGGGTGAAAATTCTTAATGGGTCAGAATGAAGCCTATGGCTTAACCAGGTTCTCTGGTTGCTGCGCGGACAAAGAAAACCATTTTGCGCGCACATCCCTCTTAGTGAGCGAAGACCTGCATCTTGGGCAGTGAGACGAGGCGCTAATCGTCGATAACTTTAAAAATTATTTCACTCCTACTTTCTGCACCCTGTAAGTAACTGATTCCATGGAGACGACTTCGCCGTACAGAATTCTTGATGGGGTGGAGGGCCCCCGCTCCCGGCATTGAATTTCGCACATAGCCGAAGGCCAGCTTTGGGGCGAGAATACCCTCGTTCAAACGAGAACAAAAAATCACAGGGCCAAAGCTTAATCCTAGCGTAGAATTCCGCTTCCCCCAAATCCCTGCCGCGCA
>CAYTRB010000096.1:0-12553 GCA_964440215.1 uncultured Methylocapsa sp.
GAGATAAAGCGGATTGAAAAGCAATGGGTCTCCCGGCGTCGCGGAAGCGATTCTCAGCGCCGCGGCATGGGCGAGCTGGTTGGAGGCGCCGACGAGAAAATTCGAGAAAATTAAACGCCGGTCCAACGGCGATCCGGAGAGGGTTTCGGCCTCGCACCCCTCCAGTAAAGCCGGCTTTTTCGAAGTTGGCGGTGTCGCGCCAGATGCCGCCATAGGGGAGGAGGAGGTCAATGAAGCGACGTTCCGGCCTTTTAGCAAATCCGCGTCGCCGCATGGAACGGGGTCGAGGTGGCTTCCAACCGCACGCGGCGATACCGGCCGCGCCGAGGAACGGACATTGATCGACACCCGTTTGGCCGTTGGGAATTCGCTGGCAAGCGCTTGAAGAATCTTATCCGTATAATGTGATTGAATCCAGCTCTTCAAAAACTTCGTGGGAACCGAAAGAAAAGCGTCCGCGTCGGAGAGCGCATCGAGTTCGAGACAGCCAAACCAGGAGGTAAAAACGTCTTCACCAAGTTCCAAGCGCAGCCGCCGGCAGATTCGCATCCAGGCTTCCCCGGTGGCGGCAACGCCGGAGTCGGAAATTTGTCTGCGCACATCCGGCATCTGTTTACGTCCTCAAGGATCAAGGCAAAGCAATAGCGTCCGCTGAATTAACGGCGCCAAAAATGCTACAATCACGGAAAAAAGGATGGCCGCGGAACTAGCCGCGGGTGCGCCGGCGATGCCGCGCTGAAGCCCAACGAGCTCTCTGAAAGCGCTCGGCCGGGACTTTTCTGGCCGCAGAGGGGAACTGTGCATACGGATATTCAATGAAAGCCATCACGGTCCTACATCCCCCTTCGCTCCGCGTTAAGAGCCACGAAGCTTGTTTACGTCAAATCTAAAAGCTGCCTCGAATTCCAGTTGAAACACTCTGGAGACAAACAATCCAGCACTCTGTTTAAAGACTTACCAGAGTATATGTTCAAACGATGCGCTTTGTAATCCTGCATAGATCAATTTATTATACAGGATCACGACGCGCTTTACACGCTAAACTCACTAACGAACTGGAAAACTCAAAAGAAACTGGTCTCAAACACTGGGGCTAGCCAGTTCCAGACCGGAAAGAGACTTTAACACAGCCCAGGCAGCCCGCAAGCGCAGTTTAACGAATCATAAAACACCACGTGAAGAATGTGCGATATTATCAGAATCAGAGAAGCAAAGATACGTGACCGGGTAGCGTGCGTAACCACCTGATTTCGTGCGGGTCCATCGGGTACATAAAAGCGGAGCGCAAATAGCAGGAGCGAGGTCATCCGGCCACGGGGGAAACTCACAAAATATTTTTGGCCGTAGGGTGTCAGCCTGGGATAACCCGGTCCGTCTTGAAGGTGTCATCTGGCTTTAAGGACAAGCCATTGAGTTGCATGGAAATTGACTGTGCGATGTTCAACAGGGAGCAAAGTCGCGATGACGGCGTTGGGTTTTTCAGCCGCGAAAAAAAGCCCGGCATGCGCCGGGCTCATGGAGGAAGGTCTTCACCGCTCGTCACTCATTTGCTTAGAGCATTAACCCGCCGGTTCAATCGTGAGACCTTTCGCGCGGCCGTATTACTATGCACGATCCCTTTTTGGGCTGCGCGCATGACCAATGGTTCCGCGGCTCGCAGAGCGGCAGAAGCCGCCCCGTGGTCTCCCGCCGCAATTGCTTCTTCGACCTTTCGGACATAGGTACGCATTTGGCTCCGCCGCGAGCGGTTAACCGCCGTGCGTCGCTCGATTTTACGGACGGCCTTCTTGGCCGAAGGGGTATTCGCCATCAAAAAATATCCTGAGCATGGGCCAACGCGAAAACAGCCATCCGCGAGGGAAGGCGCGCCATGCGTGGCCGCTTGAGCTTGATTTCGAAACCAAAACGGGTTCGCGATAAATATCACGAAAAGACAAATATTCACGCCGCGACCAATTTCCAAAATCGGAACGCGCGTGAGGATTCCGCTAATAATCACGAACTCTCCGGCCCGTCAACGTTCGATATTTGGGCTGACGCGTACCATCTTGGAGAGACGATACATTGGGTGAACTTGCCGGGCTTGGCGGGGAGGCCACAGAAAATAGTCCGCCTCCGGGATCGCTCCCGATGGCAACCTCGTCCCGCGATCGGGAAGCGTCCATTCGTGGCGCAATTTTGACTATTCACGATGCTTGGGCCATGCGATCGAGAATCGCGGTGACACCTTCGATCGCCGTATCGGTCCAGTCAGGGTGCGTTTCCGTCTCGATCTCGATTTCACGGAACAATTCGGTGAGCAAGTAGAGGACGAGAAGGCGCCTGCGCGTGGGTTCATCCTCGATCCAGATCGGACTGCCTCGCGTGGCCTCCATATAAGACTCGATGAAGATTCGAGAAAATAAGATAAATTCCTCTTGGAGCCTTGCGGCCACGCGGATCGCGTCGGGGACGAAACAGGCGAGATCGCTTTTGGCAACGGCAACCGCCTGCGCAAGGGAGCGCAGCATGACCGCGACATCGCGCAGCGGCGATGTTTTGGCGCGTCTTTGATCAAGGGAGAGGGAAGGATTTTCCCCAAAACCAACAATCATGACATCGCCCTTCATGATCAGGAGGCGGCCGAGACAATAATTGCCATGAATGCGGATCTTGATGGCCCCAGCCGGCTTTTGAATAAGCTCATCGATCAAGGCAAAGCACTCTTCCCGCCGGGCTAGCAGCCGTTCGGCAGCGGCACCCTTGTCCTCACTCGTGTTCGCCGTATTCGTCCGCAGGCGAGCGAAAGCACGTTCCGCCAGAACTCTTGCCGCATCCGCTGCCTCGCAGACATCGTCAAACGTCAGTGCCTCGGATTTGAATTGAGGATCGGCGGTTGCCATCGCCAGTGCCTTATGCATCTCCGCCGTCCGCAACCCAAGCCGCCGCATATGCGGCATATAGATTGCTAACTCCTCATGTTCGACGCGGTCGTCTTGCCCCGGCGTCAAGGCCGCAGCCTCGAGGATGCGCTTCAATGCTCCGAGCGTCCATGTCCAGGCATCGCCTTGGTTGCGCACGAATGTTTGCAGGATCGCAAGCACGGTGTGGTTCTCCTCGCTGTCGACATAATCGACAACGCCGAGCAGCGGAGGAACATTGGGAAAATGCGCCACTTCCGTCAGAAAGCGCAGTGTCTCGACTTCGGTGTCGGCGCCGCTTTCCACCCGGTGACGGATTTTCAGCATCATCTGGTTGGCGAGGACGAGGGAGGAGTTGCGCTGTCCGGTACCAATACGGTGAACATCGGCTGCCTCGATCATGAGCTCGGCACCGAGACGGGGAGTTGGCGAGAAAGCGATTCTGCCGCCTTGGCCGGTGTCCAATCTTTCACTGCGCCGCAGCGCCGCTACGATCGCCGGGACGAAGCCTTCGCAGGCCTCCGCTTCATAGAGCAGGCCGGTCAAGGCGCCGCGCCGCAGCCGGGCGGCGGCATGGATTAGAGCTGGTCCATCCTTGCGCTCCGGTTCCGCGGCAAGTGGCATAAAATAATGTTCGACTCCGCCGGACGGGGGTGTGACGTCGAGGAGCGGCAGGATAAAACGGCTCTGCCCGCCATCGCGAAGCACGGCGAAATCCCTGACCGAGACAGCGGCGGCCGGCGTCTCCTTATGACCAAACCAAGGCCGCGAGGGCAAGAATCGCGGCGCGACCGTGCGCTCGAAGGCGACGCGTTCCCGCCCCGAAAGGATCGTTTCGAGCTTCCCTGTGGCAACCAGCGTTAAAAGCCCTGGCCCTGCCTGCTGATCCTGGCGGTCCTTTGTTGCATCGGCCGGCTCGAGCCTGAACCAGAAGAAACCGTAGGCCGGCAAGGTCAAAAGATAGGAGCGCAAATCGATCGCCGGAAACAGACTGCCGGCGGTCAGCTCGACGGGTACGGCCCCCTTGAATTCGGCGAGATCGAGCTCAACCGCTTGTGGCGCCCGCGAGACATTGGCGACGCAGAGGATCCGCTCGTTATGGAATTCGCGGAGATAGACCAAGACCTTCCGGTTCGATGGATGGAGAAAGCGCAGCGAGCCCCGCCCGAAAGACACATGCGATCGCCGCACCGCTATGATCCGGCGCATCCAAGTTAAAAGGCTCGACGGGCTCGCGAGCTGCGCTTCGACATTGACGGCGCTGAAACCATAAACGGGGTCTTGGATCGCGGGCAGGAAGAGCTTGGCCGGGTCGGCACGGCTGAAGCCGCCATTGCGATCAAGCGACCATTGCATCGGGGTGCGCACGCCGTCCCGGTCGCCGAGATAGATATTGTCGCCCATACCAATTTCGTCGCCATAATAGACGACCGGCGTGCCGGGCAAAGAAAACAAGAGCGAATTCAGAAGCTCGATCTTGCGCCGGTCGTTTTCCAGCAGAGGGGCAAGACGGCGGCGAATGCCAAGATTGATCCGCGCCCGCGGGTCGGCGGCGTAAAAGGACCAGAGATAGTCACGCTCCGTGCCAGTCACCATGGCAAGCGTCATCTCGTCATGGTTGCGCAGAAAGATCGCCCATTGCGCACTGTCCGGGATCTCCGGCGTCTGCCGCATGATGTCGGTGATCGGATGCCTGTCCTCCTGCGCCAGTGCCATGTAAATTCTTGGCATGAGGGGAAAATGAAACGCCATATGGCATTCGTCGCCTTGACCGAAATATTGCGACGTTTCTTCCGGCCAGAGGTTGGCCTCGGCGAGGAGCATCCGGTCCTGGTAGCGGGCATCGACCGCGGCCCTGATCTTCTTGATGACCGCGTGGGTCTCGGCAAGATTTTCGCAATTCGTGCCCTCCCGCTCGATGAGATAGGGGATGGCGTCAAGCCGCAAACCATCGACGCCCATATCGAGCCAATAGGTCATGACGTCGAGCACGGCTTCGAGAACGCGGGGATTGTCGAAATTTAAATCGGGCTGATGCGCGTAGAAACGATGCCAATAGAATGCTTTTGCTTGCTCATCCCAGGACCAGTTCGACTTTTCGGTGTCGAGGAAAATGACCGGGGCGTCCTTATAGCCTTTGTCCGTGCTCGCCCAGACATAGAAATTGCGCGCCGCCGAGCCGGGCTTTGCTGCCCGTGCGCGCTTGAACCACGGATGCTGGTCCGATGTATGATTGATCACGAGCTCGGTGATGACTCGTAATCCGCGCTCATGCGCTTCGCGCAGGAAACGTTTGAAATCCCGCAGGCTGCCATAGGCGGGATTGATTCCGCGATAATAGGAAATGTCATAGCCGTCGTCGCGCAGCGGCGAGGGATAGAATGGCATGACCCAGATCGCGGTCGCGCCGAGATCCTTGATGTAATCAAGCTTTTGCGTGAGGCCGGCAAAATCGCCGACGCCGTCGTTGTCGGCGTCGAAATAGGATTTCACATGCAGCTGATAGATAATCGCGTCGCGATACCATTGCGGGTCGTTGCGATCGATCATGCCTCGGGCCTCCAACGCGAGGCGGCGGCCGCTGAATTATATTGGCAACCGCCAGAATAGGGCATCCGCCTGGCCCGGTACATTTTAAGGTCGCCCGTCAAGCCATAACCTAAAATTGCAAAACCATCCGCCCCGCTCACGCTGCCGGACATGAAATCCGGCTTCACGATGTCAATCCGCATCGTTCCTTTGTTTCCGGAGCTTGGCCCAATGGGCAAGACGCGCACGCAGGTCGCGCTCGAAGCCCCGGTCCACCGGCCGGTAAACGGTCTGGCGCCCCAGCGCTTCCGGCCAGTAATTTTGACCTGAAAAGCCTTCCGGCTCGTCGTGATCATAGGCATAGGTTGCGCCATATCCTTCGTTCTTCATGAGTTTTGTCGGCGCGTTAAGAATGATTTTGGGCGGCATCAAGGATCCGTGGTCTTTGGCGAGCCGCGCCGCGCCCTTGAACGCGGCATAGGCCGCGTTCGACTTTGGCGCCGTTGCGGCATAGATCACCGCATTGGCGATCGCAAGCTCGCCTTCGGGAGAACCCAGAAAATCATAAGCATCCTTGGCAGCGAGCGCGACGGTTAGCGCCTGGGGATCCGCAAGACCGATATCCTCGACCGTCATGCGCACCACGCGCCTTGCAATGAACAGGGGATCTTCGCCGGCATCAAGCATGCGTGCGAGATAATAAAGCGCCGCGTCCGGGTCCGAACCACGGACCGATTTGTGCAGCGCGCTAATCAGATTGTAATGGCCCTCCTGCGCCTTGTCGTAGATAGGCGCCCGCCGCTGGACAACCGACACGAGCGCGGCCGCATCGAAGATTTCACCAGGCCTGGCGGCGCGCCACACTTCTTCGGCGAGGCTCAAGGCGGCGCGGCCATCGCCATCCGACATCCGAACGAGACAGAGGCGGGCCTCCGGATCGAGCGGTAGCGCCCGCGCCTCGCAGGTTTCCGCCCGCTTGAGAAGTTTCTCGATCGCCACCATACTAAGGGTATGGAAGAGCATGACCCTGGCGCGCGACAAAAGAGAAGCATTCAGCTCGAAGCTTGGATTCTCTGTCGTCGCGCCGATCAAAGTGATGGTACCATCTTCCATCACCGGCAAGAAGCCATCTTGTTGGGCGCGGTTGAAGCGGTGAACCTCATCGACGAAAAGCAGGGTTCCCTGACCCGCCTTGCGTCTGCCGCGTGCCTCCTCGAAAACCTTCTTAAGATCAGCGACCCCGGAAAAAATCGCCGAAATCTGAACGAAGGCGAGTTTCGTCTCCCGCGCGAGAAGACGGGCGACCGTCGTCTTGCCGGTGCCCGGTGGCCCCCAGAAAATCAGGCTGCCCAGCGTGCCCGACGCAATGAGCCTCGAAAGCGCCCCTTGTGGTCCCAGAAGATGTTCCTGCCCGGCAACATCGGTGAGGCTTTGCGGCCGTAGCCGGTCGGCGAGCGGATGCGGCGCATCCTTTTCAAGTTTGGCGGCAGTGAAAAGATCGGTCATCTGGCTTTCCAATTTGGGCTTCGAGAGCTTTGAAGGCAAGCCAGAGCATGAGAGCGTGGCGAAGGTGACTAAGTGAAATTAAGGTAAACGGCACAATTAAGAAGCTAACTTATTTTTAATCCACATCATACTCACATAGGTCATGCGCCGGAACAGTTATGTATAAATATTTTATGTTGTTTTCAATACTTATAATTTTAAATAAAGGATATTTTATCCATGCGCATCATCGCATTTGCTACGCAAAAAGGCGGTTGCGGCAAAAGCACGCTTGCAGCTAGCCTCGCGATCGCGGCCCAAGAGGCGGGAGAACGTGTTCATGTTATCGACATGGATCCCAAGAAATCCGTCATTCGATGGGCAGCCAAAAGAAAGGATGTCGATCTGCCGGTCTGCGCGGTTTCGTCAGCCAAGCTTCCGGTGGTATTAAACGATCTGTCCAAGAAAAATGTGAGTCTTGTCGTCCTTGATACTCCGGCCTTTGAATCGCCAGCCTCACTCGCCGCGATCAAGGTCGCCGATCTTTCCATCGTTCCAGCAAGGCCAGCCCTATTCGACATTTGGGCGAGTGAGGTGACCGGCCGCAAACTCAGACTGATGGACAGGGAATTTGTTTTTCTGCTCAACCAATGCCCGCCTGCCCTCGCGGCCCTGCGGGTGCGAGCAAGTATCGCCGCACTCGAAGCCAACGGTACGGTTTTACGTCCCCACATCTCCGCACGTGCCGTCTTTCTGGAAGCCACGGAGAAAGGCAAGGGCGTGACAGAGATCGATCACAATGGCGAAGCGGCGCGGGAAATGCGCGAACTGTGGCTGTCACTCAAGCGCCAGCTGCCGCTAAGCCGGACGCTTCGATAAGCGAAAACCAAGGGAGCGTTTCAACCTCTCG
The DNA here is from genome assembly GCA_964440215.1 of uncultured Methylocapsa sp. Classification (GTDB taxonomy): domain Bacteria; phylum Pseudomonadota; class Alphaproteobacteria; order Rhizobiales; family Beijerinckiaceae; genus Methylocapsa. Next base: position 7,825 of record CAYTRB010000096.1, read on the forward strand.
TCGCCGCGCTCTATTCCTCGAGCCGAGCTTGTGACGCCTCCTTCACCGGTCAGGCGGAGGCGGCGGATTGAAGCCTCTCGTCTCAAATCATCGTGGCCCAAGATCTTCAGGGCAATGGTGACATAGAGGAAATGTCTGCTCATGGCGGCTCACCCGCCGATCACCGTAGTGATCATTTCACCGCCACGCCCGATCGTCAATTTCCAATAGCTGTGAGAGCGGCTCACGACCTGTTCGAGATCGCGCGTGGTTTTGACCGGCGCGTCATTGATGGCCACGATCACATCACCGATTTGAAAATTGACCAGCGCCGACTGCGAACCCTCCTCGATCTCGCTGATGACAACGCCCTCGCTCGCGCCGCGAATGGAGAGTTCCTCCGTGACCGCAGGGGACAAATTGACCACGGTCGCGCCGGAGAAAGGCGAGGCCCCCTTGAGTTTAACCGGATCGCGGGCCGGAATTTCCGGTGCGGGAATAAGTTTGATCGAAGCCGTGCTAGGTTTGCCGTTGCGGAGATAGGTCAAGGACGCCGTGCCGCCCAGCTGTCTTGTTGCCAACCGATAGCCTAGTCCTTCGGGATCGTCGACGCTTTGTCCATCGATGGCGGTGATAAGATCGCTGCGCCGCAAGCCAGCCTCGGCGGCCGGTCCGTCCGTGGAAAGATCCGCGATCAGAGCGCCCATTGGCCGGTCAAGGCCGAGCGAATCAGCGATGTCCCTCGATACGGTTTGCAGACTAGCTCCAAGCCACGGACGGCGAACCTGATGTCCCCCGCCCTTCGCCGCGGCAAGCACGATCTTTACCATATTGACGGGGATGGCGAAGCCGATCCCAATCGAGCTTCCAGTTTGCGAATAGATCGCGGAATTGATGCCAACAAGCCGCGCATGAAGATCAACAAGAGCGCCACCCGAATTGCCCGGATTGATCGCCGCGTCCGTCTGAATGAAAAACCCGTAATCCGAGATCCCGGCTTGGGTACGCGCCAGGGCCGAGACAATGCCCTGGGTTACCGTCTGGCCCACCGCGAAGGGGTTGCCGATGGCAAGAACAATGTCTCCGACTTCCAGCGCATCGGAATCACCCAACTCCATCACCGGAAAATTCCCGCCTCCCTTCAATCGCAAAACGACAAGGTCGGTCCGCTGATCACGCAGCACGATCTCGGCGTCGAACTCACGCTTATCGGCGAGCGCGACCTTAACATCCGTCATGCCCTCAATGACATGATAATTGGTGACGACGAGACCCGACGCATCAACGAGGACACCGGAACCGAGCGAGCGCGCGGTCGGGCTGCCTGGCCGCCCGCTGCCGCCCTCGCCGAAGAAGTGTTTGAAAATAGGGTCGTCGAAAATTGGATTGCGCGGCCGCTTGTCGGTGCGCGAGGCGTAGACATTGACGACGGCGGGTTGCGCTTTCTTGACGACCGGCGCAAAAGATAAAAAGACATCAGTTTGCGTCTGCGGCACTTGCCGCAAGGGCTCGCCGGACGCGGCAAGCGGTATGAGTGTCAAGAGGAAACAAGCGGTCAAGGCCCGGAGCAGACGAAGCTGCGGCATGTTCATGGATCGCTCCATAGCAGTTGGCCTGAGCCTGCAGCGGTTTCTGCCCGGAAACCCGCGGATCACCTTGCGAACGTGAGCCGCCTGGCGGCGGCGCTGGATCAGGAATGGCTCGTTTTATTAAGCCGCCGCTTCTTCTTCGGCCCCGATGACCGGCCCGGAATCTTGCCCCTTGGCATCAACATCGCGGTCGACGAATTCAATCACCGCCATGGCTGCATTGTCGCCATAGCGGAATCCCGCCTTCAAGACGCGAGTATAGCCGCCGTGCCGGTCCTTGTAGCGCGGACCCAGAACGTCGAACAATTTGCGGGCCAGCACGGCATCCTTGATTTGCGCAATGGCCTGCCGCCGCGCGTGAAGGTCGCCGCGCTTGCCGAGCGTAACCAGCTTCTCGATGATCGGGCGCAGATCCTTTGCCTTCGGCAAGGTGGTGACGATCTGCTCATGCTTGATGAGCGCTTGGCACATATTGGCGAACATCGCCTTGCGATGCTCGTGAGTACGGCCGAAGCGGCGCTTGGCGTGTCCGTGATACATGGCTTTCTCCGTTGTTCGCGGCCGCCGTGCCAAGGTACGGCCGCTCCCGTTTTATCCCACTCGCACAGTGCGAGACGGGCGGGGTTATTCTCTCAGTAATGTTCCTCGAAACGCTTGGCGAGTTCGTCAATATTGTCCGGCGGCCAGCCGGCGACGTCCATCCCGAGGTGGAGGCCCATCTGAGCCAGCACTTCCTTGATCTCGTTCAGCGATTTGCGCCCGAAATTCGGCGTGCGGAGCATGTCCGCCTCGCTCTTTTGAATGAGATCCCCGATGTAGACGATATTGTCGTTTTTCAAGCAATTCGCCGAGCGGACCGAGAGTTCGAGCTCATCGACCTTTTTCAGAAGTGCAGGATTGAAGGCAAGCTCTGGAATCGATGGTGTCGCCTCGACGCGGTGCGGCTCCTCGAAGTTGACGAAGACATTGAGCTGGTCTTGGAGGATACGCGCCGAGAAGGCGATCGCATCTTCCGGCGAGAGCGAACCGTTGGTTTCAAGCTGCATGGTCAGCTTGTCGTAGTCGAGGATTTGACCTTCGCGCGTGTTCTCGATCCGGTAGCTTACTTTCTTGACCGGCGAGTAGAGACTGTCGATAGGGATGAGGCCGATCGGCGCGTCTTCCGCCCGGTTGCGGTCGGCGGGGACATAGCCTTTGCCCGTAGAGACCGTGAATTCCATGCGGATTTCGGCGCCCTCGTCGAGGGTGCAGATCACGAGATCCGGATTGAGAATCGAAATATCGCCGGTTGTGGCGATGTCGGAGGCGGTGACCTTGCCGGGACCTTGTTTCTTGAGAACCATGCGCTTGGGGCCTTCGCCCGGCATCCTGAGCGCGATATCCTTGATATTGAGCACGATATCCGTCACGTCCTCTCGAACGCCCGGAATCGACGAGAATTCATGCAAGACCCCGTCGATATGGACCGAGGTGATCGCCGCGCCCTGTAGGGACGACAAGAGAATGCGGCGCAACGAATTGCCAAGGGTTAGGCCAAAGCCGCGCTCGAGCGGCTCCGCAACGATGGTGGCCATGCGTTTTGGATCGTCGCCAGGGACCACTTCGAGCTTGCTTGGCTTGATAAGCTCCTGCCAGTTCTTTTGAATCACGACCGGACCTCTCTTTGATGGAAATTGCCTGACGCTCGCGGCGCCAAATTGGCGCCCGGCAGCTCGGGCCGCGAAGAGTTGATGAGTTGCATCCTCATACGCGCCGCCGCTTGCGCGGCCGGCAGCCATTGTGCGGAATTGGGGTGACATCGCGAATGGATGTCACCGTGAAGCCCGCGGCTTGCAGGGCCCGCAAGGCCGATTCCCGGCCAGAACCTGGGCCTGAAACCTCGACCTCGAGTGTCCGCATGCCGTGTTCCGCTGCCTTTTTGGCGCAGTCCTCGGCCGCCATCTGCGCCGCATAGGGTGTCGATTTACGGGATCCCTTGAACCCCATGGTTCCGGCCGATGACCAGGAAATCGTATTGCCTTGAGCGTCGGCGATCGTAATCATTGTATTGTTAAAGGTCGAATTGACATGCGCGATGCCGGACGCGATGTTCTTGCGCTCGCGGCGTTTTACGCGGGTAGCTTCTTTTGCCATTCTTCAATTCCTTCAAACGCGCCCGTCATGCCAGGTGCTGGGGATCATCATTCTCGGCAGTGCGTGCTTGGCCAATCGCTTAGGCGCGGATGCCACAAGCAATTTTAACTTGAATCGACTGCTTCAAACTACTTCTTCTTGCCGGCAATGGGCTTGGCCTTGCCTTTACGGGTCCGGGCATTGGTATGGGTGCGCTGGCCGCGGACCGGCAATTGACGCCGGTGACGAAGCCCGCGGTAGCAGCCAAGGTCCATCAGGCGCTTGATATTGATCGCAACCTCGCGGCGAAGATCGCCTTCGACCATATAGTCGCGGTCGATCGTCTCGCGTATCTGCAAGACTTCCGCATCAGTCAATTCGGCGACACGCCGCTCGGAAGGGATTTTCACTTTTTCGCAAAGTTCCTTGGCCTTAGCCGGTCCAATGCCGTGAATATATTGAAGCGCGATGACGACACGCTTGTTGGTTGGTATATTAACGCCAGCGATACGAGCCAAAACCTATTCTCCATTTCGGCCGCAAGGCACGAAGCTTGCGGCGGGATAGCCCTTATCCCGCGTCCGGTGGAGGCCGGCCCTAGCGGGACGCCCGGCAAAAGACAGCCTGGGGAAAAATATCCCCAAACCCCTTCGTTTCAGGCTGAAAAAAGTTCGTTAGCGGATCGCGCGCGCCACGTCAACTGGCCAGTGATGTTTTGACGGGGGAGGACGTCTTGGCGGGCTTTATGACTGGCCGTTTTGGGCTGGCAAAGAAGTGGATCACCGTGCTAGGAAATTCAACGACCCAAACGCGACGATCCCGGACTTCAGGCGCTAACGTTCGAGTTAGCCTAGTTCTTACAAAACTGGTGAAGCCCGGGCCAATCAAAGGCTGAGCAGTGACGAGCCGGGAGGAAAGAGTGCGGATGAAACCGTCGACGCTGTTGTTTTTGTCCGTTGCCACGCTTGTCGCAGGGTCGGTCGCGCTCTCTGGATGCGGCCGGGGGTCGAGCCATCCCACCACGATTTCCTACCGGCCGCTCGGCCTTT
>CAYTRB010000097.1:0-12488 GCA_964440215.1 uncultured Methylocapsa sp.
AATCCGATATCGAGCAGGCGACCAATCTCGCCCGCGCGATGGTGACCCGCTGGGGCTTCTCCGAGGAGCTCGGCACCGTGATGTATGGCGACAATAATCAGGACGAGGTTTTCCTAGGCTATTCCATGGGACAGCAGCAAACATTGTCCGAGGCCACCGCCCAGTCCATTGACGCGGAAGTGCGGCGGCTGGTGGAATTGGGTCTCGCCGAAGCGACGAAGATCATTACCGAGAAGCGCGAGGATCTCGAAACGCTCGCCAAAGGCCTCCTCGAATATGAGACCCTGACCGGCGAAGAGATCGAGCAGCTTTTGAAGGGACATCCTCCGGTGCGCGACACCGGCACCGATACCGAACCGCCATTGCGTGGCTCCCCTGTCCCCACCACCGGCGTTGTTCGCCCAAAACCAGGCCCAGGCCCAGAGCCAGGCGGATTGGAGCCGCAACCGCAGGCGTGAACGCGGCGGCCTTTCCACGCCCCGCACACGCAACGAACGATTGGATGGCTGCCTACCCACAAGGGAAAGGCAGCCATTTTTGTGTTTGGCACTTCTCGACCATGAGCGATTCATCATGAAGCGATCATGGTCTTGCGCGAGGCGAAGCAGGGAAAATTAGAATAGACAGCCCAAGCCACCTGAAAGCCTATCGACGAATAGGCTATCGCCAACAAAAACCGGCGCTTCACTTGGAAGGCGCCGGTGCCGGATTGGGATCAATAACGTCTTTTTGACCGTCCGGACATATCGGCTACGGGGGAGGAGGACCGTTCGCCGAAACCTTCGTCAGGATTGGCCGCCCGTCAGCACGGTGACCGCGCGGCGGTTTTGCGACCAGCAGGAATTGTCGTCACAGCTCGTAACGGGACGCTCCTTGCCGTAGCTGATGGTGTGAATTTTTGAGGCCGGAATACCACGGGCAACCAGATATTCCTTCGTGGTTTCCGCCCGCCGTGCGCCCAGCGCGAAATTGTATTCGCGGGTCCCGCGCTCGTCAGCGTGGCCCTCGACGGTCACATTGTAGCGGCCATATTGCTGCAGCCAGCTTGCCTGCTTGGCGAGGGTCGATTGCGCGGTCTGGCTCAAGTCGCTGGAATCGCTATCAAAGAATATCCGGTCACCAACATTGATGGCGAAGTCTTGCGGGCTTCCGGGCGAAGCTGGAGCGCCACCATTCAGGCCTGTCAGCGAAGCATTCTCGGCAGGGGTCTTGGCGCAAGCGGAGATCGCCAGGGCGGCGCCGAGCGCGGCCGCGAATTTCCATTCGCCGGTCCGTTGGAGAAAGCTCATCCCACACTCCTTCTGTGATCCTGTGATCGCTTGGCAGGCGTTAAGCCCTACCTGCCTTTGGTTAAAGGAATGTTCCATCAACCTTGATCCAAGCTAACCGGAGAGTGTTGCATTTAAGCAAACCGTGTTAAGGTTAACCGATCGTTCATGGCGATAATACGGCTGAGATGGAGTTTCACACCGCAATCGTAAGTGTTTTTGCGCCGCAACAACGAGATTGTGCTCCGGCCAAACTTGTTCCTGACCACGATCGCTTCATGGTTAGCGGTCATGGTCTCTATCACTTTGAGTTCTCACACCGGCGGCATTGACCTCTGACTCAGCTGGGCTTTGCAAATCCTCGCTTTCGTGATTCTCTTCGGATCGGAAATGATTTGGGAGATTTTTATACCGACAGCTTTGGCAATCGCGCGCGATGATTTCATTGCGGCGGATCTTCGCGAGGCGGTGAGGCGCAGCAATGATGCCGATGCAACACGGCGGATGTTGGCACTGGCTTTGGTTCTTGAAGGCTTTGGGCTGAGAAGCCGGCAACCTCCGCCTGCAGTATCCATCCGCGGGCCAAACCCGAGACCTCCCGGCGCCCGCATAAAGAGCTTCCACACATGCCAGGGTCCTTTGACCACGCTACGTCGGGCGGACCCTCGCGCTGACGCGTCCGTTCATGTTGCCTTCCGTGAAAACGAAGACGTCGGCAGCCGGGACTTTCAAGTTCTCGCGGCTCAATGGCTGGCCTATGCGCTCCCTGCCGACGCTTCGCCGACATCCTCGCGGATACCAATGCACGGCTCGGGGCCGATGCGGTTCGCTACCGGTTTCGGCTTGAACGCCTCGAGTCCGCCCGGGTCATAGGCCATGTGCGCCCGGTTCACCGGGCTCAGCGACACGCCCATTGCCGCGGCAATGAAAGACTCGCACATTCAGCGGGCCACTGGAAGCCACTATAAGACTTTTCCGTTAGTTTTTGTCCACTCAGATCAGGATTTCTCTCCCTGCGGCTGCACACTTGCGCCGGCCGTGGAAGGCACCGGCACGCAGGGAGAGACGAGCGGCCCCAAAAAGTCGAGGCACCCGGAGCTGCGCGAGTCGTCAACATTCGGCTCGACATCCATCCGGTTCCACCAGCCGCCGCCGAGAGCTTGGAAAAGCGCCGCCGTGTCGGCGAAACGGCTCGCTTGCGCCTGTACCCGGGTGAGCAAAGCCGTCAAATAAGTCTGCTGCGCATTGAGGATGGCAAGGCTGTTCACTTGTCCAAGTTCCGCCTGTTTGCGCACGATATTGAGGCTCTTCAGCGCGGCGTCCTCGGCATGCACCGCAGCCTTGAGCTCACGGGCGTCGGCCTGGATTGCGCGCAGCGAGTCGGCGACATTTTGGAACGCGTCAATGACCGTGCTGCGATATTGCGCCTCGGCCTCGTCATAGGCTGCTTCCGCAGCCTTTTGCTTATGGTACAAATTAAAACCGTCGAACAGCGGTTGCGCCACGGCTCCCACGAGCAGGTAAGCAGAGGTCGGCTCGGTGAAGAGCAGCCCCCAATTGGTCGCGCTGGTCGCGACTGTCGCGGTCAAATTGACCAGCGGCAGCCGGTTTGCGATGGCGACGCCAATCGCGGCGCTGGCCGTGTGCAGATTGGCACCGGCAGCCTTGACGTCGGGGCGATGCTCGACCAAGGCAGAGGGAAGGCTAACCGGCAGTTCGCTCGGAAGCTTCAAGGACGCAAGAGTGAACTTTTCCTCGATTTCATTGCTCGGATAACGCCCAGCCAGGGCGGTCAGCAGATTGCGTTGCTGCGCCAATGATTTCTCGAGCGGCGGCAAAAGCAGTTCCGCCTGCGCCAGGGCCGCCTCCTGAACCAGCACATCAGCCACCGCAACCTGGCCCAGCGCCAGCTGGCGTTTCAGCAAGCCCAACAGGTCGGTTTCGATTCTGATGATTTTTTTGGTGGCCTCGATCTGGGCCCGCAGCGAGGCTTCCTGCACGGCCGCGGCGACGACGTTGGAGGTGAGGGTGAGATAGGTCGCTTCCAGCTGATATTGTTGGTTCGCCGTTACCGCCTGCGCCGATTCTACGCCGCGGCGGACGAGCCCGAAGACGTCCGGCGTGTAGGCAACATCCAACTGGAGCGTATGCAAGGAGAGATAAGGTCCTGTTGAATTTCCCGGCGGTGAAACTTCAGTGGAGGCTTTCTGGGTATAGCTGTTGTAATTGCCGCCGACGGTCGGCCAGAAGGCGCTTTTTTGCGCCTCGGCATTTTGATAGGCGACACGCAAGGCGGCCTGAGCCGTTTGCAGATCCGCATTATGTTGCAGAGCATACTCTATGAGATCGTTCAGCGGGCGCGAATGAAACGCCGCCCACCATTGGCCGGGAATATCGAGATCCCGAATAAACCGTTGGTTTTGGTCTAAGCCGGACCCGGCCGAGGCCGACGACGATCTGAGCGGTTCCTTAGTATATCCCGTCACATCTGGGGCCACCGGCTCGATGAAATCGGGGCCGACCGCGCAACCGGCCAGCAAGGTCATCGTCAGACATGCTGCACTTCCGGACATCCGCTGCTTACCGCCTTGCCTGGCCGCGCTCCAAGCCAACGCATGAGCAACACCGGGTCCTCCTTTGCGTGAAAAAGCGCGCATAGGACGCTCCTCATGTTGCGAATGACTCTTGGATCGGCGCATCGTTGATTCTCCCGGCTCTGGCGGTATGACGAGCCTCTTTAAGGTAGACTCTGAGTCTCTCGTTTTTTTGCTGATTGTTTATCTTTGCTAGAATTGCAGAAACATAAAGACAGTCAATTGGAGCCGCTGCGTATTTGTCTCAAAAGCCGCAACTAACGCCGAGGTGTTGCTGAATAGCGACACTGCAATTATATTGTGATTTGTCACAGTAGACAGCAGATTTACAACCGTGCACACTCTGGCAGGCAGTTCTTAAGCGGGCACGGGTTCGCGGCTGTGAAGCGGCCGCCAGGGAACAGTCCAGCGATGGGGAAACACGATACGTCACCATAGATAGGCGTAGCGGCTATTCTCCCGCCTCTGGCGTCGCGTCGCCGATGGGTTGATCCACCCCGACGGGAGTGAAAACATCGATCATCACCGGCAGGATGATCAGGATCAGGATGGGCGCCAGAAGAATACCGCCGACGACCACCAGCGCGAGTGGCCGCTGTACCTGCGAGCCAATGCCGGTTGACACGGCAGCGGGCAGCAGGCCAACGCAAGCCGCGACGCACGTCATTACGACCGGGCGCAGCAGTGTCGTGCCGGTCTCAATAATCGCGCTCCGCCGCTCGACGCCGAACGCATTGATGCGCCGGAAATACGATAGAAAGATCACGCCATTCATGACGGAGATACCGAACAGAGCGACAAAGCCGATTGCAGCGGAGACGCTGAACGGCGTTCCGGTCAGCACCAGCGTGAAGATGCCGCCCACCACGGCCATCGGAATGACGCTGGCGGCAAGCAGTGTGTTGCGCAAAGTCCCAAACATACCATAGAGCAGCAGCAGGATCATGCCGATGCTGACCGGCACCAGGATCGACAATCGCTTGATGGCATCTTGCAAGTTCTCGACCTCGCCCACCCATTCGAGCCGCGACCCGGCCGGCAGAACGACCAAATCGGCGACCTTTTTCTGGGCTTCCAGAACCGCGCTTCCAACGTCGCGTCCCCGCACGCTGAATTTTATCGGGATGTAACGTTCCTGTCTTTCCCGGTAGATGAAGGCAGCGCCCGAAGACAGCTTGACATCGGCGACCTCGCTAAGCGGCACCTGGATCGTGCCATTTGGCCCCTGGGCGCCAACCGTGATGTTCCGAATGGTGTCGAGGTCCCGCCGCTGGTTCTGGGAGAGACGCACCATCATCGGAAAATGCCGGTCGCTCCCCTCCTCATAAAGATCGCCAGCGGTCTGTCCGCCGATCGCCGCCTGAACCGTCGCATTGATATCGCCAGCCATGAGCCCGTAACGCGCCGCCTTGTGACGATCGACAGTGATCGTCACCGCTGGCTGGCCAAGCGTTGGCAATACAGCAAGGTCGGTGATCCCTTTGACGGTCTGCAGGACATCCTTGATCTTGTCAGCGGTGACGTTCATCTGCTTTAGGTCGGACCCGAACAGCTTGACCGAATTCTCGCCTTTCACGCCAGACGCAGCTTCCTCGACATTGTCTTGGATATTCTGCGAGGCGTTGAAGTCGACACCCGGGAATTCCGCCTGCAAACTGTCGATGACGTCCTTCGTCAAATCATCCTTGGTAACGCCTTTCGGCCATTCGGACGGCGGCTTCAGCGGCACGTAAAATTCGCCGTTATAAAAACCCGCGGTATCCGTGCCGTCATCCGGCCTCCCATGTTGCGACACCACGGTGACGACTTCCGGAAAGCTCTTGATGATGGCGCGCATCCGATTGATGTAGCCATGGCCCTCTTCGAGTGAGATAGAGATTGGCATGGTCGCGCGGATCCACATATTGCCTTCTTCGAGCTTGGGCAGAAACTCGAGCCGCAGCGAGCGGCCGGCAATCACGCTCATCAGAACCAGCAAAACGCCAACACCGAGCGTCAACACCCGGTGTGCGACCGCAAAATGCAGGACGGGCGTATAGACTTTGTGAAGCAGGCGTACAACGATCGTCTCATTCTCTTCCAGATGCTCAGGCAGCAGCAGAGCCGAAAGAGCCGGGGAGACCGTGAAAGTCGCGATCAAGGCGCCTATCAAGGCATAGGCATAAGTTTTCGCCATCGGCGAGAAGATATGGCCCTCGATTCCGCCGAGACCAAATAGCGGCACGAAGGCGGCGACAATGATGGCGACCGAAAAAAAGATCGACGTGCCAACCTCGTTGCCGGCGGCATGGATAACCGCCATGCGGATTGGCAGCCCTGGGAGCGTGTCCGCGACCCGGTCTAGCTCCCAACCTACCGAGGCTGGCGTCCGGTCGCCTTTCCCCCATTCGACCAGATGGCGGTAGATATTTTCCACCATCAGCACGGAACAATCCACGATCAACCCGAAATCGATCGCGCCTACGGACAAAAGATTGGCGGACTCGCCACGTGCCGTCATGACAATCAGTGCGAACGATAAAGCAAAGGGAATGGTCGTGGCCACCACGATGGCGCTGCGCAAATTGCCCAAGAAAAGCCACATGACCACAAAGATCAGTATGATCCCTGAGACGATATTGTGCAGCACCGTGTGGGTCGTGACGTCGATCAAATCGGTCCGGTCGTAATAAGGCACCAAATGGACTCCGGGCGGCAAAATGCCCGAGGTATTCATTTTCTCGACCTCCGCCTCGACCCGTTTCAAGGTTGGCAAGGTCTCGGAGCCGCGCCGCATGAGCACAATGCCTTGGACGATGTCGTCATCACCGTCCTGACCGGAAATCCCGAGGCGAGGCACATGCCCGACGCCCACCGTAGCAACATCGCTGATCAGCACGGGCATATTGTTTGTCTGCGTGATGACGGTGTTGGCGATGTCGCTCATCGAGCGGACCAGCCCGACGCCGCGCACCACCGCAGCCTGCGGACCGATCGTGAGTATTTGACCACCAACATTGATGTTGCTGTTGTTCAGAGCCTGCAAGACCTGCGTCAGCGTCAACCCATAGTTTTGCAGCTTGGCGAGATTGACCGTGACATCATAAGTCTTGGTCCGGCCGCCCCAGCCCGTGATGTCGATGATACCAGGCACCGCCCGGAACCTGCGCTCGATGACCCAATCCTGTAGCGACTTGAGATCGGTCAGACTGAAGCCGGGCGGACCAACCAGACGGTAGCGGTAGATCTCACCCGTGGGGCTCGCCGGAGAGATTCCAGGCGTAATATTGCCCGGCAGAGGCGGAAGCTGCGACAAGTGGTTCAGCACCTTCTGCTCCGCCTCCTCATAAGTGTAATCATAGGTGAATTGCACTTTTACATCGGACAGGCCGAACAATGAGCTCGTCCGCACCGCGGTGACATGCGGAATGCTGGCGAGCGCAATTTCGATGGGGATTGTGACATAGCGCTCAATCTCCTCGGCCGACTGGCCGGGCCATTGCGTCACCACATCGACGAGCGGCGGCACCGGATCGGGATAGGCTTCAATATTGAGATTGGCGAAACTCACCCCGCCCGCCACGAGGACAGCCAGAAGCATCACGACGATCAGGACGCGGCGTCTCAGGGCGAAGGCAATTACGTGGTGCATGCCTGTCTTTTGTCCCAGTTTCCTCGCCCGCCGGTTGCCGGGGCGTGTTCAGCGCCGTCAATCCCCAGCCGCGGCACGGTCGATGAAAATGCTGCCTTGGGTGATCACCTGCTCGCCAGCCGTTAACCCCGCAAGTACTTCGACATTGTTCCCATTGGTGATCCCGGTCTCAATATCGTGTGACGTGAGATAGTGGTCTTTATCAGTAACCCAGACTCGCTGGGAGTCGCCTTCAAAGACGATGGCCCGCGCCGGCACCGCGAGGCTCTTGCGGCTGGCCCCGGTCGCGATGCGGAAATCAGCCCACATCTCCGGCTTCAGCAAGCCTTCGCCATTCGGCACCTCGGCCCGGATCGGCAGCCGGTGCGTATTGGAGTCGACCATGGGCGCGACGAAGGTGAGCTTCGCGTTGAACACCTTGTCGGGATAGGCGGTCACCCGCACTTCGACCGGCTGCCCGACACGCATGAAAGGCGCATCGGTCTCCCGCACATTGGCGACCAGCCAGACCGTCGACAGATCGCCGATCAACATGATGGGATCGGTTGCCCCCTGGCTGATATATTGCCCGACACCGAGCTTGCGCATCAGCACCTGCCCGCTGATCGGCGCTAGAACGTTCAAGTCGGGACTAGTCCGCGTCAGCAACTCCGTCTCCGTTTCCCCGGATTGGACGCGGATGATGCGGAGCCGGTCCTGCGCGGCCGCGAGGCCGATCTCGGCGGATTTGAAATCATTCTGCGCCGCTGACAGATCGGCCTGGGCCTGCTGCCAGTCCTTCAAGGAGCCGCCCTTGGCGAGATATAATTGGTGCGCGCGATCCTCGGCCGTCTTGGTCAGGTTGAGCTGCCCCTGCGCTTTCGCGACACCCGCCTTCCCCGCGACGACATCATTGATCGCCTGCACCAGATCGGTCGAGTCCAGCCGGAACAAGGGCTGGCCCTGCTTAACAAAGTCGCCGTCGCGGACAAACACGGCGGTCACCCGGCCATTATAAGGAGGGTAGACCGCAGTGGCGAGATGGTCGTCAACCGCGATCTTCCCTTCCGCCTGGCGCTGCGGCAGAAACTCCATCTCCTTGACGGTCGCCGTGCGCATCGTCGCCCATTGCGTGGGTGTAAGCTGGAAGCCGGCGGGCTCGGAGGACGTTGCTTTCTCTGCCGATGGCTCCTCCTTCGCCGCGCGAAACGGATTGATCAGCCAGATCCCGAGGATGCCCACCACGATGATGAAAACGAGTATGAACTGAACCCGGCGCGGTACGCCGAACACTCTGCCCGGAGCTGTCGGCGACTGTTTCTCCTCGGTTTCCATGTGTTGGGGTTCCTGGCGTCCGGTTTCATCGCAACCAGTTCTAATTGACTAGTATAACGTGAGCTTCGCGCGCGCAATGGCTTGGGTCCAACGGCCGCGATTGGCGGCCGCTGCTCTTGCTTTCGAGGATCAGGGCCTAGAAGTGCCAGATGATGTCGCCTGAGGCGATCGCGATCGAATGTTTGGTGCCGTTGTCGAAGGCCGGCGCATTCAGCGAATGATACCAGGCGACTTCGGGACGAATCTCGACTTGCGGCGAGAACCAATGCTGCCAGCTAATCGCCCAATTGTTATAGGCCGTCGCGGTGCCAGTGCGCTGGCCGTTGATGTCGTCATACCATTCGCCACGTAGGGAAATATTGTCCAAGGGCGAGAATTGGTAGTTCAGGTAGAAGAGCAAGGACCATTCCTTCGCGGTGCAGGTGAGTTCACCGCTTGGGCAGACGGCTTCACCAGGTGCGTTGGCCGTCACATAGGCGAAGGCCGTGTTCGAATAGCCATCCAACTTGCTCGGAACGTTCCGCTCATACATATAATAGGATTCAATCGAGATGTGCCATTGATCGTTGAACTTGTGGTAATAGGTGGCGCCAAGCCATTGCAGATTGTTGTAGCCCCAGTTGCCATTGTTCATGCCGTTGGCGCAGAGATAAAGATTGTCCCAGGCCGTGTTGCTTTCCCATTGGACGCAGCCGGTGAAGGTCGGCTGAAAGCCGGGGTCCCGCGCGCCTTGATAGCCTGGGAATCCCGTCAGCGGATTGATGAGCGCGATATGTGTCACGTTCCACGGCACCGTTTCCGTGCCGCCGCTGAAGCCGAATTGCACTTCCCAATTCTCGGTCAGCTTGAGCGTGGTGTTCAGACCCGTGTTCGTGTAATTGTCGAGCGAGTAGGTCATCGAGTGCGAATACGTATAATTGTTCGGCGCGAGCTGCGCCTCGATGTCCGGCAGCGAAATGTAGCGGCCGAACCGCATCTCCATCCCTTGCGCCACATAGGGGATGTATATTTCGCCATAGACCATCGGTATGTCGAACCCGGCATAATGGTTGCCGTATAAAAACTGATTGCTGAAGACGCCATAGGCGGTGGTGTAACGATAGTTTTCGCCATAGATCGGGCTAACCCGGAAACCCCAGTCGAGATGGTCCATCTGCACCGTGTCAGGGATGCGTTCCACATACACCACGGCCTGGTCGAGCTGGACGACATTGGGCGTGAACCCATAGGCCGCCGGGGCATTGCCGCCATAGCCGGTTTTCGCCGAGCTGACATTGCCGCCCGGATCGATCCAGCCGTAGATCTGGATATGCTCGTCGTTCAGCGTTTGGCCGACGATATTGTCAGTGCCGATCGCCTTCATGAGAGGGCTATCGACCGCATTGGGCGTCGATTCGCCAATATAGTCGACCCCCCCTTGCGGCCAATCCGAGAAGGGCATGGGCGGCGTGCTCTCCGGCGGCGCCGGCCACGGCGGCGGGCGGCGGCTCGGCGGCCCGGGCGGCGCGTTTGGGTCCACCGGCGCCGCCGGCAAGCCCCACTCGTCGGCATAGGCATGGTAGAGCCGCGTGAAGAAATTCGAATCACCGGGCGTTGTCTGGGGCGCCGGGTTCACATCCGAGGCGATGGCGGCAGTGGCCGAGCAAAACAGGGCCGCCGCCAGGGCCATTCGAGAGACGGCCGGATGTGTTTTTAACATTGTATTCCCCTTGGATCGACGAGCATCCCGTGCGGTGGCCTTGATGGCAAAATGAAATCGCGCGTCTTGGCCGCACTCTAATTGATCTTCCGGTTGTTAACGGCGATCAAATGAGCGGCTTCTCCGATCTGGACGCGGGAATCTTTAGACTTTTCCCGGACTGTCTGGCTTTGGCAAGGGTGCAGAAATAGAGCGGGAGCGTCAAGTGCCGCCGCCCCTATTCCTTTCTGAAATCGCAACTAGCACGGCCGTGTTGCTCAAGAGCGACATTGCGATTATTTATCCAGCAATTTGAATAAGTAATGATCTGCCGTGCGGTTCAATTGAGCGCTGATGTATCAATCGAATGCAGCGGCTCATTCTTTCCAGAATTCTCAATTGAGTTTAGCTAACCAGAGAACGGCATGGCTGGGCTTATCATCAGAGCCATCTATGCTTCTAGAAAACCTGCGATCTAGACGCGAACATTTAAAAAAGGTCCAGCGGCCGCGAGGGGCGGCCGCTGGTCTTGCTTGGGATCGTCCAGGACTAGAAGTGCCAGATAAGGTCCCCGGAGACGATCGTGATGGCATGTTTGCCTTGTGCCGCGAGTGCCGGGTCTAAGGACGATGCGTTGTCGAAGGCCGGCCGGTTAAGCGAATGGTACCAGGCGACTTCGGGACGCACCTCGACTTGCGGCGACCACCAATGCTGCCAGCCGATCGCCCAGTTGTTGTATTGCGTCGGGGTGCCGGTGCGCCAGCCGTCGACGTCGTTCATATATTCTCCGCGCAAGGAAATATTGTCCAAGGGCGAGAACTGGTAGTTCAGGTAGGAGACCATGGAGTAAGTATGCGCCGTGCACGAGGTCTCCGTGCCTGGGCAGAACGCCTGGTTCGGACGGTTGGTCGGCAGAATATAGGCTTCGAACGTAGCCCCTGAGCCCACACCAGCCGTGACACTGGGAACGTTTCTCGCATACATGTCCCAGGCTTCAAAGGTGATGTGCCATTGGTCGTTGAACTTGTGGTAATAGGTGCCGCCCAGCCATTGCAGGTTATTGTAGCCCCAATCGCCATTGTTGATGCCGTCGGCGCAGAGATAAACCGTGTCGTTGCTGGTGTCGGTTGTATATTGCAGGCAAGCGGTGCCAGTCGGCTGGAAGCCAGGGTCCCGATTGCCTGAATAGCCTGGGAAGCCGGTCGTTGGATTGATGAGCTGGACGTGTGCCCCGTTGAACGGCGTCGTTTCGGTGCCGACGGTGATGCCCAATTGGAACTGCCAGTTCCGGGTCAGCTTGAGTGTGCCGATGAGGCCCTCGTTCGTGTAATTGTCGAACGCGTAGGTCATCGAGTGCGAGTACATATAATTGTTAGGAGCAAGCTGCGCCTCGGTATCCGGCACCGAGATGTAGCGGCCGAACCGGAACTCGAGCCCTTGCGCCACATAGGGGATATACATTTCGCCCCAGACCATCGGCATGTCGTAGCCGGAGAAATGGTTCCCATAGAGCAGCTGGTTGCTCATGAAGCCGAGGGCGGTCGTATAGCGGTAGGTTTCGCCATAGATGCCGCTGATGCGGAAGCCCCAGTCGATATGATCCTGCTGCACCGTGTCCGGCACGCGCTCCACATAGACCACGGCCTGGTCGAGCTGGACCTGGTTCGGCACATAGGCATAGGCCGCTGGGAAGTTGCCGCCGACGGTGCCATAGCCCGACTTCGCCGAGCTGACGTTGCCGCCCGGGTTGATCCAGCCGTAAATCTGGATATGTTCGTCATTCAGCGTCTGGCCGACGATGTTGTCAGAGCCGATCGCCTTCATGAGGGGGCTATCGACGGCATTGGGTGCTGATTCGCCGATATAGTCGTTGCCGCCATTTGGCCAATCCGCGAAAGGCATGGGCGGCGAAGCCTCCGGCGCCGGAGGCCACGGCGGCGGGCGGCGAGTCGGCGGGCCGGGAGGCGCGTTGGGATCGACCGGCGCCACCGCCATGCCCCACT
>CAYTRB010000098.1:0-12289 GCA_964440215.1 uncultured Methylocapsa sp.
GACATTGAGACCGGCGTCGAAATCGGAGTGGCTGGGAATGTGGGTAATTGAAAGCCCCTATAGCGGGGAGCGGTAGACCACGTACGTGTCTTTGCCATGCACGAATACTTCAGACGAAGGGCCAGCTCAGCGAAAAGCTTGGTTCGCCTTCATAAATTTCAGTCAAAATGGTCATGCGGTGAAGTGACATAACTCTAATGGGTCATGTTATGACTAAGCGGATAATTTAAGAGTTTAACGTTCGCCTGCTTCCATATTTTATGGTGGGATGACATCTTATGAGTATTAGAATAATCAATATGTTAATACTCAAGTTCGCCGGCCGCATTCCGCCTGATCAATGAATATGTCTAAGCATAATTGCAGAATTCACGTATTGATCAAGAATTAAAGGAGCCGGTGCCTTGGCCGAAACTGTAGAGATATCGCATGCGCTGGGAAGTGAATCGCGTGTCGTCACGCGGATAGGAGCTGCCAAAGGGAACCGTGCGGTAGGTGCAATCGCAGATGTCGTCGCCAATTCGCGGCGTGGCCAATTTACTCCTGTTAGAGCGGCTGAAGGGGGCCGTCCGACATTGGTCATTATCGAGCGGCGGATTCTTATTCGGGACTGCCTTGTCAGATGCCTGAAAGACAACAAGAGAAATGATGTCATCCGATCCTTTTCAACTGTGGAGGAATGGTTAAAGGAGCAGCACTACACCTCGCCAAGCCCGGTCATCGTCCTATGCTCCGCGGAGCGAACGGAAGCCGAAGTAGAGCGCGACGTCGCTATGCTGTCGCAGGCTGCCGCTGACAGATGCAGCATCGTCATACTTTCGGATCGCGAGGATGCCAGCAGTGTCCTAAGTGCTCTGGACAAGGGGGCCCGCGGGTATATAACGACGAGCATGGCTTTCGACGTCGCCGTCCAGGCCATTCGGCTGGTCCGGGCTGGGGGCACCTTCGTGCCAGCACGCACATTTATCGCAACGCGAGACTCGATCGAGAAATTGCCTGCGACCGCCGAGAATTCCCGGAAAAGCATGTTCACCGTCCGGCAATTGACCGTCATTGAATCACTGCGACAAGGCAAATCCAATAAGGTCATCGCCTACGAACTAAATATGTGCGAGAGCACAGTCAAGGTTCATGTGCGCCATATCATGAAGAAGTTGGGCGCAAAAAATCGCACCGAGGTCGCCTTTCTGATGAACAGCGTCGATGGCAAATCTTATTAGGGTGACTTGGAAATGCTAGAGCTCACCATGCTAACTTGGGGGGTGCGGTTGATGTTAACAATAGTGTTTAGCTTTTATATATTTGAGCGACAAAAAATGATAAGTTGTTTATTGTCGGATTTAATAAAGTTGAATCAAGTAGATCATTGGCCAGACCTTTAGCAGTGATGAATCGGCGCCGAGATGAGAGATGAAACAATCTCGATCCATGGGGGATACGCCGGAGATCCGGTGACGCATGCCTGCGCTGTTCCGATCTACCAAACGGTTGCGTATGAATTCGACAGTGCCGAGCATGGCGCTGCTCTGTTCAATCTCGAAGTCGAAGGAAATATCTACACAAGGATTGGCAATCCCACTAACGCCGTGTTGGAACGGCGCGTCGCCGCACTCGAAGGTGGATTGGAGGCGTTAACGGTAAGTTCCGGGGCGGCGGCGATTAATTATGCGGTCCTGAACCTTGCCGAGATGGGCAATAATATCGTTGCCCTCCCACAACTCTATGGCGCAACCTATACACTGTTTGCGCATCTGCTACCCAAGCAGGGAATTAACGTGCGTTTCGCCGAAAGTGATCATCCAGAGGCAGTGGAGCGGTTGATCGATGAAGACACGCGCGCTGTTTACTGTGAAAGCGTTGGCAATCCGGCCGGGAACATCGTCGATATCGGTGGCCTTGCCGCCGTCGCGCACAAACACGGCGTCCCCCTCATCGTCGACAATACCGTTGCAACGCCAATACTTTTGAAACCGATTGAGCATGGTGCTGACATCGTCGTCCATGCATTGACGAAGTTCATGGGCGGCCATGGAACCACCTTGGGTGGAATCATTGTCGACAGCGGGAAGTTTCCGTGGCGCGAGCATCGACGGCGCTTTTATATGTTCAATGAGCCAGAACCCTCATATCATGGCGTCGTTTATTCGGAACGCTACGGTGATGCGGCTTATATTGCGCGATGCCGCACTGTTTCTCAAAGGAATACCGGCTCCACTTTATCACCGCTCAGCGCTTTTTTGCTGCTTCAAGGTATTGAGACATTGTCTCTTCGAGTCGAGCGCCATGTTAACAACGCGCGGCTTGCCGCTGAATACCTGCGCGGCCATGCGAAGGTCGATTGGATTAACTACGCCGGATTTCCAGAGAGCCCTTATCATAAGCTTGCGCAGCGGTATTTGGCAGGCCGATGCAGCTCGTTGATGACGTTTGGCGTTGCTGGAGGGTTCGAGGCAGGGACGAAGTTCTTCAATGCGCTGAAACTTTTCAAGCGGCTCGTCAACATGGGCGATGCGAAGTCTTTGGCATGCCACCCGGCTTCTACTACGCACCGGCAACTCTCTCCAGAGGAGCAGCGCAAGGCGGGCATCACGCCTGAGACAATCCGGCTCAGCATCGGCATCGAGCACATCGAAGATATCCTCGCCGACCTCGAGCAAGCCCTCGGTGCGACGCAATGACTTGGGGGCGCGCTTCAGACGGGTTTGCTGTTCGTAAATAGAGGCAAAGCAAAGACATGCCGGCTGTCATCAGTACAGGATTAAACTCAGCCGCCCTATTGGCGCGACAAAGGCATAAGGAGCCATTGCGGCAAAAGCCGAATCGCGGGTCTCAAGCGCCGATAGAGGTAGGGCTGATCAACAATATGCCGGATCCGGCGCTTGAAGCCACGGAACGGCAGTTTTCCGGACTGCTTAATGTTGCGGCCGCAAACCTCGGTGTGCGTCTCACTTGCTACTCATTGCCGGGCATCTCGCGCGCTGAAAGGGGAAGGCTGTATGTGAGCGGCCGTTACGCCTCGATTGATCAGCTTTGGGACAGCCATCTCGATGCGCTGATCATCACCGGAACCGAGCCACGCGCCTCAGATCTTCGGGACGAACCCTTTTGGGCCGCCTTCCGAGAGGTTATCGACTGGGCAGAGTGTAATGCTGTATCGACCGTATTGTCGTGTCTAGCGGCGCACGCGGCTGTCCTCCATATCGACGGGATTGAACGGCACGCGCTCGCGGATAAATGTTTTGGTCTTTTCGACCATGAAATCGTAACAGATCATCCCGTTGTTGCGGGCCTTGCACCGCGATTGCAGATTGCCCATTCGCGATGGAATGAGGTCCAGCATGGTGCGCTTCAGTCTTGCGGATACCAGGTGCTTACCAGTTCAGCCGATGCGGGCGTTGACCTATTCGTCAAGCAAAGGAAGGCTTTGTTCCTGTTTTTTCAAGGGCATCCAGAATATGAACCGGGAGTGCTGCTAAAGGAGTATAAGAGGGACATTGGCCGGTTCCTCAGGGAAGAGAGGAAAAACTATCCCAATATGCCGAAGGGATATTTCGACGCGGCAACAACGAAGCGTCTGACGCGCTTCCGCGAACGCGCGCTTCTACAGCCGAATGAAAGGCTTTTGGCTGAGTTCCCAACGGTTTCCGAAATCAACACTCCGCTGCTGCCGCAAATCTCACCGGCTGTGGTCATATACCGTAACTGGCTCTCGCAGATTTTTCGCTGCAAAGAAGAAAGAAGGCGTTCGCACTTGTAAAGCAGCGGTACCTTTCAAATATCCTCTCGTCTATATGGACCGAGGAGATTGCGGCTTAAATTCTAGGCTACTGAAAACCGAAGATACGTAAATTATTTGGATTTATTCTGAAATGCATGTGGGGATCCTATGGCAAATTCATTACCTGTAGCGATTATCGGGGCTGGTCCTTACGGCCTCTCGATCGCTGCCCATCTACGCAGCCACGGCGTTGAGTTCCGCATTTTTGGCCGCACGATGGAGAGCTGGCTGACGCAAATGCCAAGCGGCATGCATCTCAAATCCGATGGCTTCGCGTCGAGCCTATCCGATCCGCAATCCTACTTTACGCTGAAGCGGTATTGCGCTGGCACGGGTTTGCCCTACGCCGACCTCGGAGTTCCGGTGCCGCTCGACACGCTCACGGCATATGGGCTTGAATTCCAGAAGAAGCTTGTCCCGGAAGTCGAAGACAAGAGAGTGCGATTGCTCGACCGCCGGTCAAATGATTTCATCTTGACTCTCGATGACGGCGAAACAGTTTGTGCTAGCTCGGTATTGGCCGCTGCCGGCCTGAGCTATTTCCGGCGTATTCCACAGCCCCTGGTCCATTTGGCTAGCGAATTTCTGACCCACTCATCAGAGCATCATGATTTGACGCCGTTAAAAGGCCGTGATGTTGTCGTCATCGGCGCTGGCTCATCGGCAATCGAGCTCGCGACTCTGCTGCATGAAAACGGCGCCGTGGTGAGGCTCGTGGCTCGGCGGCAAAACCTTGATATCCACGAGCCGATGACGCTGCCGCGGCCGCTTTGGGAGCGCATCCGCGCACCGATGTCAATGGCTGGACCAGGCTGGCGAAGCCTGTTCTATACGGCTGCCCCGCTGCTTGTTCATGCCCTGCCGGAAGAACTTCGCCTCCGCATTGTGCGCAGTTCTTTTCCGCCAGCAGCAAGCTGGTATATTAAAGATCGCTTCTCTGGGAAAGTGCCGGCACTTCTTGGCTACGAGCCTGAGCGGGCCGAAATCCAGGGCACCCGTGTCAATCTTCTATTGCGAGGGCAAAACGGCAGCGAGCGCAAGCTCGTTACAGATCACATCATTGCCGCGACCGGCTTTGCTCCCGACGTGCGCCGGTTGAGCTTTTTAAGCGATGGAATTCTCGCCCAGATCCAAACGGCCGGCAAGACGCCGGTGCTCTCATCCAACTTCGAATCCACATGTCCCGGACTTTATTTTGCCGGGCCGGTGGCGGCAAACAGCTTTGGTCCCGTGCTTCGCTTCATCGCTGGCACCAAATTTTCCGCGCCACAAATTGCCAATCACCTGGCTAGGGTCCATCGGCAGCGCTCGATCCCCATCAAGAGCCAAGCCTATGACGAAGTCCAAACGGTCGCTCGCCGCCAGGGGGAGTGATGGTGGTTCAGTAATCCTGCAGCCGGGCTATTGGCTCCTTATGTCATTGATCCATGTTCTGATGTTTGGGCCTGCCATTCCTTGGTGCCTAACTGTAAGAGTTTCGCCGTCAAGCCGGGGATAGATCCGTTGTGCCGCGGATGCGCGAGTATTTGAAATTCTTTATCGATGGCGCTTGGGCCGGTCCGATTGAGCCGGGCCCAATGGATGTCATTAATCCAGCAACCGAGGCAAGCGCCGGACAGATTAGCCTGGCGTCATCAGCCGATGTCGACCGCGCGGTGAATGCGGCGCACCGGGCGTTCCGCAACTTTTCCCGCACGAGCCGGGCGGAACGCATCTCCCTTTTGGAGGCTGTGATAGCGGAGTACGAACGCCGCGCCCCGGACCTCGCCGATGCTGTGACCGAAGAGATGGGCGCGCCAATCTGGCTCGCAAAGCAGGCGCAGGTTCCGGCAGGGCTCGCGCATCTGAAGATCGCTTGCGACGTTTTGAAGGATTACCGTTTCGACGAGCCGCTTGGCACGACGCGGATCCTCAATGAGCCGATCGGCGTTTGCGGC
The DNA here is from genome assembly GCA_964440215.1 of uncultured Methylocapsa sp. Classification (GTDB taxonomy): domain Bacteria; phylum Pseudomonadota; class Alphaproteobacteria; order Rhizobiales; family Beijerinckiaceae; genus Methylocapsa. The sequence continues at coordinate 5,716 of CAYTRB010000098.1, forward strand.
CTCATAACGCCGTGGAACTGGCCGCTGAGCCAGATCACGTGCAAGCTCGCGCCAGCGCTTGCCACTGGCTGCACCGTGGTGCTGAAACCCTCCGAGATCGCCCCGTTCTCAGCCTATATCCTTGCTGAAGTGATGCAGGCGGCGGGCACGCCCGCGGGCGTCTTCAATCTGGTAAACGGAATTGGCCCGGTCGCCGGCGCGGCGCTCAGCGCGCATCCGCTTGTCGATATGGTCTCGTTCACCGGCTCGACGCGGGCGGGAATCGATGTGGCGCGAAACGCCGCGCCGACCGTCAAACGTGTCAGTCAAGAGCTTGGCGGGAAGTGTCCCGTTATTTTGCTCGGCGATGCGGATTTAGCCAAATCAGTGGCTTGGACGGTGAGCACAGTCATGCGGAACTCCGGCCAGTCTTGCAATGCGCCGACGCGCTTACTGGTGCCGGAGCGGCGCATGGAGGAGGTTATTACGCTTGCCCGTGCGGCCGGCGAAACTCAGATCCCGGGCGATCCGCGAAGCGACGCCAAGCTTGGGCCGGTGGTTTCTTATGCGCAGTGGAGCAGGATACAGGCGCTGATCCAGAAGGGCGTTGATGAGGGCGCCGCTCTCGTGCTCGGCGGCGCCGGCAAGCCGGAGGGACGCGAGCGCGGCTATTACGTGAAACCCACGATCTTCGCCAATGTGACCAATGACATGACCATCGCGCGCGAGGAGATTTTCGGGCCGGTGCTCGTAATCCTTGGCTATGAAACTGAAGCCGAGGCAATCGAGATCGCCAATGATACGGATTACGGACTCTGCAGCTATGTTCACGGCGAGATCGAGCATGCGCGTGCGGTGGCCGCAGAACTGAGGGCCGGGCAGATTGTGCTGAACGGCGCGCCTGTCGATTTTGCGGCACCCTTCGGCGGCTACAAGCAGTCCGGCAATGGACGTGAAAGGGGTGTTCACGCCTTCAGCGAGTTTCTGGAAATCAAGGCGGTCGTGGGTTGGCAGCTTTAGATCGCATCCCGCTCTAGCGCCTACAGCACCACTTCGATGAGGCAAGGCCCTTTCGTCCGGAAACCGGCGTCGAGCGCCTTGGCGAAGGCGTCGAGTGTGGTAACACGGATGCCCGGTACACCCATACCTTTTGCTAGGGATACCCAATCAAGGTCTGGACGGCCGATTTCAAGCATATCGCTGGCGGAGGGTCCTAGCACTCCGCTTCCCAGGCTTGCATACTCGCCTTTCAGGATCGCATAGGCGCGGTTGGCGAACACGACGGTTGTAACGGCAAGACTCTCACGCGCCATCGTCCACAGCGCCTGCAAGGTGAACATGCCGCTGCCATCCGCCGTGAGGCACAGCACACGGCGATCGGGGCAAGCGACAGAGGCGCCGACGGCCATCGGCATGGCAATGCCGATGGCCCCCCCCGTGTTGCCCAGCCAATCATGTGGCGGCGCGCCTTTGGTGATCGCTAGCATGCTGCGGCCGGAGGTCATGCCTTCATCGACGACGATGGTGTTTTCCGGCAGCAGAGCACCCACCACGGCGGCTAGCCCCGGCAAAGTGATTTCACCCGCCGGTAATGCTAGCCGGTCCGCCTCCTGGACGAGCGGACGCGTCCCGCTCGCCGACACTGCCGCCTCCAGTGCTTCGAGCGCACCGGTGCAATCTTCTCCCGGCCGCGCCAGAATGTACATCTCGCAGCCAACGGGTGTTGGCACGCTCGGCTTGCCCGGATAGGCAAAGAACGCAACAGGGGGCGGGGCCGCGACAAGAATGAGCTGGCGGAACTCTTGAAAGAGCGCTGCCGCCTGCTCCAACACGTAGGGAACGCGGGTCACGATGGGCCGCCCCGCACCTCGTTGGATACGCGTCATGGCGTAGGCAGCCAGAAGCCGGGCGCCGGTTGCGGCCGCAATGCGGCCGGCCGCGATCAACGCCGGGCCATAGAGCGCATTTCCGGCGAGAACGATGGCGGTCGGAACACCAGACCGCACCATAGCCGCAGCATGGCTGATCGTGGCCGCTGCCGGAACAGGGGGCAGCGGGATGGGAGGAACTGCGGCGATGATGCCACCCTCCGACCAGGCGATATCGGCGGGGAGGATCAGAGTCGCGATCTGGCCCGGTTCGGTGCATGCCGCAATGATAGCGTCCGCTCCATCGCGCCCGAGGTTTGCCGTATTTGCCGTAGTGCGTACCCAGTGCGAGTAGGGCCGCGCTATTGCTTCTATGTCGGTCGTGAGCGGTGCATCATAGCGCTTGTGGTGCGTTGCGTGGTCGCCGACGATGTTGAGGATCGGGACCTGCGCGCGGCGTGCGTTGTGAAGGTTGGCGAGCCCATTGGCAAGGCCTGGTCCAAGATGCAGCAGGGTGCTTGCGGGCTTCCGGGCCATGCGGCCATACCCATCTGCGGCGCCCGTGACCACACCTTCAAACAGGCCGAGAATACAGCGCATTCCCGCGACGCGGTCGAGCGCGGCGACGAAATGCATTTCAGACGTTCCCGGATTCGCAAAGCAGACATCGATACCGCCTGCCACCAATGTCCGGGCCAGGCTTTCGGCTCCGTTCATTTCTTCTCTTTCGCTGATCTAGGACAAAGGGCCTTCGAATCCATTGGCCGGCTCGGCCCTACGGCAATAAGGGACATCCTCTCCAAGGCTAAAGCATCCTCGTCAAAAGGCGTAGAGATTTCCGATCGGATGATGCATTGTGGAAGAGATGATGAGTGGTGTCGGCAGGGGTCTGACTATTCCACAGGCTGAATGTCCTGGTTCGCGGCTGGACCCATCCCGCATGGCATCTGGGCTCCCATGTGAAGGCGCTTGGTCTGCGTTGGAAGAAGCGGGCCAGATGACAAAGAGGGCCTGAAGATGTACGGTTTCTATCGAGAAACCCGTTGAAAGTGATATTCCGAAACATGCCAATAGAGGAAGATCGCCTGGCCGATATTCTTGCGCTGCTACCGGAACGTATCGGTCATGTCATCGGGATATGGGCAGAGCGCTCGCCGGACTGGCCAGCTCTTGTGGAGAAAAGCGGCGCCTGGACTTATGGGCAACTTGCGGCGGCGATCGCCGCAGCGCGAGATTGGCTCACTGATCAGGGAATCCGCGCCGGTGATCGCGTCATGATCGTCAACGAAAATTGCCGTGCCCTCATCGCGGTTTGGCTCGCGACCACTGAACTCGATGCGTGGCCGGTGGTTGTCAGCGCCCGTTTATCGGACCGGGAAATCGACGAGATTCGCGACCATTGTGCCGCCCGCCGCATCGTCTACACCTCGGCCGTATCATCATCGGCCAAGGCTCACGCGGCTCGCCACGGCGCCATTGTGCACGAACCCATGTGGCTTGGTCCAATCAGTCTCGGCCCCTTGAACGAAGCAACGGCGCCTGAGCCGGTCGAAGCAGGAAGCGCCAATCAAGTCGCAACCCTTATTTATACCTCCGGGACGACGGGCCGGCCCAAGGGGGTCATGCTCACACATCGCAACCTGCTGTTTATCGCGCACGTCTCAGGGCTGATTCGCTCCCTCACTCCAGAAGACCGTCTCTACGGTATTTTACCAATTTCACACAGCGTTGGATTGTCCGTAGTGGTGTTAGGCACGCTGCTTCATGGCGCCACACTTTACATCGAATCGCGCTTCAACCCTGCCGCCGCAGTGACGGCGCTTGCGCGGGACCGGCTGACTGTCATGTTGGGGGCGCCAGCGATGTTCGCGCTCATGACAGAATACACCAGGCTGAAGGGACTCGAAATACTAACGGCTCCCGCGCTTCGTATCATTTCGTCTTCAGGTGCACCGCTTGATCCGACGCTAAAAGCCGCGACTGAACGTCTGTTCGGCCTACCGCTCCACAACGGCTACGGCATTAGCGAATGCTCTCCGACCATCGCGCAGATGCGGATCGAACAGCCACGCACCGACTGTTCCGTGGGACCCGTGCTCCCCGGCGTCGAAGCGAGAGTGGTCGGTCTCGACGGCAAGGACGTAGCCGATGGGGAAGTTGGCGAATTATGGGTTCGTGGCCCCAACGTCATGAAAGGCTACTACCGCGGTCCCGAGGAGACCGCCGCTGTCATCGACAAGGAGGGATGGTTCAACACACGCGATTTGGTGCGCTTCGAGCAGGCGAATTTGTTCATCGTGGGCCGTACCAAGGAATTGATCATTCGCTTTGGTTTCAACATCTACCCGCCAGAGATCGAAGCCGTGCTGAATGCGCATCCTGCTGTCACGCAATCGGCCGTCATCGGGCGGCCTGCGAATGGCGAGGAAGAGGTTGTCGCGTTCGTGCAGCCAGCCGCGGGCTGCGCGATTACGGTTGCCGAGCTGGAGGATTACGCTGCGGAACGGCTCGCGCCCTATAAACGCCCATCGAAAATCCTTCTGCTTCCTGCCTTGCCTGCCGGTTCGACCGGTAAGATTCTGAAAAATCAACTCGTGCCGCTTGCTTCGGCGATGATCGCCGAAAAAGTCTGAAGCGCGCGCTTGCGCGATCAGGAATGGGCGAATGCCCAATAAAGCTCCCGCGCCTTACGATAGAATGGCCCCGCTTCCAACGCGCGGTCATTGATCCGGCTCACTGGAGCCACCTTGGTGTAGTTCCCAGTCGAGAAGATTTCGTCGGCGCGTTCGAAGTCAGCAAATCGCAGCGTGGTTTCGATCACCGGAACCCCAGCATCGCGCAATAGGGCGATCACGCGGCGGCGTGAGATGCCGTCGAGGAAAGTGCCATTCGGCGCAGGCGTGAACACGGCTCCCTCTTTCGCCAAGAAGATATTGGCGGTCGCAAGCTCTGCGATATTTCCGAGCATGTCACATAGCAAACAATTGTCGAACCCACGCGCCCGCGCCTCGAACAGTGCTCGGGCATTATTCGGGTAAAGGCATCCGGCTTTCGCGTCGACTGGCATGATTTCCATCGTCGGACGGCGAAACGGCGAAAGGGTGATCGAGAAACCATCAGGCTTTGGCATCGGAAGTTCGTAGAGCGTCAAACACCATTGCGTTGACTCGGGGTCTGGCGCCACCGCCAGCCACCCGTTTTTCTCGGCCCAGTACATCGGACGGATGTAAATCGCGGCTTGTTTGTCGAAGCGTTTAAGGCCATCTTGGACGAGGCCAACCCAAGTCTCGGTTGAAACCTTCGGCTTCAGATAAAGCGTTGCAGCCGAATGGTTGATGCGCGAGCAATGCAGGTCGAGATCGGGCATTACGCCTTCGAAAGCGCGGGCGCCGTCGAATACGGAGGAACCGAGCCACGCCGCATGGGTGCGTGGACCCATGATTGGCACATTGCCCTCGTGCCAATCACCCTCGAAGAAAGTCCAGGTCTTCGACAATCCGGTGGCGCCAGCCATCGTCTCCTCCTTCTGCCTATCGAACCATAACAATCATACCAGATCATTATGGTGCCGGGAGCCGCGGCGGCATTTTGCTAGCCTTTCGTAAGCTGCAGTTCCAATCAATCCATCAACATCGAATCAGAAAAAAAGCTTTGCAACGGTGGTCGGCGCTAGTTTCGTGGAAGGGCGATTTCTAAAATGATAATCGTAGGGGGGCACGAACTAAGCGTCAGCCAGACTAATGCCATGGGGCAGTTCAATGAGATCTATGCCCCATAGGACGTTGCCCTCTAGGAAAATGGGTTGCTGCTGTAGAATGGCGACGTACCAACCGTCGGATTGCATGCCGGGAAACGCCAGAATCGCCTCGTACGCGAGGTTGAGCACTTCGGACCCTAAGACAGATGGAAACGATCGAATTTGATGCCGGTCGTCGGATGCTCGTCAAAAATGGAAATGCCAAACCGCGTGTCAAGACGGATGGCCGGGCAACAGATTTTGCCCGATGCAACGTCAATGGGCGCACAGATCCCACCTTGATGAGAAATTCTGGGTTGAAGGATCCGGCCCCGCGACACCGAACGCCAAGCATCACACAATATGAGGATATTTCTCGACACACCAATAACGCTTATGGGTCATGTGATGTACGAACACATACTCTACAATTTGAACATTCCGCAGCGTCTTCTATTTACTGGAAGGACATCGGCTAACGAATATGAATGTAATGTACAAGTTAATATTTATATCGGCTGACCTCCCGGTTTCACAAGTAAATCAAAGCTTAAACTAAAGGTTAATGAAATTAGCTGTCTATTTTAACGGAGACGACGCGATATGGCCGGAGCTAAAGTGGGATCATATGGGCAAGAAAATGATTCGCTGATCGTCACACGGATCGAGGCCGCCAAGGGCAACCGTGCGGAAGGCGCTATTTCATATGTCGCAGCCAATGCGCGGCTTGGTCAATATGATCCTGTGACTGTGATGGAAGGGGGGAGTCCGACGACGGTAATCATCGAGCGGCGCCAAGGTAACTTAACAAAGCCCATTTTCACGGACGATACCGTTCCACTAATGCATTGCCGAAGCGCCGCCTCGACGAGTGCGCGGGCTCTCGCGGTGGAGAGTACGCTCAAACGCACGCTTGATATTGGGCTTGCGTTGGTAGCTATCGTCCTTTTGGCGCCGCTGCTTGTCATTGCTGCGATTGCCATCAAACTCG
>CAYTRB010000099.1:0-12016 GCA_964440215.1 uncultured Methylocapsa sp.
CTTAAGGCTGGCGGTTTCACCGACGGCCAAGCGCGCGCATCCGCCGACGCTTTAGGCGCCGCCCTATCGGACACGGTCGCGACCTCGAGCGAACTTACCGCGACCGAAACCAGGCTCGGCATCAGATTTGACAAGCTGGAAGCAAAACATGAAGTTCTGGACGGAAAAATTGACGTTTCAGCCGCGCGCCTTGAAGCTACTCTCATCAAATGGTTTGTGGGCATTGCCCTCACGATGACCGGCCTCATTTCCACGGCGGTTTGGGCGATCGTGAAATTCACGCATTGAAATTAGCAAATCATTCTTCGCCCACTTCAAGTTTTCCTTACGGCCTCCCGTTCCCTTGCGCGCTGTATTCTTTCCAATCCGGCCGGACATCTATAGGCCGCGCCCCGCATTCCGTACATTTCAGCATCTTGCGAAGTGCCGGAATTTCCGTCTCTTCAGGCCACCCCGACGCATCAACGACAGCCTCTCGCCCGCACGCGCAGGTCACAAAAATCACGCGCACACCCAAGGCCCGCATATTGGCAAGGGTCATCGCCCGCCCAATAGGATAATCACGCATAGCCCAATATATAGGCCGCCAATGACTGCCGGGGCAACTTGCCAACCGGCCTCATTGACGCTGACGCCAGATCCCGCTTTTCTGCCAATATGTGTAATTTGTACAGCCTTACCCGCGGCCAAGAGGCGATCCGGCACCTGTTCCGGGTGGACCGAGATTTCGCGGGTAACCTCCCATCGCTGCCAGCCATCTTCCCCGATACGATGGCGCCGGTCCTCCGGCTCACCACCGATGGCGGGCGCGAGCTCACCATGATGAGGTGGGGGTTCCCCCCGCCTCCCAATGCCGGCACAGCCCCCGTCACAAACATCCGCAATCTGAAATCCCCCTACTGGCGCGGATGGTTGAAGAAGGAATGGCGCACCCTCGTTCCGGCGACCTCATTCTGCGAATGGACCGATAGCCGCCCGAAGACCACCAATTGGTTCGCGCTTAACGAAACCCGGCCCTTGTTCGCCTTCGCCGGGCTCTGGCGCCCGTGGACCGGAGATCGCAAGGGCGAAACCGGCGAACACCAGCTCTTCGCCTTCTTAACAACCGAGTCAAATGACGTCGTCCGGCCAATCCACGCCAAAGCCATGCCGGTGCTGCTCACAACCCCCGAAGAGTGGAACATCTGGCTCACGGGTTCAGTCGAGGACGCCATCGCGCTTCAAAAGCCATTAGCCAATGATGCCCTTCACATTGTCGCGACCGGCGCAAAATCCGACCGGGCGCCAAGCATCGAATAGGCCGCCGCGCGCCTGTCGAACCCACCGCCGGCTCTCCCTCACGGCGTAGCGGACCCACAAACATAAATGCAGGCGCTCCCGCCTTTCTCGCACCAGTTACTGCAGACCCGCGCTTTGCCTCGCGGCTCCCAGCTCCCCGCGCCCTCACGAACGCCACCGTCTCCCCACGTGATTATTCCAGATGACCCACCCGCCGCCGAACGCCCCTCTTGCATCCCGCCCGAGGCCGGCTCCACGATTGCTATGGCGACCCCCGCAACGGCTGCGCCAAGCGCCATAATGCCGGCGCCCAGCGTCACGATCGATATCACGGCCTTTGCCCCTCGCCGCCCGATCCTAAGCAGCCTCCCAATCCAAACTCTCCGCAATCTCGTACGTCTCGACATACCAATCCTCCGGCTCACCCAACGCGTTTCCCGCGCCTGATGACCCGCACGATCACTCCATATTCCGCGAACAGAAACCGGCGCGCCTTGCAAAACTTCCACAGCGGCCGTCAGCCTGCGTCGTTAAGCCTCGGAGGGCGGGGAGGCTTATGGCCTCCCCCATTATCGCCATGCGGGAATGGCTTCGGCCGTCATCTGGACCGTTTCTATTGTCTTGGCCCGGCGCCCAATCCTTTTTAGGCAAGGTGCTCGATCCGCTCGCGACGCGTCACCCTCGCCCTGCTGCCGCACTCTCCGCGTGCCCGATCGCCGCCCGGGTTTTAACCGCGGACCCTTGCTGATTACATCCTGACAACCCCGCGAGAGGCTCCGGAACGATCGCTATTCCACAGCGTTTCGATCCCTCTCTCCGTGATCCTTTCAGTGAATGTCTTTCTCAGCAGCTAACGCGCCCCTGCGACATGCCTGAGATCTGTCCACGCTGATGATCCTGAAAATTCCAGCGCCAGTCATGATCAGTCCAATCTCGTTTTTTGGCGCCCCGGACGCTCCCGGCCATGCCAGTGCATCCCCCCGGTTCTCTGCGGCTTAGCCAGACCAACCTCGCCAGCAACGGCTCCAGCCAACAATTTTCCCCTTCAGCCTGCGGCCGAATTCCTCGCGAAACAAAATTGCCGTCTTCCGCCGTCCTCCGCTGCGCTCCGGCCCACGCTGCCGCCCAAGAGCGCCAGTCGAGGGTGCAAGCCAGGTTCTTGATCCGGCTCTTTCAGCCGCACCGAGGGGAACACACCGGATGGGCCGGAAGCCCCAAGGCGCTAAGAGATAGGGATTACGATCATGACTGGAATCGCAGAATTTAAAATCATCGGCCGCGTTGGAGCGATCAAGGATGTCGGCACAACGGTTCGCGTCAGCATCGCTGCGAATTATTCGTACAAGGACAAACGGGGCGAATGGGCCGACAACGTCAAGTGGAATGAAGTTACGATCTTCAGTGAGGCCACTCAGGGGTTCGTCAAGAGAAATCTGACCAAGGGCGACCTCGTCTACGCGGACGGAATCCTCGGCCAAACCAGCTACGAGCGCGACGGCGAACGGGTCTACGGAATGACCCTGGCGTGCCAGCGGATCGAGCGCCTCGCCAAGGCCGATGGCCGGCAGGAAGCGGCCGAGCAGCAAGCCTCTAGCGCCGCTCAGATGGCGGACGAATCGATCCCGTTTTGAACGGCTAGACGGGGAGGCCATAAGCCTCCCCGCCCTCCGACGCGCGCCCACACAATCTTCAAACCGTGGAGCAACTCCATGACCACTTCCTTTCAGCCCCATATCTACGATCCCGCTCGCAACTTGTGGCTCACGGCTATCGACGAACTGCCACTGCTCGACGAACTCAGAACGATCAATTATTGGCCCCAGCGAATTGCAAAGATCGAAGAAACCCTTTCCGCCGCACGCAAAATACGGCACACGGCGCGGATGCACCTCATGCAGCTGGAAAACAGCGGCGCACTCCCTTCTCAAACGAGTCGTTACGCGGAGGCGTGCGCAATAGTCGATCTATGGGAACAGGAGCTCAACGAGGCCCTCAGCACCCTCAACTAACCTCTTAATGGCGGAGGTGAAAGTCTCCGCTTTTCTCTTCATTACCTCCCCGCAGAGTCATCGAACTACCAGACCGGCAGAGGCTGCGCGGTATTCAAAGCATCGAACAGCAATCGTATCGGCCAGCACGCGTTTCCCGCACGACCCCCCGTAAACGCCGCGCTGCCGGATCGACCGGCCGCACGGCGTCAAAGAGCACACCACCGTCCTACAAACTCTCTCTGACGGCCCATCGTGACATGCGTGGATCAGCCCGCGTCAAGGACGAACGGGCCTCCAATTTTACCGAACGTAGAGCGCGCGCAAGAGCGCGCATCATTTTTTGTTTTTTCGTTCGACAAAATCGGCTCCCCCATTCGCCGCCTCTGGCGGTCGCTTCGCGATCCCTGACCCGGACCGACCCCGCATAGTCGCGGGGCCTTGTCATCAAGACAAGGAGATTGCATCATGTCGCACACCATCCACCTTCACGCTGTCGCCAACGCCCTGCAAGCAACTTACCCCAACATCCCCTTCCGAGTATCACACGACGCTATCGGCATCTTCATCTACTACACAGCCAATTTGGCGGGCGCGCCACATAAAGAAGCCGTCCGCAAAATGTTGCAAGCGCGCTTCGATGGCGTGATTTTCAAGATCCCCACGCTGATCAACCGCCAGCGCCACTAACGCGTCCGATAGGCGGGGGTGCAAGCCTCCGCTTTTTTCTCCCATCGACCAACTATAGTCCTAGGCACGCGCCACGGATCAGCGGCTGCCCCCCAACACGCTTTCCTCGCTCTTCCCTTGCCGTAAATGCCGCGCCGCCGGATCGACCGGCCGCGCGGCATCAGAATTAGACCGAGGCAGCTGAACCATTTTCGTTCTTTCTGGCTCCCTATCGTACCATGCAGGAATCAGCCCGCGTCAAGGACGAACGATCCTCCAATTTTGCCAAACGTAAAGCGCGCGCAAGAGCGCGCATCATTTTTCGTTTTTTCGTTCGACAAAATCGGCTCCATCATTCGCCGCCTCTGGCGGTCGCTTCGTGATCCCTGACCCAGGCCGATCCCGCATAGTCGCGGACCCTTGTCATCATGACAAGGAGACGAATATGTCCATTAACGCAAAATCTACGCCTTCCAACGTCCTCAAGATCCAGAGGCCAACCCCTGCCAAAAAAGCCAGGAAGCCAAGATCAAGGAAAAACACCGCCTCCCACACAATCGCAGCTACCGGCATCCTCGCCGTCGGTCTCGTCCTCGTTGGTCTCTCGCTTTCCCATCTCGCGGAAGGCGTCCAGGTCGTTACCGGTTCCGGCACCGCAACCGCCTGGTCTATGGCCGCGGGAATCGATCTCGGCTTCGTCGCTCTCGAGATCGCGCTGCTCATCGCACCCGACGATCTCCGCCCGGCCGTCAGCCGTTACGCCGCACCAGCAATCGCCGGAACGCTCGCGACCTCCGCCGCGATGAATGCTTTCGCCTTCGCATCTCATTCGGAAGGGTTGATGATCTACCCGGCGATCGGCCTCGGCTGCGCAATCCCGCTCCTGATCTACGCCCTCACCAAAACCGGAGCGACCCTGGCCTTCCACAAAAAATAAAGACTGAGAGCGGGGAGCCCGACTTCCCGCTCTTTTCCGGCGGCTGACGCCCCCACTCCAGCCGCCACAACTCTCCATCCTTTTACCAAACCCGCCAACATGATAGGATAAGCTATGAGCGCGACTATAATCCTTAAATTACGCGAATCTGGATTTACCGACGAACAAGTCTCCGCCTTGGCCGAGCTTGTCGATACCCAAGCCGCGACAAAATCCGATGTCGAATCAGCCGCTCAACGGCTTGCCCACCAAGCTGCAGAAGACCGCACGGCTGCTAAGGCCGATCTCGAAGCCGCCGAACATCAACTAGCGACAAAAATCGAGGGCGCCGAAAACCGCCTAGTACTCAAAATCGGCGACGCCAGAGCCGACATCAATCTCCTTAGATGGATGACCGGCTTCGTCCTCGCCTTTCAACTCATCATCTTCTCCAAGCTCTTCCTGAAATAGTCCATACTCACTTAAGCTAGGGCCCGGCTCCCGCACCCCAATCAATGAGACAAAGACTTCAGCCACCCCTTCAGGCCACCAGACTCCGAACCGCCGGGACGCGCCGCAAGCTCACTCATCGGGCAGACCGTAATCCTCTGCCCCGACATGGTCGCCATCAAGGGCTGTGCCGCGCATCTTTCAAGAGCTGCCACTGCCCCCTCATCCTCCCAGGCTCGGAATTCATAACCGGCCGCCCCAATCAAAACCGCACAGACGCTGACCGCCCCCGCCAGCCGCCATGCCTGCCGGAGATTGTAACTGGTCTGCTTCAGAATCAACCATTTCTGCGATTCTGAAATCAGCCGGTCCGTCAGCCCTTTCGTTACATTCGCTATCACCGCTTCCTTCGCCACCTCCGCCTGCCGGATCGCAATCACAGCTGCCATATTATATTTGCGCAGCTTTTCCAGCTCTAACTCCGCCAGTTCCTTTGCGTCCGCGACGATCTCCCTTGCGTCCCCAGCGCCCGCAGCGACGATCGCCCCAACTGCCCGGATCGAGCCCAGGATCGCCGCCACAAATTTTCCTTCCATTTGATCTGGCTCCACGCCCCAGTCGCGTGTCGCCCGCTCCGCTTCCCGAATCCGGTCCGACAATTCCGCCATTGCCCGACCGACTCGATCCTTCTCGATCGTTCCTTCCAAACCAGGCGCCCCACGATTCATTTCACCCATCTGCGTCCCCTATTACCCAACCTTGCTCTCACCCTCACGCCACTTGCTCCGCAAGATCCGGCATCTCCGGGAGCCACAACAATGGAACCTCCCCGATAAAGAATGTTACGACCTCCTCGGTCCACCAGCGCTTCACCCGTTGTTTGTTAAAGACAGACAACGGCGACTTGCCATTCTTCGCGATCCCTTTCATCGCCTCGTCGAAAGTCAACCAACGATCCGTCACATCTGCCATGCACGGCAGCTTCGGAAAACTTACACTCAGCGCCCCATTCTTCATCGCTTGCAAAAACGCCGGATGTTTTTTGACCTCGGCAAATGCCGCTTCCGCCGAACGCCCAGACAAAATAAGACCCTCGTTCAAAACCAGCAGTGTGGCGTCTGGCGCCAATCGGCTCCCGTTTAGAAAGTTCGCCAAATAATCCAAATCCGCGGTCTCCGTCCCGAGCACATGCACCAACACCACCCGGATGCCTTCATCTTCCAAGGTCGACACAATCGGCAATTCATCGACCAATCGCGAAAGAGGCGTATCACCACCGCCGACATCCAGAATTGCGTCGTAACGGTTCTCCACCATGTCCACGAACCGCGCCTCAATCCAGGCTTTCACGTCCTCGGCCCTTGCCGACCGCGGTTCCATCACATCGTCATAGAATGACGACAGACTGTGACTCGCGTTCAACGTATCCGCGTTCCAAATCTCAACCTTCGCGCCATGCTTGCGAACAAACTGTACCGCGGTATTCAAAAACACCGTCTTCCCAACTCGCTGCCTGCCCACCGCCATTATCAACACCGGCCGGCGATCGTGTTCCCCACTCACTGTTCTCAACATCGCTATTTCCCTTCCTTCAAGTATTTCTTCCGATATCCAAGATCGAACTCCATTGCGAGCACGTGATATTCCTCTGGACTAAGAACCCGGTCGCTCCTGGTCAGCCATTGGTTTCTCCGGTCCATTTTCTCGTAGTTCTCCTTGATCCGATCCGCTTGTTCCGGTGAAAGATCTTTGTCCTCCCACGGTTTAATTTCTTCCTTCCCCGTCGCGGGAACAGGCGCACGTGAGTTGCTAATCGTTGGTAGCACCGGGATTGGCCGCAGGTCTTTCGGTGCTCTCGACGGATACTGCCGCCGTTTCTCCGCACGCGCTTCCCTCTCGACTTTCTCGACCTCTTCCCGCTCTCTCTCCGCCGCCACATCCCGGCGAACCCGCGACCAAATCCTCCTTACCGATTCGGCATACGGCGCACGGCCCCGCATCCCCTTGACACCATCGCTCGCAATATCCTTTGCGATCGAATCCCAGGTCCTCTCAAGCTTGACAGTATCGTGTATCACCCGATCATGATTCTCCCGCAGCCAGCGATAGATGTCGCCATGCCGGCTGTAAGCCTTAAGTTCGATCAATGATCTCTTTGCATTGGCCATGACGTTCATCAGGCGGCGCGCCAAGCCATTGCCGCCGTCTGGCGTGCATCCAGTCCCGTTTCCTCACCATCGATGAGCACGAATTCTGCCCCCGACACCAAAACCATTTTCGCTCTTTCCCGACGTACTGCCTTAAGCAGCCATTCCTTCTGCGCATCACTCAACTCGGCGCCATCATTGACCACAAGCACATCGGCCGGTTTCAAAAGATCGGTTTTCTTCTTCCAACGGCCCAAAAGGCCATGAACCCCCACCGTTGAAATCCCTGTGACCCGTTCAAAGCGCTTTGCCTGCTCATAAGTGAGGCCGGTACCCCGCACTCTCAATCCTTGGCTCTCCCACTCCCCAACCGCCGCGCGCAACGCCGCATAGGCCTCACGCGCCTCACTCATCGTCCCCTGCGTGGCGTCGAACGCCGCCGGCTGGTCCGCCTCGTTCACAAGATCCGGTTGCCCAGCTTCCCCCGCTACGCCGCGAACTGAAAACAATTCTTCTCCATTATCCGCCCTGCCAAGCTTTATGATTCCCGGCAATGACCGAACGCGGTAGAGCGCCTCGGAATACTGTTTCTCCCCCCACGTCAGTCGTCGTACCAGTGTGTCCAATGCGCTCAACGTAAACCCCTCGCCGCCTTGGACCGCGCGATCAAGTACGAGCCCTGGCTCCGCCAAGACCCTCTCGCCGTTGCGCCATGCGAGCTCAGCCCCGGCCGGCCCCTCCACCTCGACATCCAGTTCCAAACACCGGCCACGAGTCTCGCCTACCTTCGTCCCAGTGAGTGAATCGATCCCGGCGTGGATTAATCGCAGATTTACTAAACGCGCCCAACACGCCCGCCATTTCTTTAGAACGCCACCGCCAGCCCACGGCCGCCGTTTTTCCGACAGTTCATCAGAATCGTACCGCCGTAACGGCACCAGGATATGGACAAATATTCTTGGCAGCCCATCCGCTCCGAGAGCGTGGTGGAGGCTTAAGTCCGAAGGCACACCCCACGCTGAGAAATTTTCAGCCACAAATTCGCGCGCCGCGCTCAATCCGTCTTCAAACGATAATTCGTTAGGAACAACCGCCTCGACTTCCCAAGCCACCACCGTCAAATTGTCGCCTTCTGCCGCCTCAACCTCATTCCAAAAGACAGAACGATCCAGCCAGGCCTCGGGCACGCCCTTTGGCAGCACAAGCTCCGTGTGGATGAGCCCCTCCGCCGCCCGGTAATCATACTCGCGCCGTCCCCTTCCATCATAAAGCTGAGACCGCGAGCAATAAGCAGCTGCCCCAACGGCACTGCGCCCATCGGCCCGATTTACGTTTCTGATTGTCAAATAAAAGATTGTCATGCGGCTCGCCTCCTTGCCCCCGGCAGGATCGAAGCCATTGTCGCGAACACATAATTATTTTTTTGCGGCGAGGCCGCTTTCGCAACACGCTACTGTACTATCGACCATCACTTGAGACGCCAACACACCTTCCTGTCTGGCTCTCGCCCTCACTCTCCCCGCACTGTTGCAACATTCCCACCACACTCCGGAGACACCAAAAAAGAGGACGTATCATACACCATGGCACCCTTGGTGCAGGCGCCCCTCCGGGGCGGCTATGCTCACACCCAAAACCCATACCCGCGGTCCGCGCATGCTGCCGCTTACTCCCGTCTTGCTTGTGTCGTGAAGGGTCTGCGTGAGCGCACGAAGACGCTCGCAAATCTAAAATACGCAGTTCGCGGAAATTGTTCGTAACCTGATTCAAGCCCGCGGAGCGCTAGCGATACAGCGCCAACGGCGGGCTCCGGCGACGGCCTGGATGCCTCGCTAAATCAACGCAATATCAATGGGATGTAAAACAATGCCAACCGAAAACAACGATACTGAAAACGCCCAGCCCGGCACCCTCCCGGTCGAGTTCACATTCGAGAATCACACTATTAGAACCATCACCAAGGACGATGGCGAGCCGTGGTTCGTCGCCGCAGACGTGTGCGAAGTGCTAGGGATCAAGGACGCGAGCGATGCGGTTGAACGTCTTGATGAAGACGAAAAGGGTAAGGTTTCAAACGGGACCCTTGGCGGCAAGCAGGAAATGCTCGCGGTGAACGAATTCGGCCTCTACAACCTGATTCGCGGCAGCCGGAAACCAGCAGCCAAGAGATTCAATCGCTGGGTGAACCACGAGGTCCTGCCATCCATCCGCAAAACAGGCCGGTATGAGGCTTCCCAAAATTCGGAAGGGTCCAACTCGGCCGACGACCAGACGTTCATAAATTCCCGGTCGCCCAACGGAGCCGCCAATATGGTTCTCGCGTGCGCCCTCATGACCATTTCCGCGAACTACTTCAAATTCGTCCATCTCGGTCCCGACGCGGAGCCTCTTGAAATTACAAAGCGCGCCAATATCGTGCCCGACGAAAGCGATAAAGCTATTTCCCGGCTCCACCAAGCGGTCCTCCACGGCGATCATCTCGCAACCCAGTTTCTCCGTCGCTACGAATAATAATCCTGAAAACGCCCTAGCCGCCACCGCACTTCAGCCGCGCCATTCTTCCCGCAGACGAAAACCGGTGGCGGCATAGTAAAAATAATCCTGCAAGCAGCCGAAATAGCAAGCCGTGAAAAGCCGGGCCGCTGTTCGCGGAAACTCGCCATACCCTTTCCACAGGAGCTGCCCGCAAAGCTCCATCTTCATATCGCCAGTTCGCGAAGCCTCCCATCATAAAAAGCGGCGGGGCGGGGGCGATAGGCCAGTCAAGGAGCACCCGATGAAAGACGACGATCGTATCCGCCAGGAAGAGCGCAGGCGCGACGAAGACGCTCGGCGCCGCAGCGAAGAGGAAGACCGTCGCAGGCGTGACGAAGACGCCCGGCGCCGCAGCGAAGACGAAATCAGGAGGCGGCGCGCTGATGAAGACCGCCTGAGACGCTAGCGGTTTGAGTAAGGCGAGGCCGTTCCATTCTTTCTCTTGCCTTGCTCTTTTTGGGAACAATACCCATGACTCCCTCGCAATATCGTGAACTTCGGGCGGCCGTAATTGAAGCCGGTTATGAGCACGATATTGATTGGGCGCAAACCGTTAAGGCCCCGGCGACGCCAGCAGACTTCGCACGGGAGGTCATTTGGGTCATCCTATGCAGCGGCATGAAAGAACAGGTGGCGCGGATCATCCAGAGCCGGGTTTGGGCAACAATTACAGCCGGAAATCCAGTCAAAGGCAATGTGCTTGGGAAAAGCGGCAAAGCGGTCGCTATCGACACAATCTGGCGTGATCGGTACGAGCTGTTTGTGGCATTTCAGATGGCCAGTGACAAGGTTGAATTTGCCCATTCCCTGCCGTGGGTCGGTAACGTCACGAAATGGCACGTTGCCAAGAACCTCGGGGTTGATTGCGCCAAACCGGATATTCACCTCGAGCGCGTCGCGTCGCATTATCAAACGACGCCAGAGGCTCTCTGCGCCGATCTTGCCGCCGCAACCGGCGACCGCATAGCAACAGTCGATGTTGTTATCTGGCGAGCCTGCAATCTTGGTATCGTAAATTCAAACGCACTAAAGGATTAATTCCCCTCTTTTTCACATCCTATTCGCGAAACGCTCTGCGATCCTCTCTTGCTCAAACAGGAGGATAGTATGGTTCAAGACACACCCAGCCGCGATCAAGACAAATTCATGCTGCGCCTGCCAGACGGGCTCCGCGAACGAGTGGCCAAAGCGGCAAAGTCCAACAACCGCTCGATGAACAGCGAAATCGTCACCCTCCTGGAACGCACACTTCTCGGCGATAACGAAAATGTCGAGGCTGGGCTCAATGCCCTCGCAACTTTGATCGAGGGGCAGTCCAGCCAGATCGAAATCATCAATAAACGGCTGAATGAGCTTATTGCCCTCCTCGCCCCAAAAGACCCTGGTGAAAATCCCCTCAGCGATCTCCTCTCCCATCTCGTCATGATCGGGCGCGAGCAACTCACCGTTGCCCACCGGACGATCGACGCACTCGCCGAGATCGGCCAGCAGCTTCCGCTCCCTTCCTCCCCAACTCCGGGGACCACCGCTTCCAACGGAAATCACTCCCGATGATTTCCTTCCGGGCAATTGCCGCGACGATCGATGACGACAGCACCTCCCGTCATTTTCTCAACAAACAGCGGCCTCTCGAAGACAAAGAGGCGCAGTCAAGTCCCGAGGCTGCTTCCCGCACGGAAACCGGCGGCGATCCACGTAATGAGCTTGTGGATTACCACACCGGCCACAGCGCCGCCGACGTCAGGTGGCGCAAAGACATGGCCTATTCAGCCGCCAAGGCGCTTGGTGTCGATCCCCGCACGGCCCCCACTCCGCAACAACCCGGCCTCCTCTATGAAGGCAAGCGCGCCGATAAAGGACTAGAGCGGTATCCGATCAGGTTGTATCGTATCCACAGGCCACAAAATAGTTTGTGCATTCGGCGGGTTTGAAGATATCGGCGCAGGCTTCGAGGGCGCGCATGAGGCCTGCGACGGTACGCTCGGCGATTTTGCGCAAGTAGGCTTTGAGCTTGGAGAACGCCTTCTCGATCG
>CAYTRB010000100.1:0-11969 GCA_964440215.1 uncultured Methylocapsa sp.
CTCGCCTTCTTAAATGCGGGCGTCTATTTCATTGCCGAACGCGATAAATTTTCGGCTGATGTCGTTTGGCGCACGTTCGAGATCAATGTCGGGGGAACGGTCAATTGTCTCGATCCGGTGCTCGCGGCCATGGAGCAGCGCGGGCGCGGCCAGATCGCGCTCACCTCGTCCCTGGCGGGCTATGGCGGCATCGAAGGGTCGGCTGCCTATGGTTCGACCAAGGCCGCCTTGATCTATATGGCCGAAGCCCTGAAGCTCACCTATGAGAGGGCCGGTCTCACCATCCAGATCGTTAATCCTGGTTTTGTCCACACCGCGATGACGGCGCAAAATGACTTTAAAATGCCCTTCATCATGGATGCCGACCGCGCCGCCAAGATTATTTGCGACGGATTTGAGAAGGGCGGTTTCGAAATTGCCTTTCCGCGCCGCCTTGCGTATCTGTTCAAGGCGGTGTGTTTTTTGCCGTATCCGCTCTATTTCGCCCAGATGCGGCGGTCGACGGAGCGAATACGGCGGTGATCGCCGCGCATGGGCGTTGCTCTGCAAACAACGGGTTTCAGCTTCCTCGACAACGAAGAGAGCGCCGGCAAAAGGCAAGCAAGCCAAAGCGTCCGCCATCCAGAGTTTATGATACAGGCGAAGCTTGCTTCCCCTTGAGCCGCTCTCTGCTTATCTATATCTTCTCGAATAATTATAAAAACCGGTGTTTTCCGGCCTGCGGCATAGGGAGGTCACAATGAGTCTGCCAACGAGAAAGCCTGATAGAGGGATACCGGTTGGCCGCTTGGTTATCATCCTAGGCATAGCCCTTGTCATTGCTCTCGGCGTCTATGGCGCGAGGGGTCTCTTTGGCATGGTCAAATTCACGGACTTCCCGATTACCGGGGAGTGGCATGCCAAAGGCAAACCCTGGCACCTTGTGTTTCGCGCGGACAAGTCTGTTGTGAGCTCCACGGGACCATCCCAATCAGGCCCCGCACAATCAGACGCTTCGCAACCGGTGGCTTCGGAAACGGGAACATACAAGGTGAATATTTTCGGCAACCTATGGGTCATGCTCAAAAACGGCAAAACCTACTCGGCAGAATTGGCGCCAGCCCCGGAGGAAATGGTGGCCACGCCGCAAAACCGGTTTGACCTCATTGAATCCGGTACCGAAGCTGTGACCGTCTTCGAAAAAGTGCTGCCGGAAAAGCCAAAGCCGCCAGCTTCTCCAACGGAACCTCCGGGCACCCGTCCCTGATGGGGAGGCCGGCCGCACTCGCGCATGATGGGCGGAAGAAACATAGAGACCATGAGCGATTCATCTCGAAACGATCATGGTCTTGAGGCGCATCTATTCGCGGACGATCCTCGGCGCAAAATGAGCGCGCACCGGTGTCCCGAGATTTTGCCGCTGATCGGAAATGGCATGGCGCACCTGTGTCAACGCCAGGCTCACGGCTCCCATCCGGTTGACGTTCGAGACATGAACCGCGTCAGGCGCTAGAGACAGTGCGAGGAGCTCATCGGCTTCCTCCTCATACTCATCAAGCTGGGCCATGTGTTCGGCGCCGCGAACCGCCTTGGTGATTTCGATGAGACGGCGCAGGATTCTATCGGCTTCCGCGGTGCTGGCGCGCGTGAACCTTGCCGCGGCCGCCGCGAGCCCGGTGCCGAGCACGCTCAGACACATCGCGCCGATATAAAAAGCGTCGCTGTATTTGTCGAAAAAGCTTTGCTCTTCATCGTCAAGAAAATCGAGGGAGCCGGGATGCACTGGGAGAGCAGCGCCCTTGTCCACGGGTGGCGCTTCGATGCGGTTGGCGATCGGAATCCGTGCCGCGATGGCGGGCCGCGCCGCCAGCATGAGCCGTGTCACCGCACCCGCCATTTCGTTGCTAAGCGTGTTGCGCGCGACAAGTCTTGTGCTCACCCCAAGCGTGTCGAAATCCACCGCCGGTTTTGGCTGGGCCCCGCCGAATGAGCCGCGTACCACTTCGACCCCTTCGAAAGCGGGCGAGCGTTGCGCGATCGCCTTGGCTTCCGCGATGGGAAGGAAGACCGGTTGTCCGTGACCGGCCACGGCAACCATGTTGACCGCCTCTGTCAAACCATCCGAGCCAGGCACGCCGACAGCGAAAACGGCGTCGATTTCCTTGTGCTCAATCGCCCGCGAGAGGTCCGCGACGGCAAGCGGGATACGCTTTACCGAGGCCAGCGGGACATCATATTGGGCAAGCGCCGTATCCAGAAGATGTTGATTGTCCACCTTTGCCGCTGCCGCGGCTTGCAGAATGCCAACCCTATGCCCGCGCAGATCGTCGATCCGATGCAGCCTGCTCTGCGCCGGAGCAAATAGCACAGCCGCGTTCCGGCGCATGATCAAAACAGTCTGGCCGCTCGGCGGCATCGCAATATCGCTGCGCACGATCGCGAGATCGGCATGGCCTTCCTCAAGCACGCGCGACGATTCAGTCAAGCTTTCGACCAGGATCAGTTTGAAGCGGATGTCAGCTTGATCCTTGACGAAGTCAAGCGCCGCATCCGCCATGATCGCCTGGTCGTAGCTGTCGCGCGGAACCGCAAGACGCAAAACGCTTGGGCGTTCAAAATAATAGATGGCTGCCCCAGCAGCAGCGGCGGCGGCGGCGGCCAAAATTCCAATGATCGTTCCGAACATGAGACGGCGCATCCGATTCTCTCCGGCTGATCCAAGGGTACGATGATTTTGAGGCGAGCTCCGTTTTTCGTGGCTCTCTTCTAAGTAACTCTCCACGATGCAACAAATATACCGCTGCTGAACCGTGACCGTTTCAGATCGCTTAGCTCACGGTCTCGCTCTCATTAATGTTGCCGCATGATCTTGACCGAAACCTCTGCACCTTTTCGGGATCACGCTCTAGCGGGAACGAGCCAGCGCTTCCGGGTCGCTTTCGAGTTTGACTTGCATTCGCGGCAAAGAAAAGGCGTTCGCGAAGGCTTCGCCAATGAGTATGACGCATGGACCGGCCGGTTCCGCCATGGCGACTTTCCCGGCGAGATTTCCGATTGTGCCAAAAATGCGGCGTTCGTCCGGGCAGGTCGCCCGCTCGACCAACAGCGCAGGTGTCGAAGGGGCCATGCCATGGCTAAGCAAAAGCGCGGCCAAGGGCTCGAGTGTTTTGACGCCCATGTACACGACGGTCGATGCCCTGGGATCGCAAAGCGCTGCCCAATCCATGTCGCCAGGAAGCTTACCGTCATGCGCATGGGCGGTGATGAATTGCAGCCGTCTCGCTTTTTCGCGTTCGGTCAGGGAGACTTGCAACATGGCGGCAGCGCCAAGCGCGGCGGTGACGCCTGGAATGACCTCAATCGGAATACCCGCCGCCCGCAAGGCCGCGATTTCCTCATTGGCGCGCCCGAAAATCATCGGATCGCCGCCCTTGAGGCGAACCACGCGCTTGCCAAGCGAAGCAAGCGCGACCAGCTGCGCGACGATATGATCCTGTTTACAAGACGGCCTGTAGCCGCGCTTGCCGACCGGGAATTTTTCTGCTTCGCGCCGTGCCATCTCGACGATGGCCGGAGCCACAAGATCGTCATACAAAACAACATCGGCGGATTGGAGGGCGCGCAAGGCCTTGAGCGTCAAAAGCTCGGGGTCGCCAGGGCCAGCGCCGACAAGGGCAACCGATCCCTGGACAGCAGAAACCGCCGTCGCGCCCGCCTCGGCGAGCAGCATGGCAAGATCACCGTCTTGCGGGGCACGCCTGGCCGCCAGCGCCCGACCGCTGAACAGTTCCCAAAAGCGCAGGCGTGTCTTCAAGGGTGCGTCAAGGCCCGTTAGTCTTTCGCGCCAAATCTTGGCTGTTTGAGCCCAAAGCTTGAGCTCACGCGGAAGCAGCGCTTCGAGACGGCCCCGCAGCGCCTGCGCCAGCTTCGGCGCGCCTCCGCCGGTCGAAATGCCAATGACGAGCGGCGAGCGATCGACGATCGCGCCGAATTGAAAATCCGAGAACAAGGGCTTATCGACGATATTGACCGCGACGCCAGCGGCGCGCGCGGCGGCCTGAAGCGTGGCGGCTTCGGTGGCACTCTCCGCTTCGGCAATGGCAAGCGCGGCGTCGCGAAAATCCGCAGGCTCTATTTGGCGCGAAATGATAGATACCGCGGGGCAACGGCTGGCGAACGCCACAAGACCCTGGCATGGATCCGGGCTAAACACTTCGAGCTCTGCCCCCGCCGCTTGGCAGAGTTCGGCCTTCCAGAGAATGGCACTGGAATTGCCGGCGAGAACCACCCGTTTGCCGGCAAGAGCAAAAAATACCGGCAAGCAGGCAAGCTCCCGCATCAGAGGGCCGCGATCCTCTTCCCCTTCGCTTCGGCTAGAAAAAAGCTCGTTCATCCGCGCGTTTTGTCCTATGCGGGTCCGTTGCAGCTGTTCATCATCGCCCCAGGTTGAATTGTGCCAGGCTGGGCGCCGGGATATGAGCCAATCAGGCTGCATGATCAAGGCGCTGACTCGGATGCGTTCCAGTCCAAACAGCTCTCAGGCCGAACCGCAAGGGTTCTATCGTGCCAAGGATCCGCAACGCATTGCGCCACCATGCAAAGGATAACATATGGTTTTCTTACCAGCTAATTGGACCCATGGTGGAACGGAGCGCCGCCTGGTTCCGTTCCAATGCAAGATAGGCTTCCTTTTAAGGTCCATTGCGACACTTCTTAAAGGTAAGCTTGTTAATGGTAAGCTTGGCTTAGCGGCCCTATTCGCCTTGGTCTTGCTGGCTCCGCAACCCTTGCTTGCCGGAGGTGGCGTGTTCGTGCCGGGCTTTTGGGACCCGCATCATCGCGTCGACAAGCCGGACTTCAGCGGTCTACGCAGCCTGCGCTTTCTGACCGAGGACGATTATCCGCCATTCCATTTCGCGCTGCCGGACGGAACACTCTCCGGCTTCGATGTCGATCTCGCGCGCGCCATTTGCGAGGAACTGAAAATTATTTGCACGATCCAGGCGCGCCGCTACGATACCTTGATCGACGCGCTTAATGGCGATCAAGGCGACGCGCTCATGGCGGCGATCCGTATCGATCCGCAAACGCGCGCCACGCTCGATTTTTCCGGGCCGTACTATACGACTCCGGCCCGTTTCGTGGCCCACTCCGGCCTCTCGGCGGAGCCCGCAACACCGGAAAGCTTGCGCGGAAAAACCGTCGGCGTCGAAGCCAAAACGGCGCATGAAGCCTATCTCGAAACCTATTTTCCAGACACGGTCCGCAAACCCTACGACTCGCAAAAGCTGCTGCGAGAGGCTCTCGTTCAAGGCGAGATCGACACGATTTTCGGCGACGGAATATCGCTCAGCCTGTGGCTCGACAGTCCGGATGGGCGGACATGTTGCGGCTTTCGCGGCGGACCTTTTCTCGATCCGCGGTATTTTGGCGAAGGCGTTGGGATCGCAGTAAAAAAAGGCAATTCACAATTGCGCCAGACGCTCGATTACGCACTCGCTAGGCTCAGCACGCGGGGAACCTATACCAATCTTTATCTGAAATATTTTCCGCTTGGATTTTTTTGAGACTGGAAACCGGTTGCCGCTATCCCCTAGACCAGGATCGATTTAAGACAAAGCGATCGTGCTTTAAAGATAGGCTTCAAGTTCGCGCGCGGCTTGCTGCGGCGGTCTTTGCAGATTGAATGCGCTCACGAATTTTCCGCGCTTGTCCATGAGATAGACGACACCGGTATGATCGACCGTATAGTCACCGGGGTTTTCGCCAGGGACTTTTTTTGCATAAACGCGAAACGACTTGGCAATGGCCTCGATTTTCTGGCTATCGCCAGTCAACCCGATGATGCGGGAATCGAAGTTTTCAAGATAAGTCTTCAAAACATCCGGCGTGTCGCGCTCGGGATCGACGGTAACGAAAAGCGCGGCGACCTTTTTGTCCGGCCCCATCTCCTTGAACACCGCCGAAATATCGAAGAGCGCCGTCGGACAAAAGTCCGGGCAATGCGTGTAGCCGAAAAACACCAGATAAGGCTGCCCGGCCAGATCCGCATTCGTCACCGCGCGGCCATCCTGCCCGATCATGGTAAACGCGCCGCCAATATCAGGGGATCCGAGATTCGGGCGCCCTGGCATGACGGAATAAACTACGCCACCAAGAGCGGCGAGGCCAATCGCGAAACCGATGACTATAGAAAAAAGCTGGCGGGAAGCCTGCTTCTGGGGACTCTGCTTCCGGGGCGCCGTCTTCGACACATGCTTCATGCCGGGAAACTAATCAAAATGCGCGGCCGACGCCAGGGCCGCAATCTCAAAAAAAATTCATCCGCCATGCTAAGCTCCTTTCTCAAAGTTCAGCTTGAGGCATGAGCCTCATGCGCTGTCTTGCCAGGCCTCGATGCTAACGTTATAACCTTCACATGCGAAATTGCCCGCACAAGGAACTGCCATGAGCGTTGCCAGCGAACGGCAGAGGGCAGGAGCTGCCGCCGCGCCCGCCTTTTCGCTGCTGCGCCTCTCCTCGCTTGCGCGTTGCGGCGGCGCCCTGGTTGTTATCGCGGGCTTATGGGCCGTGGTCTATTGGGCGCTGGCTTGACAAATCTTTTCAAGGATCCCCGGCGCTTCGTTTGATGGATATTTGCCTTTCATGGACATAGCGATCCGTTTCAGCGATCTCACGCTTGGCTATGACCGGCATCCCGCGGTGCATCATTTCGACGCCGAAGTGGAAAGCGGCGCCCTGCTCGCGATTTGCGGCCCGAATGGCGCCGGCAAATCGACATTGCTCAAGGGAATCGCTGGAACGCTTTCGCCGCTCACAGGCTCGATCGCCCTGCCCTGCATAAAACCCCGCGACATTGCCTATCTGCCGCAGGCGGCCGACATCGACAAAAGTTTCCCGATTAGTGTGTTCGATGTCGTTGCCATGGGGCTATGGACCCGTTGCGGCCTGTTCGGCGGCATTTCCAAAAGTGATACCGCGAAAATCCGCGAAGCGATCGCGGCGGTCGGGCTCGATGGCTTCGAATCACGCCCCATCGGCACGCTTTCTGGCGGTCAATTGCAGCGGATGCTGTTCGCCCGGCTTCTCTTGCAAAACGCCGCCCTTATTCTGCTTGACGAGCCGTTTACAGCGATCGACTCCAAAACCGTCGCCGATCTGCTTGGCCTCGTCGCCCGCTGGCACGAGGAACAGCGCACCGTGCTCGTTGTGTCGCATGACCTCGATCTCGTGCGGGAGTATTTCCCGCAAACGCTCTTGCTCGCGCGGGAAGCCATCGCGAAGGGGAAAACCGATACGGTTCTTACCCTTGAAAATCTCTCGAAAGCGCGCGCCATGATCGAGGCCTTCGACCGGCAGGCGCAGGCCTGCGCGCGGGCCGCATGATGTGTTGCAACGATTGCCCGCGTTCGGGTTTGTCTTAGACCGGGAGCGCGCCCTTGCATTTGCATGAACTCTTCATTGCACCTTTTGCCGAATTCGCGTTCATGCGCCGCGCGCTCGCGGGCTCAATCGCGCTCGCGATCGCCGGCCCGCCGATCGGCGTGTTTCTGATTTTGCGCCGGATGGCGTTGACTGGCGACGCGGTGGGGCATGCAATTTTGCCCGGCGCCGCGCTCGGCTATCTCGCCGCGGGTCTGTCGCTCGGGCCGATGACCATTGGCGGACTGGCGGCGGGCCTAATCGTGGCCGTCGGCTCAGGCGTCGTCGCGCGCACGACGATCCTGCGCGAGGATGCGTCGCTCGCGGCCTTCTATCTGATCTCCCTTGCGCTCGGCGTCACCATCGTCTCCTTGCGCGGCTCGAATATCGATCTTTTGCATGTGCTCTTCGGCAGCGTGCTGGCCCTCGATGACGCGACCTTGATCCTACTTGCCGCGATCGCGAGCGTGACGCTCATCGCGCTCGCGGCACTTTACCGGCCGCTTGTGCTGGAAACGGTCGATGCCGGTTTCCTGGCCTCGGTCAGCCGCAGTGGCGGCGTCGTGCAGATCCTGTTCTTGGTGCTGGTCGTCCTCAACCTGGTCGGCGGATTTCAAGCGCTCGGCACGCTTCTCGCCGTCGGCATGATGATGCTGCCTGCCGCGTCGGCGAGGCTCATCACCGATGACATGACCCTTATGATCGCGGCCGCCGCGATTTTAGGAATGCTCGCAGGCTATGCTGGGCTCGTCATTTCCTTTCACGCTGGCCTGCCCTCGGGACCTCTGATTATTTTGATCGCGGGCCTCATCTATCTCTTGGCCCTTCTCTTCGGTCCGGCCATCGGACTTCTGCGCCGCCTGAAACCCGGACGGCACTTGGAGGCCTAATCCCTCGGCATATGGAGAGTTGCCATGGCATGTTTACGTTATGTTATAACCTTTGCTCTTGCTTGCATAAGCGTGGCGGGCGGCGGGCCGGCTAAGGCGCAAGCGCCCGGAAAGTTGCCCGTCGTCGCAACCTTCTCGATTCTCGCCGATTTCGCCCGCAATGTCGGCGGCGACCGGATCGCGGTCATCGCACTCGTCGGCCCGAATGGCGACACCCATGTCTATCAGCCAAAGCCAGCCGACGCGAAAGAGCTCGGCGACGCACGGCTCATTTTGGAAAACGGCCTCGGTTTGGAGGGTTGGATCGATCGCCTGATCAAAGCGTCCGGCACCAAGGCCCCGGTCATCGTCGCGACAAACGGGATAAGCCCGCAGCCAATGCGCGAGGAAGGCCGTATCGCGCAAGACCCGCATGCCTGGCAATCGATCGCCAACGCCAAGATCTATGTCGCCAATATCCGCGACGCTCTCATTGCCGCCGACCCTGGCGGCGCCTCGGTCTATCGTGCCAATGCGGAGAATTATCTCGGCAAGCTCGACGCGCTTGAGAAAGACGTCACGGCGGCCATCGCGAAAATTCCGCCCGCGCGGCGGCAAATCATCACGACCCATGATGCTTTCGGCTATTTCGGCACAGCTTATGGTTTCCGCTTTATAGCCCCAGAAGGCGTCTCAACGGAGACGGAGGCCAGCGCCCGCGACGTCGCCAAAATCATCCGCCAAATCAAGGCCGAGAATATTCCGGCGGTGTTTCTCGAAAATGTGACCGACCCAAGACTCGTGCGAAGCATCGCCGCCGAATCCGGGGCGAAAATCGGCGGCACACTTTATTCCGACGCACTTTCTTCCCCAGACGGCCCGGCCGGCAGCTATATCGAGATGATGCGCAACAACATCAAGCAGTTGTCCGCGGCACTTATTGATTAGTGCCTTAAATCTTTTTCCATACCATCAATGCCTGCACCTATGGCCCCTTGTACCAATTCCGCCACGGAAGCGCTATCTTCAGGTTTCGACTCGAAATCAATTGTCCAGACGACAACACCTAACCCATCATAAGACTTGAAGACCTCGACTGTTCCTCTGTAGTGGGTCACGGGGAATGGCGATATGGGCCGGTGATATACCAACTTCATATTCTTAGAATCAATTTCTTCAATGGTGTCTTTTATTTCACCACCACCCCCTGTTATGGTCATATGCCGTAATGCACCCGGTCCATCACCCTCTACTTTGCATGTTTCAATAATCGGAAACCAGACATCGAGCCTGCCTATTTTGCTGATGGCGTCCCACACCCTATCTGCGGGTACATTGAGTTTTTTTGTAATAGCTTGCTTCGTAAACATCGGCCTCCCCTAACTTACAGACTTTAAGCTCGAAATGAGCCGCTAGGAGCACTTTAAGAATGAGAGCCGTCTGACGTATTGGAAAAAACCGACAATTTAAATTATATGATTTTGCAAGCGCTTTCATCGCATGATGGGCTTTACGCGGCTTGATATAAATTCAACAATCCTGAAAACTGGATCGTTTGGGAAACCTCAATTTGAGGGTGGAGGGCTTCAGGTGAAATTCCATAAAGCTCTTGAAAGTCGCGAATCATATGACTTTGATCATAGTAACCAGCTTCTTGCGCAACATTTGCCCAAGCTGACAGTTTTTTTCGTTGTAAAACTGCGTTCCGCAGACGGACGACACGAGCATATTTTTTAGGTGTTGTACCAATATGAGCGAGGAAACGCCGTTCCAAGGTACGCTCCGTTAAACCGAGATTTCGAGCGAGCCTCCAAATCGGGTAATTTCCATTAGAACTACTTAAATCTTTGCAAGCCTTCTGAATAAGGAGATCCTCGTTGTTACGGTTCAATGCGCTAAGTAAAAAACTCTCTAAACATTGAACACGCTCTTCCGCCGTTCTCATGAGCGACAATCTATCTTCGATTCTTTCGATCGCATAACGGGGGAAGACATCTCTGCAATCCACGCGCTTTTCAGCGCAATCCCGCACGATGCCGCTTCGAAACACATTTAATCCCCAAGGTGTAAGACGCGCTGAAACGCCTGATATCTTTCCTGCGCCGCCCAAATCACTCCGGTAAGTTTGGAAGCCAGCGAGGCCACTCCGTGTGGTATAAATAGCATTTTTGTGGGTCGTCTGAAGGAAATCCGCATACAAAAAACATAAATAGGATGCGGTGTCCGGCAGGATTGAAAGCGCCGAATTATCGCTGCCAGTTAAATCTTCATAATCCCAAATTGCCATCACATATGGCGCCAATAATCGGGATGGTGCGAACACTCTTAAACTCAAAATGACGTCCCCACTTGCTCCGGCTTTTCCCAGATGGACGCGGCAGCCGCCCAAATTTGAGCGCAAATTAGCGAATTTTCTCAAGATTGTGTATCCAAAAGCCGCCATGCGGCAAAGACCTCGGCCGTTTGGATTTGACCGGCGCGGCCTTCGCAAAGCTTGGCGGAGGCGGGCGCGTCTCCTATGTTGGCGCCATGCGCCGCCCCGCGCGAAGCTCTCGGAGACTAGCATGGCCAAAAAAATTCCTGTTACCGTTCTTACCGGCTATCTCGGCGCCGGCAAGACGACGCTTTTGAACCGCATTCTCACCGAGGATCACGGTTTGAAGTTCGCTGTCATCGTCAATGAATTCGGCGAAATCGGCATCGACAATGATCTTGTCGTCG
The DNA here is from genome assembly GCA_964440215.1 of uncultured Methylocapsa sp. Taxonomy (GTDB): domain Bacteria; phylum Pseudomonadota; class Alphaproteobacteria; order Rhizobiales; family Beijerinckiaceae; genus Methylocapsa. Next base: position 10,992 of record CAYTRB010000100.1, read on the forward strand.
GCGCCGACGAGGAAGTATTCGAAATGAACAATGGCTGCATCTGCTGCACGGTGCGCGGCGATCTCATCCGGATCATCGAGGGCTTGCTGAAGCGCCGGGGTAAATTCGACGCGATCCTGGTCGAGACAACGGGCCTTGCCGATCCAGCCCCCGTGGCGCAGACCTTCTTCGTCGACGCCGATGTGCGCGCTGCGGCCAAGCTCGATGCGGTCGTTACCATTGCCGACGCCAAATGGCTGACCGATAGGCTGAAAGACGCGCCGGAAGCCAAGAACCAGATTGCCTTCGCCGATGTGATCATCCTCAACAAGACCGATCTCGTCGGGCCAGAGGAACTTTCCGAAGTAGAGGCGCGAATCCGCGCGATCAACCCTTATGCCAAGCTGCACAAAACGCAGAACTGCGCGGTGCCGCTCGACGCGGTACTCGGCCGCAACGCCTTCGACTTGCAGCGTATTCTCGAAATCGAGCCGGAGTTTCTCAATGGCGGCAACGATCATGACGATCATCATCATCACGATCACGATCATGCCCATCACGGGCACCATGACGAGCACGATCACCATGCGTCCCATGGCCTAAAACGTTATCACGACGAAGAGATGCAATCCGTCTCCTTGTCGATCGAGGGCGATCTCGATCCGGAAAAACTCATGCCTTGGCTGCAAGACTATATACAAAGGGAAGGCGCCTCGATCTTGCGCGCCAAGGGTATCCTTGCCTTCAAGGACGAGCCGAAGCGATTTGTCTTCCAAGGCGTGCATATGCTTCTCGACGGCGATCTGCAACGCGACTGGAAACCTGAGGAAAAGCGCGTAAGCCGTCTCGTTTTCATCGGCCGCAACCTTAAGGAAGACGAGATCACCCAGGGATTCTTGAGCTGCGCGGCGTAGCGTTGAGGGCGATGCGGCGATGGCGCCGAACGCGTCCTGATCAAATGGACTCATTTGATCGATAAGGACGCAGCTCAGATTCAAA